>JBCCCX010000055.1:0-14677 GCA_039033275.1 Pseudomonadota bacterium | reverse complement strand
TTATTGCCGGGGTCTGGTCTTGTAGCAGTCCACAAAACGAGGGGGTCCGGGACGGCTCGTCTTGTGAAGTTGGAGGATGGCAGACCCCGGCAATAAATGCCGGGGACGGTTCTCCTAAACCTATAATCTCGATTTCTAAACAGGTTCGCAGATGAAGTGCAGCGGATGCGCGCAAGGTAGCAATGTCCGATTGCCCCCTTGCCTCGCGGCCCGCCATCCGCGACATGCCGTCCAACTGCGGGGGCGGTGATTGGTTAAGGTGCTGGCATGGCTTCCGTTTTCGACAGTCTGGCGCAGGGATTCCCGTTGCTGGTCGTCTATCTTCTGGCCGTGACGGCGATCTTTGTGGCGGCCTTGCTGCTCTATGTGTGGCTAACGCCGCACAAGGAGTTCGCCCTGGTCGGGCAAGGCAACATGGCGGCGGCGGTGCATCTGTCGTCGCTGATCCTGGCGCTGTCCCTGCCCTTGGCGGCCTGCATGATTCACAAGGTTTCGTTGGGCGATGTCGCTGTCTGGGGCACCGTATCGGTCGCCTTGCAGCTCTTCCTGTTCCGAATGACCGACATGGTGTTCCGAGGTATTCCGGCCCTGATAGAGGACGGGGTTGTCGCGCCCGCGCTCGTGCTGGGCGCGTTCAAGCTGGCGGGGTCCATCGTCCTGGCATTCGCGATCGCCGGCTGACGTGAGAGACGTCTTCCCGGACTGGCTCCTTTATGGGGGCATCGTCCTCGCCATGCTGCTCTACGCCAATCGGGACCGCCCGGCCCCGCCCGTGCCAGTGCCGCTGCCGGAACTCGGCCCGCTGCTGCCCTCTGAGTCCCCACGCGACGAGCGCATATTGGTGCGCATCGACGCGCCACAATCCGGCATCGGCACGGCGTTTGCCAGCTCGAATACGGGCGACTGGGTCACGGCGCGGCATGTGGTGGACAGTTGCGACACGATCGGCATCAAGGTGTCGGCGCGGCAGATGCTGCGGGTGCAGCGCGCGGAAATCTACCACGATGCGGACCTGGCCAAGCTGTCCCTGCCCTGGGCGCGCGATCCACTCCCGACCGATCTGGATAGCCGCCGCACGGTCGGCGAAACGGGTTTTTTCTTCGGCTATCCGCAGGGCCGCCCCGGCGAGGTGGTGGGATCGCTCCTGTCGCGCGGGAGGATGCAGGTGCGCGGCCGCTACGATACGGAGGAAGGCGTGCTGATCTGGTCGGAAGTGAGCCGCACGCGCGGTCTGATCGGATCGCTGGGTGGGCTATCCGGGGGGCCTGTATTGGACGCGGACGGGGAGCTGATCGGCGTGGTCGCGGCCGAGACACCGCGTCGGGGTCGCATCTATACCGTGTCACCGGCCAATCTGCGCGGCATCGTGCCGGAGACGGACGGCCCAGCCGTGCCGCTTGATTTGCGCGACTATCCGCTGGAGGCCGACCGGCTGCGGCGCGACCGCCGCATCGCACCGGTCGTCTGCGTGAACGGAAGCGGGTGACATGGCCCAGGGTCGGGGAAAAGGCTGGGTGGACCGTTTCGACTGGGAGCGAGCCAAGCGTTGGTTGGGCCGCGCGCTAGCCCTTTGGGTGCTGATCGCCCTCGCCTGGACGCTGAACCGCATCGTGCCGAACCAGCATCTGCCGTGGCGACCGCTCGACCCTGAAGCGCCCATCGGCATGGCGACGCGAGGACAGCTTTTGCGCTTGTCGGTCGCGCCATCAGACGTCTGTATGAGCCTGGCGCGCGACATCGAGGCCTTCGAGAGCATCCCGTCGGAGCCGCGCCTGGCGCGGGAGCCCTGCGGCTGGGAGGTGGCGCGGCTGGTCTACGGGCTGGACGGAACGGTGCTCGCCCCGGGCGAGGCCAATATGCAGTGCCCGCTCTCGATCGCGGCCTATCTGTGGCTGCGGGAGGTCGATGCGCTGGCGCGCGACCGGTTCGGACAGCCTCTGGCGCGCGTGCATCACATGGGAAGCTATAGTTGCCGCCGCCAGCGCGGCAACGGCTCCGGCCGGTGGAGCGAACATGCGTTCGCCAATGCTTGGGACATTGGCGGTTTCGAGTTGGCGGACGGGCGGCTGATCCGGCTGCTGACCGACTGGAACGGAGAGGATGCAGAGGCAAAGGCCTTTCTGCGAGACGCGCGGCAGCAAGCCTGCCGGGTGTTCAACGTGACCCTATCGCCTGACTACAATGCCGCGCACCGGGACCATTTTCATGTCGATATGGGGCCCTATTCCACCTGCCGTTAGGCACTTTAACAGGCCCTTAGCGCTTGGATGGTAGGCGCGGACAATGCCGTTGCAGCTCGAAACCCTGGCGACAAGCGACCTGTCCGATGCGGACCGCGACGGCTGGCTCTCCCTGCGCGCCGCCGACCCATTGCTGGAAAGCCCCTATCACCATCCGGACTATCACAGCTTGGCCGACCGTCATCAGGGCGGCGGCAAGCTGACACTGGCGCGAGAGGACGGCCGTCTCGTGGCAATATTGCCGTGGCAGGGCGGCACGTTTGCGAGGCCCTCCGGTGCACCGCTGTCGGACTACCAAGCCGTGATCGGGAGAAATGTCGCGGTCGAGCGCATGCTGGCCGGTCAGGCGGTGGGAGCCTTCCACTACACGGCCATGCCCGCAGCCGACGGTGTGGAGACGGCCCGCATGGAGATCGGCACAGCCGAGACTTGGCGTGCGGATCAGGGTGGCAGCTATCGCCGCCACCTCAAATCCACGCGCCGCCGCGCGCGCAAGGCCGAAGAGGATGTCGGCGCGCCTCGCACCGTCATACAAAGCCGGGACATCGACGCCTACCGGACGCTGATGGAATGGAAACGCGGCAAGTTCATAGAGACGGGCAAGTATGACGTGCTCGCAAACGACGGCACGTCGGGCCTGCTGCGTGATTTGTGGGAGCGCGGCCCCACCGCGGCACTGCGCGCGGATCTCCACGTTCTCTACTTCGGCGACCGGATCGCCGCTTGCGATCTGGGACTGACGGACGGTCATGTCTTCCACAGCTGGATCGTGGGCTACGACCCCGACCTGCTGGCCTACGCGCCGGGCATCCAGCTGCTCGAAGCGCTGATCGACGAAAGCGATGCCCTCGGCTACAGCGTGATCGACCTCGGACCCGGCACGGATGGCTATAAACGCCATTACGCCACTCATCCCCGCAGGGTCGCGCCAGGCGTCGTCACCCTGCCTTCGCCGGCGGGCTGGCTCGCCTCGGGATATGCGAAGGCCGAAGGCGCGATGCGTGCCCGTACGGGCGATGCGCTGGGCAAGCTCCGCCGCCGCTACAGCCAGATCGCAGCCTGCGAACCCGGGTTGGCGAAACGCTGCGCTGCCATGGTTGGCGCCGTGGGACAGCGATTCCGCCAGGGCGCCGCCTGATCCGACCGTCCCACTGTGGCACCGAAGCCGCACTTCACGACAAATCAGCTCACGGATGCGATGAATCCGTCTTGTCGCCGTGACATGGCGGTCTTCCGCGCTATGGGTGAGTCGAGGGTGAATACACCCCATGCAAAAATGAGCGAATCCGCTCGGGGAGAGAAACACACATGCAGAACCATAGCCGAATTGCGTCCGCGCTTCTGACAAGCTCCATCTTGGCCGGCTCCATGCTGGCCTTACCGGCCTACGCCCAGGACAGCACGGAGCCGGAAACGGAAATCTTCGCCGAAGATGTCATCATCGTTACGGCCACGCGGCGGGCGTCGGACGTGCAGGACATTCCCATCGCGGTGACGGCGATCACGCCAGCCCAGCTCGAACGCCAGGGCATCGTCAATATCGCCGATCTGTCCTCCGTCACGCCCGGCTTCAACCTGCAATCCTCCCAGACCGAGACGCAAGGCACGTCGATGCGGATTCGCGGTGTCGGAACGACGGGCAACAATATCGGGCTTGAATCGGCCGTCGGCATCTTCATCGACGGGGTCTACCAGTCCCGCCCCGGCGTCGCGCTAGGCGAGCTGGTCGACATTGAAGCCGTCGAGATGCTGCGCGGACCCCAAGGCACGCTGTTCGGCCGCAACGTCACGGCCGGCGCGCTGAACATCCGCACGGTCGCCCCTCAGATGGGCGAGTTCGGCGGTTTCCTGAATGCGACCTACGGCAATTACGACCTGATGAACCTGCAAGGCGCCGTGAACATCCCGGCCGGCGACGACCTGGCGTTCCGGGTGACGGGTTCGGTCCGGCAACGCGACGGCTTCATGACCTCGACCATCGTGCCGGGCGGCGAGAGCCACGACCGCGACCGCTTCATCATTCGCGGCCAAGCTTTGTGGGAGCCCACGGACGCGACGAGCCTGCGGCTGATCGCCGACTATCAGGAAGTGGACGAGAATTGCTGCGCAGCCTCGACCCTGACGACCAGCCCCAACCTGTCTCAGGCAACGTCCGACAGGATTTTCCCCGAGGTCGGTTTCGGCGCGCTGGAGGATCTCCGTTTCAACGACCAAGTGTTCGAAAACGCACTGGATGCCTACAATCTCTCGGCGGAGCTGAACCACGATTTCGGGGCCGCGACCGGAACTCTGATTCTGGCCTATTCCAGTTTCGATTCCACGTCCGTGCAGCAGGAATTCAACGGTAGCACCCAGTACACAGTGGGCGGGACTACGCTTCCGCCGCAGGATAATCTGACCGGCGATTTCATCGACACGTTCACGGCGGAGCTGCGTTTCCAGGGCAGCGCCTGGGACGACCGGGTCGACTGGCTGGTCGGCGGCTATTATGCCGACGAGCAGATCGAGGAACAGGTCGGATTGGGATTGGGCCCCGACTACAGCGCCGTCGTCGGGGAAGCCACGTTCGGTCCCGCGATCGGGCCGGCCTTCCTCAGCCTCTACGCCGGTGCGGGTCAGTTCCTTCAGCAGCTCGGCGCAGGCGTCCCGAACCCGGTCTTCGCGCCTTTGTCGTCCAACGGGCAATATGCCAGCAACCTGTACTTGCAGGACGCTCAAAGCTGGTCGATCTTCACGCATAACATCTTCGAAGTCACAGACACTGTCGATCTGACGCTTGGCGCGCGCTACGTCGATGACAGCAAGGACGGCTCGTTCGACCAGCTCGCGGTTGGCGGCAATAGCTGCCTCGCATCTGCGACCTTCCTGGCGACCGCATCGGCTGCTGCCGCAGGCGATCCCGCTGCGGGGGCCGCGCTGGGCGCACTGGCCGCGGCAGCCGGCCCGCAAACGGTCGGACTCCTGACCAATTCCGCTTTGATCGGGGCCGGTGGGTTCATCAACTGTTTCCCCTTCTCCGCGCCGGCCATCGGGTCCGGTTTCATTCCGGACGCTTTCGCCGCCTTCGGCTTCCTGCCCGAGGAGTACGACCTTAACTTCTCCGACGACCAGCTGATCTACACGGCCAAGCTGGCCTGGGAACCGACTGCCGACCTGTTGTTCTTCGGTGGTTTCACGCACGGTTACAAAGCCGGCGGTTTCAACCTTGACGCCTCGGCGGGCGCAGGCGGCGCGGATCCCCGCTTCGCTTCAGAAACGATCGACGCGTGGGAAGCGGGCATGAAGTCCACTCTCGCGGACGGCCGCATCCGCTTCAACGTGACGGGCTTCCATCAATCCATGGACGACTTCCAGGTCCTGGAATTCACCGGCACGCGTTTCCAGACTTTCAACGTCCAGGATGTCACGTCCACGGGCGTGGAAGTGGAGGTCAACGGCCGACTGTCGGAAAACGTCTTCCTGAATTCGGGCGTCACCTATGCGGACGCGAAATATGGCGAAGATTGCGACGTCGACTTCCGGAACGGTCCGGCCATCCTCAACCCCGCTCTGGGTCTGTGTGGATCCGACCTGACAAATGCGCCGAAATGGTCGTCCGTGATCGGGCTGACCTATGACGGCGCCGTGGGGTCGTCGGGCTGGGGCCTGCTGGCCAACGTCAACATGTCCTACCAAGGACGCCGCCGGACTTCGACGCGCCCGAAGGTCGTCTCCAACGGCGTGATCCTGGGCGATACGGTGTTCGACGATCAAGCCGACAGCATGAAGATCAACGCCCGCGTCGGGTTCACCATGCCCAACGAGGCCGTGACCTTCGAGCTTTGGGGGCTCAACCTCACGGACGAGATCACGCGCGGCATCACCTTCAACACGCCTCTGATCGGCAGCGGGCTAGCGCAGTCGCGTTCCGCCTTCCCCGATGCGCCGCGTCAGTACGGCGTCACGCTGCGCATGCAATATTAGGCCCACCGCTGCGACAAATGTGAATGGGGGGCCGCAAGCGCTATGCGTTTGCGGCCCCTTCGCGTTTCCGCTACCGATAAATCGATCAATAAGACGACAACCAGCCCGAGGATGACATTATGGTCCGCATCAATCCGACGAAAGACGCCAAGGCGAAAAGCCGACAGGCAGAACTGTCCAAGGACGACCTCGAAGCCGCGCTCGCCGTCCAGAAGGAAGCTTTTCTGCGCAACCCTTACCCCTCCTGGGCGGAACGCAAGGCCCGACTGGAGAAGTTGCGCGCCGTGATCCGCGCTCACGAGGACGAGATCAAGCAGAGCATCAGCGACGATTTCGGAAGCCGTTCCATGCTGGAAACCGACCTCGCCGACATTGTTTCCTGCTATACGGAGATCGCGGACTATTTGAAAAACGGCGAAAAATGGATGCGCCGCCGCAAGGTCAGCATCGAGTTGACCCAGAAGCCCGGCCGTGGCGAAATCATCCCGCAGCCGCTTGGCGTTGTCGGTGTGATCGTGCCGTGGAACTATCCGCTCTTCCTCGCCGTCTCTCCCATGATCGGGGCCATCGCGGCGGGCAATTCCGTCATGGTGAAGATGAGCGAGTACACACCCAGGCTTTCCGCCTTGTTCGAGCGCATGATGACGGAAACCTTCACGCCAGAGGAAGTGTTCGTCGCGACCGGCGGCGTAAACGTGGCGCAGGCCTTTTCCGGCCTCGATTTCGATCATCTCCTATTTACGGGTTCCACCTCCCTCGGACGCCATGTCATGCGCGCGGCGGCCGAAAGCCTCGTGCCCGTCACGTTGGAGTTGGGCGGCAAGTCGCCGGTCATGGTGCAGGACGACGCCGACCTGGACGACATCGTACCGCGCATCGCGCTAGGCAAGATGATGAATGCCGGCCAGACCTGCATCGCCCCGGATTACGTCCTAATGCCCAAGGCCAAGATCAATGCCTTCTCCGAGGCCATGATCCGGCAGGCGGAGAAAATGTATCCGACCTTTGCAGGCAATGACGACTACACGTCGATTATCGCCGACGCCCACTATGCGCGCCTACAGGACCTGCTCGACGATGCGGAGGCCAAGGGCGCGACTATCAAGACGGCCGGGCACGACGACAAGCAGCAGCTCGCCAAGGAACGCCGCATCCCGCTGACGGTCGTGTCGGACGTAAATCCGGACATGAAGATCATGCAGGAGGAGATTTTCGGCCCTCTTCTCCCCGTCGTGGCCTCGGACACGCTGGATGAGCAGATCGACTATGTGCAGCGCCGGGACCGCCCGCTCGCCCTCTACCTCTTCACCAAGGATGAGGAAAAGCGTGACCGTGTGCTGCTGGAGACCCATGCGGGGGGCGTGACGACCAACGATACGATGTGGCACATCACCCAAAGGGAACTCCCGTTCGGTGGAGTCGGCCCGTCCGGCATGGGGGCCTATCAAGGCGAAAAAGGCTTCGAGACCTTCAGCCATATGAAAAGCGTCTTCCACCAGGGCACGGACGGCCTTTTCGCCAAGCTAAAGTCCAAGATGATGGCGCCCATCATGGCGCCTCACAATGAGAAGTCGGACAAGCTCATCAAGATGGCCAAGAAGCAGGCGGGCGTGTCGTGAGGTGAGAGAACCTTACGACTATATCGTCGTCGGTGCCGGTTCGGCCGGCGCCACGCTTGCGGCACGCCTGACCGAAAACCCAGAGGTTTCCGTCCTCCTGCTGGAAGCGGGGAAGTCGCACCGGCACTGGACGATCCGCATCCCCATGGGATTCGCGACGGCGACCCTGTTCAAGTCGCGCAACTGGAACTTCGAAACCGTCCCGCAAAAGGGGCTGAACGACCGACTGGGCAACCAGCCGCGCGGCAAGGTGCTGGGCGGCTCGTCCGGCGTGAACGCGATGATCTACATTCGCGGCCACCGCTATGACTTCGACAATTGGGCGGCGATGGGAGCGGAAGGCTGGGATTACGACTCCGTACTGCCCTATTTCAAGAAATCCGAACACCGAGAAGCGGGCGCCGATGCGTTCCATGCCCAGGGCGGCCCGCTCAATGTCGCGCCGCTCCGCAGCCCATCCAAGATCAACGACATCTTGCTGGAGGCTGGCGACCAGCTGCAGCTTCCGCGCAACGACGACTTCAACGGCGCGGAGCAGGAAGGGTTGGGCTATTACGAGGTCACGCAGAAGGATGGTGAGCGCTGGAGCACGGCGCGCGCCTTTCTCGATCCGGCGGAGGACCGCCCAAACCTGACAATCGTCAAGGAAGCCCTCGTTGAGAAAGTGCTGATCCAAGACGGCCGCGCCGTCGGCGTACGGTACCGAACCGGCAAGGGACGGCGCGCCGTCACAAACGATGTCCATTGCGCGCGCGAAGTTATCCTGTCGGCCGGTGCGTTCGGATCGCCGCAGCTGCTCCTGCTCTCCGGCGTGGGCGCTAAGGACAAGCTCGCCCCCCACGGCATCGAACAGGTCGCAGACGTGCCGGGTGTGGGCGAAAATCTCCAGGATCACATCGACTTGGTCCTGACCTACAAGTCCAAGCTGGACGACCTGATGAGCGTTAGCGTGAAAGGCATGGTCCGCATGATCCGGTCCATGTTCGAATATCGCAAGCACCGCACTGGCATCGTGACGTCGAATCTCGCGGAGTCGGGCGGCTTTCTCTATACGGATCGGTCGGAACCCGCCCCGGACGTGCAGCTGCACATGGTTCGCGCCGTTCTCGACGATCACGGGCGCAAGATGCATTTGGGAGGCGGCTATAGCTGCCATGTCTGCGTGCTTCGCCCCAAGAGCCGGGGGACGGTGGAGCTGGCCAGCGCCGATCCAGCCGACGCGCCGTTGATCGACCCGGCCTTCCTGGAAGACGAACGCGATCTGGACACGCTGCTTCGAGGCACCAAATTGCTCCAGCGCATATTGCGTGCCCCGGCTTTCGACACGGTCCGAGGCAAGCCGCTCTACGCGGCGGATAGCGACGACGATGCGGAGCTGATCGCGGATATCCGCGCGCGCGCCGACACGGTCTATCATCCGGTCGGAACGTGCAAGATGGGCGATCTCGACGCCGATCCCATGGCGGTGGTGGACCCGCGCCTGCGGGTTCGCGGCGTGGAGGGTCTGCGCGTCGTGGACGCTTCGATCATGCCGCAGATCGTGTCGGGCAACACCAACGCACCGTCCATTATGATCGGCGAAAAGGCGGCCGATTTGATCAAGGCGGACCAGGCCGCGCAACGCAAGACCTCGCCCCTCGCGGCGGAGTAGCATCGTATCGCTGGCTGCTGTAAGGCGGCCCCGACCCGCCGCCACCCCCTCAGGCCATGACACTTTCCGACTTCCATTGGCTCGACAACCCAAGTGTGGTGAACACGGTCACGCTGCTGCTGCTGGTCGTGATCGCGCGGTTCGTCCTGGTCCGGGCGATCAAGGGCCGGACGGAGACGCTGTCGCAGAGCCGTCGACGCTGGATTTCCATCGTGCAGAACATGGCGATCCTGCTGGGCCTGTTGGGCCTCGTCTATATCTGGTCGCCGCAGCTCTCCACCTTCGCCCTGTCCCTGACGGCGTTCGCGGTCGCCATGGTGATCGCGACCAAGGAATATCTGCTCTGCCTGATGGGCGGGCTCTACCGGACCACTGCGTCGCCTTTCACCGTGGGTGACTGGGTGGAGATCGGCGGCAAGCGCGGCGAGGTATTGTTTGAGGGCATCCTGTCCACGCGGCTTCAGGAATTGGGCCTGCACTCTGGCCGCTTCGACTATACGGGACGGGTCGTCTCCATTCCCAATTCGGTGCTGCTGACGCAGACCGTACTGAACGAGAGCTACCGTAAGCGCTACCTGCACCACCGCTTTTCCGTCACGGTCGAACCCGGCCTGGATCCTATGCCGATCCTCAAGGCCGTGCGCGAGCGATTGCCCATTCTGTGTGCGGACACCGACCGCAAGGCGGAGCGTTACTGGTCCATGGTGCGCCAGCGCACCCAGACCGAACTGCCCTCGCGCGAACCGCAAGTCGGCGTCGGCACCTCCGAACTTGGCAAGATCGTCTTTGCCGTCACCGTTTTCTGCGCAACGTCCGATGCCGCCGGGATCGAGGAGGAGCTGACCGAGCTCATCCTCCACAGAACGGCGCAGAGCGTTACAGCCTCTGCCGCAGCGAAATGAGCATCGACCCTTTTCTGGGGCCCACCGCTCTGGCGCTGGCTGTCATCTTCGGCACAGGACTGCTGCTCAACCTTTTCCGCCAGCCGCACGTCATCGCCTATGTCGTGGCGGGCGTGGTCCTGGGGCAGTCGGGCCTCGGCCTCATCGCGGACGGCGAGCCGGTGGAACGGCTCGGTGCGTTGGGCGTGACGTTGCTGCTTTTCTTCGTCGGCATGGAAACGCAGCCGACGCGACTGATCCAGGGCTGGCGCGTGTCGGTCGTGGGAACAGGGGTCCAGATCGCCATGTGCATCGGCATCGCCTTCGGCATCGGCGCGCTATTCGGTTGGCCACTGGAACGCTCTCTCCTGCTGGGGTTCGTCATCTCCCTATCGAGCACCGCCATCGCCTTGAAGTTGCTGGAAACCTACGGCCAGACGTCCACCCAGTTCGGCCAGGACACGATCGGCGTACTGGTCGTCCAGGACATCGCCGCCATCGGCATGATCATCGCGCTCGGCTTTCTCGTCGGCGGGCCCGATGCACTCACGCCCACCGCTCTGGCCGCGCAGATCGCGGGAGCGGCTGCCTTTACCGGCTTGCTCGTCTGGATCGCGTCGGGTCGCGCCGTGCGACTTCCCTTCGCCGATAGCATCGCCAACGCACCGGAATTGCAGGTCTTCGGCTCCCTGACGCTTTGTTTCATGCTGGCCTGGATCAGCTCGGCCATCGGCCTGTCCACGGCCATCGGCGCGTTTGCAGGCGGGCTGATCGTCGGCGCAGCCCGCGCGACGCAGTGGGCGTCGGCCTCGCTCGCACCGTTCCGCACCGTCTTTCTCGGCCTGTTCTTCGTCTCGGTCGGATTGCTGCTCGATCTGGGCTTTGTCGCGGATCGGATCGGCGCCATCGCCGTGCTGGTCGCGGCCGTGCTGCTGTCCAGCATGGTCTTCAACACGCTAATCTACCGGGTCGCCGGCTATGACTGGCGGCAGTCCGCCTATGCGGGCGCGCTGCTGGCCCAGCCCGGAGAGTTCAGCTTCGTACTGGCCGCTATGGGCGCGACCGCCGGTATCATCACCGGCGTGGGCTACCAGCTATCTCTTTCCGTGATCGCCCTTTCGCTGGCGCTCAGCCCCTTGCAGATCCAGCTGGTACGGCGCGTGCTGAAGCCCCGGATCGACCCCGGCATCCCCGAAAAAATCAAGGAACGAGTCGTCGGCGTGCCGGAAACGTGACATAGCGTCCCACAAGGGAAAGCGCAGATGTAACGCGCAGGAGACTGTCCATGGACCTACTCGCCCAGTTCGGGGCCAGCTTCCTGTCCCAGCTGCAATCGCCCACGCTGGCCTTCCTAATCGGCGGCATGCTGTTGGCAGCCTTGGGCAGCAAGCTCACCGTGCCGGACGCGATCTACCAGTTCATCATCTTCGTGCTGCTGATGCGCATCGGCCTGCATGGCGGCATGGAAATCAAGGACGCGGACCTGGCCGCGCTCGCCCTGCCCGCGCTGATGGCCTCGTTGACCGGCGTGGTCTGCGTCGTGCTCGGCTGGCTGACATTGGCGCGGCTGCCCGGCGTGCGGTTCGACGACGCCATCGCCACGTCGGGCCTGTTCGGCGCAGTCAGCGCCTCTACCCTCGCCGCCGCCCTCGTCGTCATGGAGCAGGAAGCCCTGTCCTACGAGGCGTGGGCGCCCGCGCTCTACCCGTTCATGGACATTCCCGCGCTCGTCCTTGCCATCGTGCTGGCCAGCATGGCGGCGCAGAAAGCAGCCGCGAAGAAGGCCGCCGCGGACGGCACAGTGGTCGCCGAGCGCAAGAAAGGCGTCGGCGTCGGCAAGATCGTCAAGGACAGTCTGCGGGGTTCCGCCCTGTCGGCCTTGCTGCTGGGTATCGCCATCGGCCTGTTCGCCGAACCGGGCCGCGTCTACGAGGAGTTCTACAACCCGCTCTTCCGGGGCTTCCTGTCGATCCTGCTGCTGGTCATGGGCATGGAGGCCTATTCTCGGCTGGCGGAGCTGCGCGGCGTGGCGCACTGGTTCGCCGTCTACGCGCTGCTGGCCCCGATCGTTCACGGGCTGATCGGCTTCGGCCTCGGCTATATCGCGCATGTGACGGTGGGTTTCAGCGGCGGCGGCGTCGTGATTCTGGCGATCATCGCGGCGTCGAACTCGGACATTTCCGGGCCGCCCACGCTGCGCGCGGGGATCCCGTCCGCCAACCCGGCCTCCTTCATCGGCTCGTCGACCAGTATCGGCACGCCCATCGCCATCGCCGTGTGCATCCCGCTCTTCATCGCGCTGGGCGACGCAGTGTTCGGCCTTCGCTAAGCAAAGGGGTTTCCCATGTTCTCTCCGGCCACCAAGACCGTGCTGATCGTCGAACGCCTCATCCAGGAAGACGTGATCGACCGTATCGAAGCGGGCGGTGCCAAGGGCTACACCATCGTTCCCGGCTCCGGACAGGGCGAGCACCATCGCAGGCGCGGTCGCGGCGCACATATCGTCGACGATTTCAGCATCGTGCGCATCGAGTTCATCATGGCGGACGATGCCAAGGCCCGGGCCATCGCCGAAGATGTGGCGGAGCGCTACTTCGAACAATATCCCGGCATCGTCTACATCTCCCCAGTGGAGGTCATCCGCCCGGAGCGCTTCTAGGGTGCGGCATTATTTGCAACGCGCCATCGCGCCCGTTCTGACCCTCGCATGCCTCTGCATGCCCGCCGCGGCGCAGGACGTCAGCGCCTATGTGAAAAACGCGCACCAGGACGCGCTGGAGCAGCTCGACTTCGCCGACACGCGCGACCTGGAGCGCGCGCGCCGCGGCTTCATCGCGACACTGGACGACCTTCCCATACCCGGCCCCGACGGCTCTCCCCTGCCCAGCTTCGATCCGGAAAGCCTCGATTTCCTGTCGGGCGAACGGCCGGACACGGTGCATCCCGCCCTGTGGCGGCAGTCACGCCTCAACGCCATGCACGGCCTGTTCGAAGTCACCGAAGGCCTCTACCAGGTGCGGGGCTTCGACCTGTCCAATATCAGCTTCATCGAAGGCGAGACGGGCTGGATCGTGGTCGATCCGCTGATCACGCGCGAAGCGGCCGCCGCCGCGCTGGAACTGGTGAATACAAAGTTGGGGACGCGCCCTGTCTCCGCCGTCATCTTAACCCACAGCCATATCGACCATTATGGCGGTGTTCGCGGCGTCCTGCCGGAAGGCCGGGACATCCCCATCGTCGCGCCCGCGAACTTCGTCGTCGAGGCAGTGTCGGAAAACGTTCTGGCCGGGAACGGGATGAGCCGCCGGGCAAGCTACATGTTCGGCGGGCTGCTACCGAAAGGCCCGGCCGGGATGATCGGCGCGGGTCTCGGACCTGGCATCAGCACGGGCACGCCCGGCATCGTGACGCCGACGCTGGACATCACGGCCGACTTCGAAACGCACACCATTGACGGCGTGGAGATCGAATTCATGCTTACGCTGGGCGCGGAAGCCCCGAGCGAATTCATGTTCTACATCCCGAAGAAGCGGGCCTTCTGCCAGGCCGAAATCATCAATCACACGCTGCACAACCTCTACACACCGCGCGGGGCGAGGGTGCGCGACGGCCGGCTCTGGTCCACTTATATCGACACGGCGATACAGCGCTATGCGGACCGGACAGATGTGTCCTTCGGGTCGCACCACTGGCCCGTCTGGGGCGGAGACGATGTGCGCGGCCTCTGGGAAGGGCAGCGCGACCTCTACCGGGTCATCCACGACCAGACGCTCCGACTCGCCAATCAGGGCTACACGATCAACGAGATCCCGGACCGGATACGGATTCCGGAAAGCGTCATGTCGCGTTTCGCCAATCGCGGCTATTACGGCACGGTCAGCCATAATTCGCGCGCGCAGTACAATCTCTATTTCGGCTTCTTCGATGGCAATCCCGCCAATCTCGATCCCCTAACCCCGGTCGAGGCCGGGCGGCAGTTCGTGGACTATGCGGGCGGGTCCTCCGCCTTGCTCGACAAAGCGCGGGCAGACATCGCGGCGGGCCGGTTGAAGCGCGCGGCCACGGCGCTCAACCACCTCATCTTCGCCCAGGGCGACAATGCAGACGCCGCCGACCTGCTGGCGAATGTCTACACTCAGATGGGGTTCGCCGCCGAAAGCGGGCCGTGGCGGAACTTCTACCTGACAGGCGCGCGGGAGCTGCGCTTCGGCACTCCCGACCTGCCCGCGCCGAACACGGCAAATGCGGAAACGCTTCGCGCCGTCCCCATCGACATGATCTTCGACCTGATGGCGGTGCGGCTCGATCCGGACAAGGCCGAGG
>JBCCCX010000054.1:0-14854 GCA_039033275.1 Pseudomonadota bacterium | reverse complement strand
CGTGCGGGAAATATTGCCGCCGAAACGGTCGATCTGGGCCTGCAAATATTGCCTTTCGAAGTGTTCGCGCGCATCCCGCAATGACAGGGCGATCATCCGCTCGCTATCGTCCGGACCCTGTCCGCCGCGCACGACGGACACTTCCGGAGGCAAGGTAGACAGTGTGATGGGCTGGCTTGGATCTCCGGTCGCGAGAATGAGCAGTCGCTCGACATTATTGCGCAATTGCCTGACATTTCCGGGCCAGTCGTGAGCCTGGAGCGCAGCCATCGCGTCTTCTCCGATCTGGCGCTTGGGAAGGCCGGTCGAAGCGGCCAATTGCTCGATGAAGAAGTCGACCAGGTCGGGAATGTCGTCCCGCCGCTCCGAAAGGGGCGGCGCATCGAGCGGCATGACGTTGAGGCGGTGATACAGGTCCTCCCTGAACTGGCCGAGCTTCACCAACTCGTTGAGGTCACGCGAACTCGACGTGATGACCCGAACATCGACTTGGACATCGACGCGCCCGCTAAGGCGCTGGAACCTCTGCTCGACCAGCAGACGCAGGAGCTTGCCTTGCGTCTCCAACGGCATGTCCGCCACTTCGTCGATGTAAAGCGTCCCGTTATGGGCGCGTTCCAGCAGGCCGGATTTTTCCACACCGTCCGCCCCTTCAACGCCGAACAACTCCTCCTCGACACGTTCCGGCACCATGGACGCCGCATTGACGGCCCGAAAAGGGCCGCCTGACCGGCTACTCTGCGTGTGGACGAGCCGCGCGATAAGTTCCTTGCCTGTGCCGGACGCACCGGAGATCAGCACCCGGGAATTGGTCGCCGCAATGCGCATGATCTTCTGCCGCAACTGCACAATCTGCGGACTGTCGCCGATCAGCGTCGTGGTTGACGGCGCCCTGTCCTTCAGCTCCCTGTTTTCCTGACGTAGCTTCGCAGTCTCCAAGGCGCGCGTCGCAGTGACGATCAACTTGTCCGCCTTGAAGGGTTTGACGATGTAGTCATAGGCGCCTTTGCGGATGGCGGACACAGCGGTCTCGACCGTGCCATGTCCACTGATGATGATGACGGGCAGATCGGGCGCGCTCTGCTTGAGCGTGTCCAACAGCTCGATGCCGTCCATGGAGCTGCCCTTCAACCAGACATCGAGAATGACGAGGTTGGGCTCACGCGCCCGCACGGCATCAAGCGCTTCCTCCGACGTCGCGGCTTCGCGCGTCTCGTGGCCTTCGTCCTGCAGAATGCCGGCGACGAGAGAGCGGATGTCGGCTTCGTCCTCGACGATGAGGATATCCTGCTGGGAGAGAGTACTGGGCTGGGTGTTCATTCAGCGGCTTCCTTGGCGGGTTGAATCGAGACGCCGTCCTGCGCCGTGTCGAGGGGGAGGATGACGCGCACCTGTGCACCGGGTCGTCCGTCGTCGCGCTCCGAAAGGCGGATGCTACCCGCATGATCCTCGACAATGCGTTTTACGATGGGCAAACCTAGACCGGTCCCCCCCTCGCGCGTCGTGACGTAAGGCTCCAAGAGACGCTCGATGTCCGACATGGGCCAGCCCGACCCATTGTCTGTCACGAGCAAGACGATCTGTTCGCTTTCCAAGTTTACCGAAATCTCAACGCGGCCCTTCCATGTCTCGTCGCGCTGATCGGCTTCGCGAAGAACGGACTCGGCTGCGTTCTTGAACAGGTTGGTCAGAGCTTGGGTGAGCAAGCGCTCATCCGCCCTGACCGGAATGGAGACCGGCCGCTTGCCGGCCCAATGGAAGGCGACATCCGGCACGGACACGCCCTGTTCGAACAGGACATCTTCCATTAAGGGCGCAAGATCAATGGGCTCGAACTCGGGTTGTGGCATTCGAGCGAATGCGGAGAAGGCGTCCACCATGCGCTCCAGCGAGCCGACTTGGCGGATGATCGTCTGGGTGCAATTGTCGAACACTTCCCTATCGTCGGTCAGCGTGCGGCCATATTTGCGCGCCAAGCGCTCGGCCGACAGCTGGATGGGCGTCAGCGGGTTCTTGATCTCGTGGGCGATGCGCCGGGCGACCTCGCGCCATGCGGATTGGCGCTGCGCAGCGACGAGTCGGGTCATGTCATCGAACGTCACGACCCAGCCCGTGTCGCGCCGCGCACCCATGTAACTTGCGACGCGCAGGTCGAGATTGATCGAGCCGGCATCCGTTTCGTAGGAAATCTGATCTTCCGCCGTATTGGTCACGCTCTCGCGGGCGCGGGCGAAGGCGCGTCCGAACTCTGGCAACAATTCGGCGATCGGCCTGTCCAGCGCAGCTTCTGAAGACAGGCCCAGCAGACGCTGTGCAGACGCATTGATCAATGTGATCCGCCCGCTTTCCGTTAGTCCGAGCACACCGGCACGCACGCCCGAGAGCACGGCTTCGGAGAACTGGCGGCGCTGTTCGGAGATGTCATGCTCCCGCACCAGTTCGTCGCGCTGGCTGTTTAGCTGTTGCGTCATGCGGTTGAAGGCAGAGCCAAGGTCCGAAATCTCGCCCCATTCCCCCGATACGGTGACGCGAGCGCTCATGTCGCCTGCGCGAACACGCTCCGCTGCCGTGACCAGATTGGAAAGCGGGTCGATGATCCGATTCGCCAGCACAAGACCGAGCCACGTCGCCGCAATGAGAAGAAGCAAGGCC
The DNA here is from genome assembly GCA_039033275.1 of Pseudomonadota bacterium. Classification (GTDB taxonomy): domain Bacteria; phylum Pseudomonadota; class Alphaproteobacteria; order Caulobacterales; family Maricaulaceae; genus Litorimonas. The sequence continues at coordinate 12,202 of JBCCCX010000054.1, read as the reverse complement.
GTCTCGATAAATGCCAGTGCGAAGATACGGTTCATGCGGGACTGGCTGGCCGTGAAGGCATCGATGCGGGCCGAAGCGGCTTCGATCCCGCGAATGTTCGATAGCACTTCCGACGAGGACCGGAGTTTGCGACCGGCATAGAGGAGCGTATCGCTGTCCGGTGTCAGCCGGATGAGCGCGATCAGGTAGTTCGTCTCGTCATTGTTTAGAAACTCCGTTCTCTCTGCCGAGACTGTGCGCAGCAATTCGGGCCGGGGCACCTCAAAAGCGGGTGAGCGCGGGCCAAGAGCCTGGGCCAGGACCTGGCCATCCTCTCGGATCAGGATGACTGCATCGAGGTCGCGAACGCGTGCGACAATCTGCAACTCCGCCGTCAGGGATATACGGTCCGTGACGCTGAAGGCTCGTTCCTCGAGGCCCTGCCTGACGAGTCCGAGATCGAAGGCCAGTTCGGCCAATTCCTGATCCAGATAATCGGACAGAATTAACCGCGCGCTTTCCATATTGTCTTTCACATCCGATCCGAACAGACCCGAGACGTTTTGACTGACCAAGGATGCGGAAAACGTACCGATGATGATGGCGGGAAGCAGCGCGGCGAGACCGAAGATCGCGAGGAAACGGCGATGCAGAAGCGGCGCGGAGTCGCGGCCATCCATCGTGAACAGGCTGCGCCTCACACGGTTCAACAAGAGCAGACCCAGAATGACGACCAAGGCCATATTGGCCTTCAGAATGTTATAAGCGGTCGTGACCTGTTCGTTACTGGAGCTGAAGCTCAGCAACGTGCCCAGAACGGTCAGCACTATCGCCGAGACGAACACGACGCCGAACAAAGCGAAACGCGCAATCCTGGGCAGTCTACCGGGACGAGGGCGAGGTCGCACGTCTGGCAGCCTTACGGACCTTTCGGTCGAAGCGGACGAACCGCGAATGCGGGCAGGAGACGCCTCCCCGGCTTCGATGATGAGTGCGTCCGTCATCGGGCTCCACGCTACGGCACCGGCGCGCGGCCGACTGTTGCATGTTTACATCAGTGTGGCCGCAACTCAACAGCCCTATGCAATACGCTTATTGGAGATCGAGCGTCTTCAACCTCGTACGTAGCGTGTTGCGGTGAATGCCCAGCCGGTCCGCCGCCTTAGCCCTATTGCCGCCTGTAACGCGAAGAGCCTCCGTGATAAGGGGTTTTTCGATCCAGGCCATGGCTGTCTGATAATGGGACCCGTTATCCTCGGCATCCTCGCCGTCGAGCAGGAAGCGGCACGCCAATGCGAGTTGCCGTTCCAGCTTGCCGCTCGCATCCGTATCGGAGCGTGTGGAGCGTATATCCTTGGAGAATTCCTGCAGGACCATGTCCGCCGAGATGACATCGTCCGAATAAAGGACGGCCAGACGCCGGACGATGTTTTCAAGCTCCCGGACATTGCCGACCCATTCATGCCGGTTGAGCACCTCCAGCGCCTCAGCCGAGAATTTCCGGGTCTGATTGGGGCTGGCCTGTCCGAGAAAGGCTTCGGCCAGCTCGACCGTGTCCCGGTCGCGCTCGGCCAACGGCGGGATACGGATTTCAGCCACGTTGATGCGGAACAACAAGTCGTCCCGGAAACGCCCCTGCTCGACTTCGGAACGCAGATCCTTGCGGGTCGCGCAGATCACGCGGGGGCGTTCATTCGCCGGGATCAGCTCGCTTTCCGTCAGAAAGGCCAGAAGCCGCTCCTGCTGGGACACGGACAGTTCGGCCACCTCGTCGATATAGAGATCGCCACCATTCACCTTCTGGAGTGTTAGCGACGTGTTGGCGAAGTCGGTCGTGCGCAGGAAGGGACGGTCACGCCGGGGGCCGCCATCGTGCAACAGCCTGGCGACAAGATCCTTGCCAGTGCCGACCGCGCCTGAGATCAGAACGGGCAGATTGGCGGCCGCAAAACGCGACACGGCGCGAAAAACGGGCTGCATCGCCGACGAACGACCGATCATGGGCAAGCCCCGGCCTTGTGCCGTCTTGGATCGCCGCGGCCCGACCGTCTGACCCGCACGCGCCACGGCGCTGGTGATCTCGTCCAGATCGAAGGGCTTGGGCACATATTCGAAGACGCGGTGCTGCCCGGATTTGATCGCCGTATTGACCGTATTGTTGGCCGAGATGACGATGATCGGGAGTTTCGGACGCGAGCGCGCCAGTTCGGGAAGGTGTTCGAAGACCTCGTGCCCGTCCATCATGACATCGGTTACGACGATATCGCCATGGCCGGCCTCCGCCCACTTCATCAAGGTCTGGGCATTGTCCGTGGCTCGCACGGAATGGCCCGCCCGCGTCAGGGCTTTGCTCAAAACGAGCCTGATACTGTCGTCGTCATCGGCAAGCAGGACGTCGTATTTCACGAATGACCTCCGGTTGGTTCGGGAAGAAGAATTGAAAATGTCGTGCGTCCGGGCCGGGACCGCACCTCTACAAGGCCGCCATGCGCTTTGGCGACTTTGGAGACGAGCGCGAGGCCAAGCCCCTGACCGTCCCGTTTGGTCGTGACGAAGGGCTGGAATATCTTGTCCTGCAATTCGTCCGAGACGCCGGGTCCATTGTCGGAGACACTGATCTGGATCGGCAGGTTGCGCGCCTTGCCGCCGTTCCGACCGCGAGCGGTCACGCCGGACCGGAAACTCGTAGACAGTTGGATTTCAGGCGTATCCGTCTCGGACAGCGCGTCCTGTGCGTTTCGGATGAGGTTAAGCACTGCCTGCATCAGCGTATCGGCGTCCCCAAGGGCGTGGGGAAGGGACGGGTCGTATTGCTCGGTGAAGACCAGTCGCGGCTCGGCGGATTGAACGATGGTTCTGGCTTTACGCAAAACAGTGTGGATATTGACAGATCCCATCTTATCAGGGTCCCGGTCTCCGAGCGTTTCCATCCTGTCGGCCAGCCGCCGGATCCGGTCGATTTCGGACCCGATGAGGTCCAGCAACGCCCGTCCTTCTTCGGATGCCACATCGTCGCGGAGAAGCTGGGAAGCCCCCTTTATTCCCGCAAGCGGATTCTTCAGTTCATGGGCGATCAACCGGCCCATGCCGGACACGATCGGCGCGTCAAGGTCACCTTCGCGAGGTCGTGGACCCGCCAGCCAGAAGGACACACCCTGCATGCCCTCATCGACCGGGTAGACCGTGACGTGGCACGTCAGCGTGGCTCCCGTCGGCAGAGTGGCGGTGGAGGCGCGGTTCGTCACCGCCGTGCCGAGTTCGGCCGATTTGAGGAGCTGTTCGTCCAGCGATGGATCCGTCCGGATCATATCGGTGAGCTGCCGGCCTTTCATGCGCTTCGCACTATCGCCCGTCCATTCCTGCGCGGCCTGATTGGCGAACACGACCTTGCCCAAATCGAGCTGGAACAAGGGAAACGGATAATCCTCGACAAGGGAAACGCTCATGCCGCCGCCTGCTTTTCCGCATCGAAAAGCGTGGTCAGCACCTCCCTCACCTCGTCCGGGTCGTCCGACCTTGCGAGGCGCTGTCGGCGTGGATCGTCATCCGTCAGCCCTGCTTCGGTTGCGTAACCGACCAGATGCTTGCGCGCGACGCGGACCCCTTTGCGGACGGGATAGAAGTCCAATATCCCTTCATAATGATCCAGCGCGTGACGCGCTTTCTCGGTCGGGCTGGGTTCCTCCTGCCGCGGAGACGTCCCGTCTATGGCGGACATGATTGGCCACAAGGCCCAAGGCCGTCCGATAAGCGACCGGCCAACCATCACACCGTCCGCACCCGACTGCTCCAAGGCTGCCCGTGCGGTCTCGGCATCCCGAATGTCGCCATTGACGAAAACAGGCACGTCTAGCGCCTCGGTCGTGCAACGCACGGCCGACCAGTCGGCCTGTCCGTCATAGAACTGGCATCGCGTGCGGCCGTGGACCGTTATGGCAACGGCGCCTGCGCTCACGGCGTCCTGGGCAATCTGCGGTGCGTTCAAGCTGTCATCGTCCCACCCCAAGCGCATCTTGACCGTGACCGGAACGGATACGGCATCGACGACAGCGGCGACGATGCGTTGGGCGAGCTCCGGTTCGCGCATCAGGGCACTGCCGCTCATACCGGTCACGACCTTGCGGGCGGGGCAGCCGAAGTTGATGTCGATCAGCTGCGCGCCGGCGGCCTCCAACTTCTCCGCGCCCCTGGCCATCCATTCGGGATCTCGACCCACGAGCTGGACAGCCATGGGCTCGATGTCGCGGCCTCCGGCGGCCCGGGCCACATTTTCCGGATCGTCTTTGGCGAGCCCTTCTCCAGCGATCATTTCGGACACGACCGCGCCGGGCGCGAACCGTGACAGGATGCGCCGGAACGGCAGATCGGTGACGCCCGACATAGGCGCGACAAGTACGCGCGAGCGTAGGCGCAGCTTGCCGATATGGAGCGCATTTGCCATTGGGAAGCAGCCGTAGCCGACCTCTCGTCTGCGCACAATATTTCAGCAGCACGGAGTGGCCGAATTGACAGACTGCGCACTCATTTTGGTCGCCGCTGGACGCGGTGAACGCGCGGGATCGAATACCCCCAAGCAATACAAGACTTTGGCGGGGAAACCTCTACTCCAGCACACGCTGGAAAACGCAGCATCCACACGCCTCTTCGATAGAATTGTGCTCATTCTTGCCCAGGGCGATGCAATAGGCGCCGCCATGGCGCCTCATGCGGTCGTTGCGATCGGCGGCGCGACGCGCACGGCTTCGGTCCGTGCCGGACTGGATGCACTCGCGGATGACCCGCCGCGTTTCGTGATGATCCACGACGCGGCCCGTCCGTTCCTGGACAGGGACCTTGTAGAGCCTTTGCTGGATGCGCTGCAGTTACATGACGGAGCCGTCCCGGCCCTGCCCATCGCAGACGCCTTGAAAACGCAAGACTTCGATGCCGTGGACCGTGATGCGTTGCAGCGCGTGCAGACACCGCAAGCCTTCCAGTACGGTGCGATAAAGTCCGCTTTCGACGCACTGCCGCAGGACGCCTCCGCCCATGACGATATTGCTATTGCTCGCGATGCAGGGCTATCGCTCGCTTTCACGCCAGGATCGGAGCGCAATTTCAAGGTGACCTGGCCGGATGATTTCGCCAAAGCCGAAGCCATGCTGTTGCAGGACACAGTCACGGTCACGGGCTCCGGGTTCGATGTTCACAAGCTGGCGAAAAGCGATGAGCCGCTCTGGCTCTGCGGTGTGGAGGTGGACAGCGACTACACGCTCATCGGCCATTCCGATGCCGATGTCGGTCTCCATGCCATCACCGATGCCGTGTTGGGCGCTATCGCGGAAGGCGACATTGGCGACCATTTCCCGCCCAGCGACCCGCAATGGAAAGGCGCGCGGTCCGACCGATTTCTCGGTCACGCCATCAGCTTGGCACAGGCGAAAGGCGGAACCCTTCGTCACATCGACCTCACGATCATCTGCGAACGGCCCAAGGTGAAACCCTATCGCGATGCGATGCGGGACAGAATCGCGGAGATTACGGGGCTTTCTGTCACACGCGTATCGGTGAAGGCGACGACGACCGAAACGCTGGGTTTCACGGGACGCCGTGAAGGCATCGCCGCGCAGGCGGTCGCGACGGTGGAGCTTCCCGCATGACCGACCCCGTTCTCGCCGACATCTTCCGCCTGTCGAAGGCGCTTCTGGAAACAGCCGGCGAACAGAACGTCACGATCGGGGTGGTCGAGAGCTGCACGGGCGGCCTGCTCGGCGCGGCCATCACGGCGATGCCCGGCAGTTCGGCCGTGTTCCAGGGCGGTTTCCTGACCTACTCCAATGCGTTGAAACAGTCGCTGGTCGGCGTGGATGAAGGAACACTCCGGGAGCACGGTGCCGTCAGTGAGGCCACCGCAATCGAAATGGCCGAAGGCGGACGCTCACGCCTCGAAGTCGATCTGTGCCTGTCGATCACGGGCATCGCCGGCCCGGGCGGTGGATCGGAAGAAAAACCCGTCGGCACGGTTTGTTTCGGGCTGGCACGGAAAGGCGCAACCACCGCCGAGACGAAGCTATTCGACGGTCTGTCCCGCAATCGCGTACGCGATCATGCGGTCATGCACGGGCTGGAGCGGCTAACTGAGGCGGCTCGCCAAACCTAGGCGCGTGGCTTCCGCAACCAAATCGAGCTTTGAGCCGTCGCCGACCGGCTCGCAATGTGCGCGCGCCTGTTCGATGAAGACCTCCCGGATCACGGTCTTGGCCTTGTCAAACTTCTGACGGAGGAGCGATTCCAGCGGAAAGACGAGGCGCACATCGACATGGAAGTCGACCAGCGTCGAGCCATCGCGCAGGGCATGGAACTGCCACCGGTTCTCAAGCGACTTTACGGGCCCGCCCTTCCGCATCTTGGTCGCCACGACGGTCCGCGCTTCCGGATCGATCGTGACTCGCGACGCGAACGTCTCCGCAATGCCCTTGAAGTTGATCAGGGCTTCGGCCTCGAACCCGTCCGGCAGGTCGCGCGTTTTGCGAAGCGCGCCCATGGCCGGGATGAAGTCCGGATAGCGCTCCACATCGGTCACGAGGCTCATGACGCAGTCGGGGGCGTGCGGCACATGCTGCACGAAATGAGTGGACGGCATCAGACGCGGCCCATTTGCGCCTCGCGCGCCGCGCGAAGCTGCGCAAAGTCGCTGTCGGCGTGATAGGACGAACGCGTTAGCGGCGTAGCCGACACCATGAGAAACCCTTTGGCCCGCGCGATGGTCTCGTAGGCCTTGAACTCCTCCGGCGTGACGAAGCGTTTCAGCTCGGCATGCTTGCGGGTGGGCTGGAGATATTGTCCGATCGTCAGGAAGTCGATCCCAGCCGAGCGCATATCGTCCATGACCTGCATGACCTCTTCCTTGGTCTCGCCCAACCCGACCATCAGCCCGGACTTGGTGAACTGGCTCGGGTCCCGCTCCTTGACCCGCTCGAGCAGACGCAGGGAGTGATAGTATCGTGCGCCAGGCCGGATGGAGAGGTAGAGCCGCGGGACGGTCTCCAGATTATGGTTGAAGACGTCCGGCCGTGCGTCGATCACGCGGTCGGGCGCGTCGCCCTTGCGCAGAAAATCCGGCGTCAGGATCTCGATCGTCGTCTTGGGCGAGCGGGCGCGGATCGCTTCGATCACGTCGACGAAATGCTGCGCCCCGCCATCGGCCAGATCGTCCCGGTCCACCGATGTGATCACGACATGCTGGAGGCCCATTTCGGCCACCGCCTCGGAGATCTTGCGCGGCTCTTCTGCGTCGACCGCCTGCGGCAATCCGGTCGCGACATTGCAGAAGGCGCAGGCTCGCGTGCAGACTTCGCCCAGGATCATGAATGTCGCATGTGACTTCTCCCAGCACTCGCCGATATTGGGGCAGGCCGCTTCCTCGCAGACCGTCACAAGGCCCTTATCCTTCACGATCTTGCGCGTGTCGGCATAGCCTTGGGACGTCGGAGCCTTCACGCGGATCCACTTTGGCTTGCGCAACACCTGCGTTTCCGGCCGGTTCGCCTTTTCCGGATGGCGCGGACGCGGTGCGGGCCGCTGGTTCAAGTCAATGAGCGTAGCCATGGGCCGAGTAAGTGGCGCGCGCGCGCGCGATTCACAAGAGGCGAATGCGCCCGGTTCGGCGACCGAACGCCAAGCCTGCATTAACCCTACCGACCATTAGCGAAACCGTCGGCACGCAATCGGTCCGGTTTTTGCACTTCCTTAGGGCGAACCTTCTAAGGCGGCGGATGCATGGCTCTCTTGGCTGACATGACTGGACCGAATGCGGGCGAAGGCGTGCGCGCCCGTGCAGGCCGCGAGAACTTCTTTACGCCTTTGCGGTTGCTCTTTGCCCTGATGGTCGTGGCCGGTCACGCTTTCGCGATCAGCTATGGCGACGCGTCGCGCGAACCCGCGATTTTCTTCGACTACACGGCCAGCTATCTCGCCGTGAACCTCTTCTTCATCGCCAGTGGATTCCTGGTCACGGGCTCGATGCTGCATCGCAGCGATGTATGCGACTTCACCGCAGCCCGTTTGCTGCGAATTTATCCGGCCTTGATCGTCCACGTCGCTTTGGTCATGCTGGTCTTCGGGCCGCTCGCATCCTCCCTGCCCATAAGCGCATATCTGTCCGACCCATCGCTGTGGATGCAGCCGTTCAAGGTTCTTAGCTTCGCGGACACGCAAATGGTCTTGCCAGCCGCGTTCGAAGCCAATGGGGAGCCCTACGCATCCGTGCCGCTCTGGACGTTGCGATATGAAATGCTTTGCTACGGAGCGACGCTCCTTGCCTTCTCCCTTGGCCTGATGCGCAAGCGCTGGATGATGCTCGCCCAGTTTGTTCTGCCGGCCATGATCTGGATGCTCGGCCAGAGCGCAGGGCTATTCGAGCAGTTGCCGACCACGGCAGAAAACGCAGTACGCTTCGGAATGGCTTACGGTCTGGGCGCGGCGATATATGCGTACCGGGACAGGTTGAGCTTTCGACTCCTATCCTTTCCCGTTCTCATTGCCGCGTGCTTTGCGTCGCAAGCCACGGTGGTGATCGAGGTCGCAGTCAACCTGCTGCTCGCCACGACGATCATGTTCGCCGCCTTTGTCCGCGTCCCGCGCTTGAATGCGCTGCAGCGGCTCGACGACCTGTCCTACGGGCTCTACATCTACCATTGGGTCGTGATGCAGTTGCTGTTCCATTGGATGCCGGGCCTCGGTGTGGCTGAATTGTTTGCACTCGGCATCGGACCGATCATTGCCTTGGCTTGGCTGTCCTGGACGTTCGTGGAAAAGCCCATGTTGGCCCACAAGCAGACTTTCGGGACATGGCTACGTTTCGGTAGGGGCGAAGCTCCCAAACTGCCAGTGACACTGGCCGACTAGACACCGGCCCTAAATGTGCAGCACCCTGTCATAGGCCGACAGGGTGGCTTCGTGCATCATTTCCGATAGCGTCGGGTGCGGGAAGACCGTCTCGATCAGTTCGTGCTCCGTGGTCTCCAGCGTTTGCGCGATCGCATAGCCCTGGATCAGCTCCGTGACCTCCGCGCCGATCATATGCGCGCCCAGCAGCTCGCCGGTCTTGGCATCGAAGACCGTCTTCACGAACCCTTCCGGCTCACCCAATGCGATAGCCTTGCCATTGCCGATGAAGGGGAACTTGCCGACCTTGACGTCGAATCCGGCCTCCTTCGCTTCGGCCTCCGTTTGGCCGACGCTTGCGACCTGCGGATGGCAATAGGTGCAACCTGGGATGCGGTTCGGGTCCAGAGGGTGCGGTGACTGACCCGCGATCTTCTCGATGCAGATGATGCCTTCATGCGAGGCCTTGTGCGCCAACCAGGGCGCGCCCGTCACATCCCCGATAGCATAGAGGCCCGGCACATTGGTCCGCGAGAATTCGTCGATGACGATGTGCGAACGGTTGATGGTCACGCCCAACGCTTCGAGACCCATATCCTCGACATTACCGACGATGCCGACGGCCAGCACGACCCGGTCGAATTCGGCCGTTTCCGTTTGGCCGTCCTTGGTGAAGGTCGCGGTCACGCCTTTCGCGCCGGTCTTCAGCGAGGCCTGTGTGCCGAGCTTGAAGGTCAAGCCGCGTTTCTCGAACTGTTTCTGGGCGAAGGCGGAAACCTCCGCATCCTCGGCGGGAAGAATGCGGTCCATCATTTCCACAACGGTCGTTTTCGCGCCGAAGGCGGAGAAGAAGGAGGCGAACTCCATGCCGATGGCACCGGAGCCGATAACGAGCAGCCTGTCGGGGATCGTGTCGGGCACCATGGCCTCGCGCGCCGTCCAAATGAATTTGCCGTCCGGTTCCAATCCCGCCTGCGGAATGGTCCGCGCCCGCGCACCGGACGCCAGGATCACATGTTTTGCCGTATAGGTCTCCCCATCGACCATGACAGACGGGGCAGGCTTTCCAGGTTTCAACGAAGCATGACCACCGATCACGGTGATCTTGTTCTTCTTCATCAGCATCTTGACGCCGCCCGATAGCTGACCGGCAATGTCGCGCGACCGCTTAACGATCGCTTTCAGGTCATAGCCGGTCTCCGCGCTCAACCCGTAATTCTTAGCATGCTTCATGTTAACATAGCCTTCGGCGGACCGAAGCATCGCCGTGGTCGGGATGCAGCACCAGTTCAGGCACACGCCGCCCAGCACAGCCGTCACGACGATGGCGACTTTCATGCCGAGCTGGCTGGCGCGGATCGCGGTAACGTAACCGCCGGGGCCGGAGCCGATGATGATGACGTCGAATTGGGTCATGGCGGCCTCCAGTCGTTCGCGAGGCTGTCCTTAGAATTTCCGAGCCGCGAAGACCACAGGCCATCGCGTACGATCGTGCTGAATCAGCGGGCCGTGTCTGTAGCCGCCCGGATGATCTCCAGACGGATCGGATCGAGTAGCCCATCAATCTCCACGTCCTCCAGAACGGCGAAGGCGTCTTCCAACATTCCGGCACGAGCATGCGCCACGCCGATCCGCTGGCGGGCCGTATCGCGCAAAGGCGGTGCGGACAGGATAGGCACGATTTCCGCAGCCACGTCCATCCGGTCTTCCGCCAGCGCATGATCGAGAATGGCGAGATAGGCATCGTCTCTTACATCGGCGATATCCAGCATCGCAGCCTGTTCCAGCAAGACGTCAAAACCGCCAATGATGGCTCGTCCGGTTCCCGGTTCGGTCTCCGGCGCGAGACGGCGGCCGATCCGGCTGTCATCCGGCAAGGTGCGGCGGTCCTGCGTCGCGTCCGTCTGCGGCAAGTCGCGTCCCAGAAGCCGGTCCAGCATGTCCGGCTCACGCGTGCCGTTGCGGCGTTCCCTTTGAGTATCGGCGGTCTGGACGCTCTGCGACTGACTACCCTGCGACCGAGCGTCGGACAGGGTGATCCGTTCGCGTTCCGCGCGAATGCGATCGACCGTGTCGTCGTCCAGCAGGAGGAAGATCGCCGCACCGGCCAGGATGGCGGAGATCAGCCCTGCGGTCAGGAATTTCAGCACCATGAAGGGCTCCGCGAGACTCGGGCTGAGTCTAGGCAGGTGGGCGAACCGCCTCAAGCGCGCTCAACCGTCAGGGGAAATGCGCAAGCCTGCTCAGAGCATCATGGTCAGCGGGTTTTCGATGAGCCCCTTGAAATGCTGCAGCCAGCGCGCCCCCGCCGCCCCGTCCACGACACGGTGGTCGCAGGTCAGCGTGACCGTCATGACGGTCGCCACGGCCAGTGCGGCGTCCTTGACGACCGGCCTTGGCGCGCCCGCGCCGACGGACAGAATCATGCCGTGCGGTTCGTTTATGATGGAGCCGAACTGCCGGATGCCGAACATGCCGAGGTTGGAGATGGAGAAGCTGCCGCCCTGATATTCCTGCGGCTTGAGCTTGCCGTCGCGCGCCCGGGTCGCGAGATCGGTCATCTCCGCGCTGATGACGGACAAGCCCTTGTTCTCCGCCTGGCGCACAATGGGCGTAATCAGGCCGCGCTCCGTCGCCACGGCCACGGCGACATCGGCATTGTGGTGGTGCGCGATGCCGTCCTCCGTATAGCTCGCATTGCCTTCGGGGACCGCTTTTAGCGACAGGGCGCAGGCGCGGATCAGCATGTCGTTGACGCTGATCTTGATGCCTTCGGGGGCCTGCCCGTTCAGCTCCTTGCGCATGGCGAGCAACGCGTCGATCTCGCAGTCGATGGTGAGCGGGAAGTCCGGCACGTTGACGTTGGAAGAGGACAAGCGGCGGGCAATGACCTTCTGCACCCCGTCCAGCGGCTCCAGCCGGTAGCTCTCCGGCGGCACGCCCATCTTGGTGAGGGCCTCGACGCCCGAGGTCGCGCGCGGCAGGCCCACTTCGGTGGTTTCCGAGGACTGTCCCCGGGCTTGTCCCGGGGCCGCTTCCGTCTTGCCGTCGGCCTCGACCGGCCCCGGCACGGGGGCCGGGGACGCCTTCGCTTTCTCCACATCCGCCTTCACGATCCGCCCGTTGGGGCCGGAACCGGTGATGGAGGCGAGGTCCAGACCCGCTTGTTTGGCAAGGCGCTTGGCGAGGGGAGAGGCGAAAATCCTTTCCCCCTTGATTCCCGGACCCGATCCGGGATCCAGGGCGGATTGTTCCGAAGGTTGATCCTGCGACTCTCTGGACCCCGGCGCGGAGGCCGGGGACGGTGAAACGTCTGCCTCCTTCGGATCGTCATCGTACCGCGTCTGCCGCGTCTCCG
>JBCCCX010000053.1:0-14857 GCA_039033275.1 Pseudomonadota bacterium | reverse complement strand
GATCGTGACGCGATCTGTGCCGTTCGAGACCGGCGTATCGGGGCCCCGCCCTAAGTTTCACCGCTCATCGCGGACGATAGGGCTTTCCGCATATCCGTATCTGATCGCCTTTGCCTGCAAAGTTTGCCGTTCGTCCAATGGGATCGGACGGACGTAGAGAGACCAGTTATCGTCTTCTGACATGCGGTATCCCAGTGAGGCCCCCACAGTCGCCGACGAAAGTTCGATACGGCCGTCGGCAAGGCGTTGAAACGCCGGGGCCTGTGTGACCGGCTGTACGCCGCCAGGCCACATGGCCTCGATCATGTCTCTCTCTTCCAGTTCCGATAGATCGCCGACCTCGGCAATCCAGCCGTCCAGCGCTGCGCTCAACCGGTCGAGCGTATCGGCATAGGCAGGGTCGTTTGCCAGATTGGTCACCTCGTGTGGGTCCGCTTGCGTATCGTAAAGTTCGTCGCGCGGTCGCGGCGCTTCGAAATACCGGGCCTGTGCTTCGGTCAGTCCACCTGCCTCCCGCAAACGCCACATCTCCCCCATGGTCGGCAGGCTGTCGCGGAAGGCGACGGGGCGGAAATAGGGGAGATCGGGGCGGTAGTTCCGGATGTATTTGAAACGGTCGTCGCGAACCGATTTCTGGCGCTCCGGAAAACGGTCCACCCGGTCCAACGTGGCGAAGACATAATCCCGCCGCGTGCCAAGTTCGGTCTGAGCGAAATCCTCGCCCTGAAAGTGGTCCCGCGCCGTTCCGCCCGCCATCCGGATCACGGTCGGGGCAAGGTCCAAGAAGCTGATCAGGTCATCCACCTGCGTACCGGCACCGCGGCCGTCCGGAAAGCGCACCATCAGCGGGACCTTCAACCCGCTATCGTAAAGAGAACGCTTCGCGCGCGGCAGGCCATCACCATGATCGGTCGTGACGATGACAACCGTGTCGTCCATCAACCCTTCCGCCTCCAGCCGTTCCATAATCTCGCTCAGCTGTGCTTCGGCAAAGGTGATATTGTCGTACTGCAAGGCGATGTCCTCTCGCACGACGGGCGTATCGGGTAGGAATGGGGGAACCTCGACCGAAGCTGGATCGATCGTGCGGACGCGTCCGGCGAAAGTCTGGGCGTTGCGGGCTTGGACAAAGCCCTCGATCGGGTTGCGTGGTTCCCGTTCCGGCGGCCACAGGAAGCTCTCGTGGGTTTCGTAGACGTTGATCATTGCGAAGAAGGGCTGGTCCTCGCCCCGTCCAGACCACCATTGCGGATCGTCCTGGCTATTATGGTCCCAGACCGTGAAAGGTTCGCCGAACTGATAGTCGGTCTTGCCGTTATTGGATGTGTGGTAGCCCAACGCGCGCAGATATTCCGGGAAGGCTTTCACTTCTGGTGGGGGCACGGCGTCGTACTCGATGGGTCCGCCGCCAGACAGCCCCGTCGGTCCGCGCGTGCGCATGTGCATCGTCCCCAGGGCCTGCTGGTGGACGCCCGTGATCAGGGCGGAGCGCGACGGCGCGCAGATGCCCGCCGTGGTGAAAGTATTGGGAAAGCGCACCGACTCTTCGGCGAACGCGTCCAGGACGGGCGTGTTGGCGACCGGATCGCCGAACGCGCCGATTCGCGAACTCATGTCCTCGAACATGACCAGCACGATATTGGGTGGGGTTTCGGCGGCCGGAGCGGTCGCCGGGCTTGCATCCGGCTCGGTCCGCTCGCCCGCGCAAGCCGGGAGCAGAGCCCCCACGCCTGCGAACAGAGCCAATGCGGCGAGGGATTTCAGTCCTCCCGAGAGACGTTTCGTCACGGTTTCACCTCACGCATGTCCAGGCTCCGGCCGATGTGTGACGCCCAGAGCCTATAGCCTTCGCCGTTGAGATGGATGCCGTCATTGGTCAGCTCCGCTCTCAAAGCGCCGTTGGGGTCGGATAAGGCGGCATGGGCGTCGACCAAAGCGACGCCCTGCTTCTCTGCGAGCCTCGCCAATTCTGCGTTTACGGCCTTGATGTTTTCCGCATGGCGCGCTTCGCGGGGCAGCAATGTGCTCAAATAGAGCGCGGTGTCCGGCAACCCCTCCACGAGCACCGCCAAAACCTCCGCGACGCCGGCGGCGGCCTGCTGGGCCGTTTCCCCGCGACGACTCAAGTTGTTCCCTCCCGTATAGAGAAAGAGACGTGCGGGCTGGTACGCGATGATCGCGTCCAATCGCATGAGCAGGTCGTGCGTCGTTTCCGCCCCGATGCCGCGATTGAGAATGGTGTCGTCGCCGAAAAGTTCGTGCCACCTACCTTCCTCGATCAGGCTCGAACCCAGGAAGACAGTTTGTCCGGGCTCCGGCGAAAGCGAGGCGTAGACATTCGCCTTCCGTTCGATGGAATGCTGCACATAGGCGTCGAGCGCAGCCTGCGGAACGCAATCCGGCGACGGCTCCGTCTGAGCCATCGATGAACATCCCCCAGCGAGTGCAAGGCCAAACAAGGCCGCAGCGAACGTGAATTTTCTATTCATCGATCTCTCCGCTCGAAGCCGCTATCGAAACAGTGTCCAGCCGCGCCGATGACCATATGGGACAAAGGCCGACACGGCCTTCCGGGTCGGCGGAGCCGGTTATGGGAAACACCGCCCCGTCATCGTGGGTCGTATGGTGCGATAGATAGGGAGGGTTGGGAATTCGGCGTCCCGAAACCCAATCCATTCGATGACGCTCTATCAACATGTCGGTGCGGGCGCTCATCGCCAGAGACCCCACGCCTGCGACCCCGGCGTACGGAAGATGATCAACTGTTTACAAGACCCGTCCGGCCGTCGTCCCATCGCATCCACCTACCTTGCTCGGTCGGATAGGGAGACGCCACTCCAGCTGTCAACGAAAATAATTGTCCAATTGGATCATGGGTTGACGGGCGCGAGAATCGGGCACAATATCCACTCGGACAATGAGCCCGCGCGACAATGACGGGCATCCACGGGAGGAAATCATGAAGAATACCGGACTTATGCGCGGCTGCGCGGCTGTAGCCTTATCGGCGACCTTGGGCCTGCCGGCCTATGGACAAACGGTGGAAGTCGACGAGATCATCGTCACGGCCACCAAGCGGGCGGAGAGCCTGCAGGACGTTCCTGTGGCCGTGACGGCGCTGAGTGGGGATCTGCTCAACGATGTCGGTGTGGGTGCGGTCGAGAATCTCGCCGCCATCGCGCCGAGCGTCACCTTCACCCAGTCCACCAACGACCAGAACAATTCGGTCAACATCCGGGGTATCGGCACGTCGGTCTTCAGCCAGGGCGTGGAGCCCAGCGTGTCCATCGTTGTGGACGACGTGGTGCTCGCGCGCCAGGCCATCGGTTTCCAGGATCTGGTAGACATCCAACAGGTCGAAGTGCTGCGCGGGCCGCAATCGACTCTGTTCGGCAAGAATGCGTCCGCCGGCGTGATCGCGGTGACGACGCAGGACCCGTCCGCGGAAATGTCGGGGCGAATCGACCTGACCGCGACCGATGATGGAGAGTACGGTCTGGGTGCGTCCCTGTCAGGTCCGTTGAGCGACACGATCGGCGGTCGCCTGACGGGTTACTACAAGGAATTTGATGGCCATATCGACAATAATGACGGCCGTGACCTGAACGGCTACGAGAATTGGGGCTTGCGCGGCAAGCTCCTGTTCGAGCCCACGGATGCATTCGGTCTGACCCTGATCGGAGATTACAGAAAATCCGATCAGGACTGCTGCATCTATGTCCTGCGCGATACGTCCCAGGCTGCGAACCCCGCTCAGGCGGCGGGACTGGCGGGGCTTGTCGCGCCAGTCCAGATCGGCGTTGAGAACGCCGACGCCAGTGTCGGCGCGCCCGTCTTCAACGACTCCGAGCAGTGGGGCGTTTCCGCCAAGGCAGAATACGAATTCGGCGACGGGTTCACCGCGACCTCCATCACGGCTTTCCGCGACTACGATTTCGTCAACAATATCGATGTGGATGCCACCGCACTCGCAGACCCGATTCCCGGCTTCATAACCTTCGACCTGAACAGCGGCACGACGGGCATCCAGCAGTTCAGCCAGGAGTTTCGCCTAACCTCCCCGCAAAACGACCGGTTCGACTATGTGCTGGGGGCCTATGCCTTCCTGCTCGATATTGATCGGACCTTCCAGCGCCGGTTCGAAATCGCCATTCCGATCGGCGGCGGCAACATTTTCCAGATCAACCAGTCCGGACGTTTCAATGCCACGGTCGATACGACCAATCTCGCCGCCTTCGCGAGCGGCAACGTCTATCTGGGGGACAAGACCACGGTGTTCGGCGGGCTTCGGGTCATCTATGAAGAGCTGGATTATACGGTCGACCGCGATCCGGCCAATGTGCTGGTTCCGGGCGACCGGCCCTTCGGTGGTGTCACGGGAACGCGCGCGGATATCGACGATGGAACGAACGACACGGCCCTGACGGGCGAAGTAGGTTTGCGCTATGATTTCACGGAGGACGTGCAATCTTACATTCGCTATGCCCGTGGCTATAAGGGCAAAGCCATCGACTCGGGCTTCGGCGCGCAGGCAACCGTCCAGCCTATCGATCCGGAAACCTCCGACGCGTTCGAGGCAGGGCTGAAAACCCGTCTCGCAGACGGACGGGCGACCCTGAACATCGCTTTGTTCCATACGGAGTTCGACAACTTCCAAGAGCAGGGGACCGTTTTGGCCCAGGACGCCAACAGCGTTCTCAACGCCGAGGTGCTTCTGACGAATGTGGGTTCCGTGGAGACCACGGGCATCGAGGTCGAACTGCTCGCTCAGCTGTCGGAGAATACGACGCTGCAAGGCGGCGTGTCCGTCACGGATGCGACCATCACCGACTTCCCCAACTCGTCCTGCTATTTCGGGCAAACGGCGGCGCAGGGCTGCGTTCCGGTCGTGCTGTCGGACAATGGGACGCCGGGTGACCCCACGGACGACATCGTCAGCAACCTGCAGGACGCGTCCGGCACGCGTCTGCCCAACGCCCCCGCAATTAAGATGAGCGCCACGCTACGTCAGGTCGTGCCCCTGGAAACAAGCTTCGACGGCTTCGTCCAACTCAACATGCGCACGCAGAGCGAGACGAATTTCTCGTTAGCGGGTGACCCGGCCACCTCGCAGCGGGCCTACACGATCTTCAATCTGTCGGCGGGCCTGACGGATGATGACGGGGACTGGACCGCGACCGTGTTCGTCAACAATCTCACCGACCAGTTCTACGCGTCCAATATCTTCCGCGACCCGCTCTATCGCGGCGTGTTGAGCCAGTACGTTCCGCGCGATCACTCGCGCTATTTCGGCGGCCGCCTGACGGCCAACTTCTAGCCTCGGTCCGCTCGTGTCGGGCCCTGCATATCCTGCGCCCGCGCGACTCGGTCGCGCGCTGTGCGCCTTGGCCGCGCTTGGCTTCTCAGCCTGCGCTGCGCTGTCCTCAGCGACAGAAGAGGGTCGGGTGGACCGCCCCCCCAACATCGTCCTGTTCATGGCGGACGATCTTGGCTGGGGGGATGTCGGCCTGAACGGGGCGGAGCTGATCGACACGCCCAACATCGACCGGCTGGGCATGGAAGGCGTGCAGCTGACCCAGTTCTACGCCGGTGCCAATGTCTGCACCCCGTCGCGCGCGGCATTGATGACGGGTCGCTACGCCAACCGATCCGGCATGCAGCACGTGGTTCATCCCTTCTCGCAATGGGGCCTGCCGCAATCGGAAGTCACGGTCGCGGAAGTTCTTCGCGATGCGGGCTATGCGACCGGCATGGTGGGCAAGTGGCATCTGGGTCACGGGGCGGAGCACTGGCCGACGGAGCACGGGTTTGAGCGGTTCTACGGTGTCGCCTACTCCAACGACATGGTGCCGTTCGACCTCTACAGAGATACGGACGTCATCCAGTCGCCCGCTGACCAAGCGCAGCTCACGGCGAACTATGCGGCGCAAGCGTCCGCCTTCATTGCCGACAATGCAGAAGGACCCTTCTTTCTATATATTGCGGAGACCTTCCCGCACATCCCGCTCTTCGTTTCCGACGCGTTCGAGGGCCGGTCCAAGGCCGGGCTCTATGGCGACGTGGTGGAGGCCATGGATGCGGGCATCGGAACCGTCCTGGACGCGCTCGACGCGGCCGGAGTGGCAGACGACACGTTGGTGATCGTCACATCGGACAACGGCCCCTGGTTCGAAGGCGACGCAGGCCCGCTGCGCGGACGCAAGGGCGGACTGCACGAAGGTGGCTACCGCGTGCCGTTCATCGCGCGCTGGCCCGACGGGCTTCCGGCTGGAGAGACACGCGACGGCATGGCCATGAGCATCGACCTGCTGCCGACCCTCGCCGCACTTGTTGGCGCGGAGGCATCCGCCGATCGGACCGTGGATGGTCGGAATATTCTGCCGATGCTTCGCGGGGAGGAAGACACGCCGCACGACGTTCTGTTCTTCATGGAGGGTAACGAGATCGCAGCGGTTCGGGACAAACGCTTCCGGCTCAGCCTCCAGAGCTACTACAAAGGTTTCAAGGTCCCGTTCGAGCAGTTCGGCGAGCCGATCCTGTACGATCTGTCCGTCGATCCGCGCGAGCGTTTCTCCTTCAACCGTGACGAACCGGAAGCGGTGGAACGCCTGATGGCTCGGGTCGCGGCGATGCGCGCCGAGCTCGCAGGCACCGAGATCGAACCGGAGAGTCCTTTCGGCCCGCGCGACGCTGATACGCAGCTGGGGCCTCGCCTGGCCGATGCGCCTGTGCCTGTCGAGTGATGTCCGACTTGATCCCCATGGCCGTCAAAACGGCCAACACCTGGCCGGAGTCCGGGTTTATACCTGGCTCCGGCTGTTTTTCATTTCCTTGCGGGTCCGCCCGCGCAGACGAGCACCTCTATGAGTGATTTTTCCCCGAAGACTGGAATGACGGAGGAGGAGATCGGCGCAACGGTCTACCTAATCCTGGCCGAGGCAACCCTCGAAGAAAAGGTCGCCATGATGAGCGGTCAGGGCTTCTTCCAGGCCATGGCCGAGGACGGAATGCGCTGGGGCGGGCGGCCTTACCGCGCAGGCGGCGGGCTTGAGCGGCTGGGCGTGCCCGCGCTCTACTTCACGGACGGTCCCCGGGGCGTGGCGCGCGGCGAGTCCACCTGCTTTCCTTCCACTATGGCGCGCGGCGCGAGCTGGGACCGCGAGCTGGAGCGCCGCATCGGCGAGGTGATGGGCATCGAGGGGCGCGCGCAGGGCTGCAATCTGTCCGGTGCGGTCTGCGTCAACCTGTTGCGCCATCCCGGCTGGGGACGGGCTCAGGAAACCTATGGCGAAGACCCGTTCCACATGGGCGAAATGGGCGCAGCGCTGGCCCGTGGCATCCAAGCCCACAACGTCATCGCGACGGTGAAGCACTTCGCCGTCAATTCCATCGAGAATTCTCGCTTCAAGGTCGATGTGCGTGTCGGCGAACGGACCTTGCGCGAGGTCTATCTGCCGCACTTCAAGCGTATTCTCGATGCGGGCTGTGCCTCGGTGATGAGTGCCTATAACAAGCTCAACGGTGAATATTGCGGCCAGCACCGGCGTCTGCTGACGGACATTCTCCGCCATGAATGGGGCTTTGACGGGTTCGTCCACTCCGACTGGATTCTCGGCGTCTACAGCGCCTATGGGGCCAGCGCCGGGCTCGATATCGAGAATCCGGAGCCGATCCATTTCGGCGAGAAGCTGGTCGCGGGCGTGAAGAGCGGGGCCATCGATCCGGGCGTCGTTGACACGGCTTGCCGCCGCATCCTCGGCACGCTTTACCGCTTTGCCTGCGCCGAAGACCCGATCGAGGACTACGACATGGACCTCGTCGCGAGCGAGGCCAACGTGGCAGTCGCGCGCGAGGCGGCAGAGAAGTCCGCCGTGCTACTGACGAATAACGGGTTGTTGCCCTTGGCCGAGACCGCGTCCATTGGCGTGTTCGGCTCTTTGGCCGATGCGGAAAATCTCGGCGATTTCGGGTCGTCGCGCGTGCGCCCCCCCTATAGCATCACGGCGCGGGAAGGTTTGTCCAACCTGCTCGGGCGGCCGCTCTCCGTCCTTGGCGACGAAAGCGATACCGAGGCAGCGGCGAAAGCGGCGGCCGGGCTGGACGCGGCCATTCTCGTCGTGGGCACCACGGCGGAGCATGAAGGCGAGTTCATCCCCGGAGACATGGGTGCTCCGCCGCCCGGTATCCCTGACGAGATGGCGCAGGCCTTGGCCGATGCGCGCGAGAATGCCGAGCCCGACCCGGCCGTGAACCGCGACGCGGGCGCGCTGGGCGGCGGCGGAGACAGGGGCGGGGACCGCACACGGCTGCGCCTGCCGGAGGATCAGATCGCCTTGGTCCACGCCGTGGCGAAGGCCAATCCGAACACGATCGTCGTGATCCAGTCCGGCTCCGCCATCATTTGCGACTGGGCGCAGGACGTCGCGGCAGTGCTGCACACCTTCTACTCCGGCATGGAGGGCGGCAACGCGCTGGCGGACCTTCTATTCGGGCGCGTCAGCCCGTCCGGCCGGTTGCCCTTCTCGGTCGCAACGGACGAGAGCGCCTATCCCAGCTTCGACCCGACGGCGGATGTGGCCGATTACGACGAACTGCACGGTTACACCCGCATGGGGGCGCACCAAGCCAATGTCCGCTTCGCCTTCGGCCATGGCCTCTCCTATACGACGTTCGAAC
This sequence comes from Pseudomonadota bacterium, assembly GCA_039033275.1. Taxonomy (GTDB): domain Bacteria; phylum Pseudomonadota; class Alphaproteobacteria; order Caulobacterales; family Maricaulaceae; genus Litorimonas. Next base: position 6,181 of record JBCCCX010000053.1, on the reverse strand, counting down.
ACCGCGCCCTGTCGGCGCGTAAAGTCGAAGGCGGGTTAGAGGTGAGCCTGAGCGTGCGGAATACGGGCGAACATGATGGGGCGGAAATCGTCCGCATCCACGTCGGCTTCCCGAACCGCTTGGTGGAACGTCCCGTGCCATTGCTCAAGGCATTCGAACGGGTGGAGTTGAAAGCCGGTGAGCGGCGAACCGTGTCGCTTTTCATCGCGGAAAGCGACCTGCACTATTGGGACGAGGCGACCTATGGCTGGCGTCTGGAACCGGGTCGCTATGAGGTCGGTCTGGGCCAGTCCTTGGAGGGATCCAATCCGCATTCGTCAATCGATCTTTAGCACAGCCCTGGTCGGGCTCGTCGCCTGTGGTGGCCAAGCTGCCACGCCGCGCGTCTGTGCGCTCGCGTCGGGGCCGGATATCGTGGTGCTGCCCGCCTCCCTTGGACCGGCAGCGATCCACAGGACGGAAGTCACGCAAGCCGACTTTGCGGACTTCGTTGCGGAGACTGGTTACCGGACCGTGGCGGAACGGGACGACCCCGCCGAACCGGGGACACGTCTGGGCTCGGCCGTTTTCCAGACACCGTCAATATCGGACCCGACCTGGTGGCGTCTCGACAGGGCGGCCAGCTGGCGGCGGCCAACAGGCTTGGACGAAACCGAAGCGAAAGAACTTCCGCGCTCCGACGAACCGGTCGTGCAGATCGCTTATGAGGACGCACTCGCCTATGCGGACTGGATCGGGGGTCGCGTTCCGACGCTGGAGGAATGGCGCACAGCTGCGCTGGCAGGAGAAGACTGGGACCACCTGACCGCGCCGCCGGACCGGGCCAATACTTGGCAGGGCACATTTCCGCTCAACAATGCCGTGGCGGACGGGTTCGCGGAACGCGCGCCTGTCGGCCGCTTCCCGCCCAATGCTTACGGCTTGCACGACATGGTCGGCAATGCGTGGGAATGGACCTCGACCTCGGCCGGGCCGAACCACGGCCTGCTCGCGGGCGGGTCGTTCTTGTGCGACGTGGATTTCTGCCGCAACGGAACGCCGTTTGGCGAACAGGTGCAGGAGCTCGACTTCTCAGCCTCGCATATCGGCTTCCGGCTGGTTTTCGATGCCGCGCCGGAAGGGTGCGACGCGTGAGTCTGTTCCTGGGAATCGATCTGGGCACATCGTCTGTGAAGGCAGTGGTCGTGGACGCGGATGGGCATGTCCGGGCCGAAGCCGTGTCGGACCCGATCCCGCTGTCCCGACCGAAGCCTGGCTGGTCAGAACAGGATCCGGAGGACTGGTGGACAGCCGCGTCGCAGGCCGTACTGGACCTTCCCGCCGACCTACGCGCAGGCGTCAAGGCGATTGGGCTTTCGGGACAGATGCACGGGGCGGTTTGCCTGGACGCGAATGACACCATCATCCGGCCCACCATCCTGTGGAATGACGGACGCAGCGAAGCGGCATGCGACGAGCTGGAACGCCAGGTGCCGGAGTCAAGATCCATAACGGGCAATGCCGCAATGGCGGGCTTCACGGCGCCGAAACTGGTCTGGATACGACAGCACGAACCAGAAGCGTTCGATCGAATCCGCTGCGTTTTGCTTCCCAAGGATTGGCTGCGGTTGCGCATGTGCGGAAACAAGGCGTCCGACCATTCCGACAGTGCGGGCACGCTCTGGATGGATGTCGCCGCCCGCAAATGGTCTGACGCGATGCTGGCTGCCACGGGCTTGGACCGGGCTACGATGCCGGAGCTGTTCGAAGGGTCCGAAATCACTGGCCGCTTGCGACCCGATATCGCAACCGGCTGGGGTCTGGCACGCATCCCTGTCGCGGCCGGAGGAGGCGACAATGCGGCCGGAGCCGTCGGCATGGGCGCGATTTCGGATGGGGAGGGGTTCGTGTCGTTAGGAACGTCAGGCGTGATCTTCGTCGCCGACGATCATTTCCGCGCCGCGCCCGACCGCATGGTTCATGCCTTCTGCCACGCCCTGCCGGGCCGCTGGCACCGCATGGGCGTGACCCTGAGCGCGGCGAGCGCGCTGGACTGGGCCGCGCGGAGCTTTGGTTTCGGCAAGACCCCGGCCTTGCTCGCCGCCGTCGATGCGGACCGAATGGGCGAAGGCCCCATGATGCTGCCCTACCTGTCCGGAGAACGCACGCCCCATAACCGGCCCGCCTTGCGCGCGCAGATCCACGGCCTTGGCATGGAGCATGGCCCAGACGCGTTGGCTGCAGCCGCATTGGAAGGCGTTTGCCACACGCTGGCGGACGCGCACCGGGCGCTGGGCGCCGCGAACCCACTGCCGGACGCCTTGTCCGTCATTGGAGGCGGGTCGCGTTCGGACCTCTTCTGCCGCACCCTGGCGTCTGCGCTGGACACGCGCCTGGAACGGCGCGACGCGGCTTCTGCCGGACCCGCTTACGGTGCGGCCCGGCTGGCGCGCCTGTGCCTGGGCGGCGAAACGCCGACAGCGGTGTGTGCCCCGCCCCCCATCGAGGCCGTCTTCGACCCTCAACCGGACCTGCGAGACCGGCTAAAGTCGCGGGCTCGCATCTTCGCCGACCTCCTGCCTGCGGCGACGCGGGCTTCCGCCCTTTTGTCACGGACCGCGACATGAGCGACTATTTCGAGACCGTTCCCCCAATCCGCTACAAGGGTCCCGATACGGACGACCCGCTGGCCTACCGCTGGTATGACGCGGACCGCATCGTGCGCGGGCGGCGCATGGAGGATCATCTGCGCCTCGCCGTCTGCTACTGGCATTCCGTATCGTGGGACGGTGCCGACCCGTTCGGCAGCGGAACTTTCGCCCGGCCCTGGCTGGGCAGCGAGGCTCCCGACGCCCTGGACGCGCGCATGGACGCGATGTTCGGCTTGGTGTCGCGGCTCGGCGTACCCTTCTTCACTTTCCACGACACGGATGTGGTCGGCACGCATGACCGCGCGGCCGACTACCGCAGCGCGATGGAGCGCGGCATGGCGCGTCTTCGAGAAACCATGATGGAACACGGCATGCGGCCGCTTTGGGGCACGGCGAACCTGTTTTCGCACCCGCGCTACATGGCGGGCGCAGCGACCAACCCGGACCCGGACGTGGCCGCGTTCGCCGCGCTGCAAGTGCGCACCGCGCTGGAGGCGACACATGCGCTCGGCGGGGACAATTACGTCCTCTGGGGCGGGCGCGAAGGCTACGACACGCTGCTGAACACCGACCTACCCCGCGAAATGGACCAGCTCGGCCGCTTCCTCGCCGCGACTGTGGAACACAAGCACAAGATCGGCTTTACGGGCGACATTCTGGTCGAACCCAAGCCGCACGAGCCCGTCAAACACCAGTACGACCGCGACGTGGCCACTGTCTACGGCTTCCTCAAACGCTATGGGCTGGAGGACGAGGTTCGGGTCAACATCGAGCCAAACCACGCCACGCTGGCGGGCAACAGCTTCGCCCATGAGGTCGCCACGGCGCAGGCGCTGGGTGTGTTCGGTTCCATCGACTTCAACCGGGGCGATCCGCAGAATGGCTGGGACACGGACCAGTTTCCGCTGGACCTGCGCGAGACCACTCAGGTGATGGCGCTCATCCTCGAAGGGGGCGGCTTCCGCCGGGGCGGGTCCAACTTCGATGCCAAGATGCGCCGCCAGAGCGTGGACGCCGAAGACCTGTTCCACGGCCATATCGGGGCCATCGACCTGCTCGCCAAGGCGCTTCTGCTGGCCGACCGCCTGCTGGAGGACGGCACGCTCTCGCGCAACAGGACCGGCCGATATGCGGGTTGGTCCGAAGGAGAGGGCAGGGCATTCCTCGACGGCGCGCTCGGCCTCGCCGCTTTCGGCGAAACAGCGCTGGAGCGCGATCCGCGACCCGTTTCGGGGCGGCAGGAATATCTGGAAAGCCAGCTATCCCGCATGCTGGACATGGATGTTCGGCCATGAGCGGCGCGGAGAATGTAAGCGGCGCAGAGAGACTGTCCGGGCGGGCCAAATTCGGTTTCGGCATCGCCGACTTCGGATTCAACCTCTACTATACAGGCCTCAACCTCTTCCTGCTCTACTACTATACGGATGTGCTCGGCATTCGCCCGGCAGTGGCGGGGCTGATCTTCGCCGTGCCGCTGTTCTGGGATGCGGTGACCGATCCCGTCATGGGCGCACTTGCAGGGCGGGTGCGTTCAAAGATGGGCCGATATCGGCCCTTCATTCTGTTCGGGACGATCCCACTGGCGCTCAGCTTCGTGATGATGTTCGCCGCGCCGGTCCTGTTCCCGGGCGCCGTCGTGCTGGCGGCGGCCATCGCCCACATCGTGTTCCGCACGGCCTATACGGTCGTGTCCATCCCATATTCGGCGCTGATGGCAAGCCTGACGCGCGATAGCGGGGAACGGAGTTCGCTGGCGGGCGTGCGCATGATTTGCGCCACGCTGGGCGGTCTGTTCACCGTGTTCGCCACCCTGCCGCTAGCAGCGCTGCTGGGCAGCGGCGACATGGCCCGCGGTTTCATGAGTGTGGCCGTAATATACGCCGTGCTGGCGTCGGCGCTGCTGCTGTTGACCTTCCGGCTGACGGAAGAAGATCCCAAGGCGCTTGCCGCACCTCTGCCGGATTTCCGGGGCAGCCTGCCACGCCTGTTCAAGAACCACGCCCTGCTGATCCTGTTTTGCGCCATCGTGCTGGCTTCCACAGGCGGGGCGATTTTCAGCAAGGCTTTGATCTACTATGTAAAATATGTCGCAAACATCGGCTTGGACGTGACCGCCGCGCTGATCGCGCTGACGGCCGCCGTGTCGGCCTCCATCCCGGTCTGGATGATGATCGCTAGCGCCTGTCCAAGCGCAATGTCTGGCTCACCGGAGCCGCGGTCAGCCTGTCCATGCAAATTGTCCTGCTGCTCGCCCCGCCGCAGAGCGTGGCAGGCTTTCTGACGTTACTGGGCATTATGGGCTTCGGTAATGGGGCATTCGTCGTGATGTTCTGGTCCATGCTGCCCGACACAGTGGAGTACGGCCAGTGGAAGACGGGTGTGCGTGACGAGGGCGTTGTCTTCGGCATCAACCAGTTTGCGCTCAAGGCGGCGTCTGGTGTCGGCATCGGCCTTCTCGGGTTTCTGCTCGAAGCGGTCGGCTACGTCGCCAACGAAGCCCAGGGCGAGGCGACGTTGGCGGGGTTGCGTCTCATCTCCATCGCGGTACCGCTGGCTTTCGGTGCGCTGGCTGCGATCACGATCGCCTTCTACCCATTGGATAGGAAAACACACGCAAATATCGTGCGCGAAATCGATGCCCGTGACGAAGAGGCGAGCGGATTCGGGGTCAACGCTTGACGCTAAGGCTCGGACAGGCTTTCGTTATCCACTATGGATAACCAGATAGCCACCTTAGACAATGTTCAGCGAACAGGTCAGCGCGCAAGGCAGAAGGCCCAAACACGCGCGCGCATTTTACAATGCGCGCTGGAAGCGTTTGCCGAGAAAGGGTTTGAAGGCGCAAGCGTTCGCGAGATCGCCTCGGCCGCGGGCGTCAATCACGGTCTCATTCGCCATCACTTCAAGGATAAAGACAGGCTCTGGAAAGCGGCCGTGACCTTTCTATTCGAGCGCCTCAATAAGGAAATGGCTCCACCCGACGGTCAGGAACTGGGTGGACTGGATGGGCTGAAAGACTGGATCAGACGCTACGTCCGTTATTGCGCCCGCCATCCCGAACATGCGCGCATCATGGTGCAGGAGTCGATCCGGGATTCTGCTCGCCTTCAATGGGCCGTGGACACGCACATCCGTCCTTCCCACGAGCGCATGCTCCCCATTACGCGGCACTATATCCGCACCGGCGTCTACCCCGCTGCCGACCCGGTCATGCTGACCTACATCCTCGTCGCGTCCGCCCAGATGATTTTTGCCCTGGGTCACGAAGTGCGCGACGCGCACGGCATAGAGGTGGACAACCCCGCTTTTATCGACGCCCATGCCGAGACCATCATCTCACTGTTTTTCGACCATCGGGCGGACAAGGGTGGGTAGGACGAAAGTCTGGTCCAAGAATTGATACTCAGGCCATTTCGACACAACATAATGCTTTATTATGTTGGGCAGGCATTTGACGAGTAAGCGCCGGTCGCATCCAGACGCTATTGCCAATCCCCACCCAGAGCGGCGAACAGATCAACGATCGCGAGAGCGGACGCCGTCTTGGCGTC
>JBCCCX010000052.1:0-14888 GCA_039033275.1 Pseudomonadota bacterium | reverse complement strand
TGAAGGCCGCGACGAGGATGACGATCAGCGCTGGCTCCTCGATGTTGCGCGCGCGCTCCCACATCTCCATCGTGTAGAGCAGCGGCAGGGCGACGAAGAGCGCGCCGGCGAAACCGCGCAGCAGCTCGCGCAGCTCGTGCTGGTAAAGCGGCGCGGTCCGCTCCTCGATCTCGACACGGCGCGTCAGGGGCGACACGCGCCCATATGAAATCGTCCCTGCCATCAGGCAATGGACGGCTGGCGGGAGGCGGCGTTCCGCCGACGGCGGGAGTCGCATAACCCCAGGCAAAGTTGACGGACGTGTTCCGGGCCTCTTTCCTGCCCCGGGCAGAGGGAAGGAAAGAGAGGGAGCGCCTGCGGCGGCGTCTCAGTCTTGCCGCTCCCGGGCTCGACCCGGAACCTAAGGCTGTCGAGCCGTGCGGGCAGCATCCTGCCCCGCCGCTCTGGACCCCGTATCAAGTCCGGGGACAGGGGACGGAAGGCGCTATAACCCAATTCAAGCCGCGTCGCGCGCTTCGCCCGTGACCGCGTCGGCCACGCCCGACAGGGCGGCGGCGAAGACGGGCGCGCTGAACGTCTCCAGATCCTCGATCCGTTCGCCGATGCCGATGAAGTGGATCGGCAGGGCGTATTTCTCCGACAAGGCGACGAGCACGCCGCCCTTGGCCGTGCCGTCCAGCTTGGTCATGATGAGGCCGGACACTTTCGCCGTATCGCGGAACGCCTCGACCTGGGAGAGCGCGTTCTGGCCGACGGTCGCGTCCAGCACCAGCACGCTGTGGTGCGGGGCGGAAGAATCATATTTCTCGATCACGCGGATGATCTTGGCCAGCTCGTCCATCAACTCCGTGCGGTTTTGCAGCCGCCCGGCCGTGTCGATCATCAGTATGTCATAGTCTTCGTCGGTCGCGCGCTGCATGGCGTCGAAGACCAGCCCGGCCGCGTCCGCGCCGGGCATTGCGCTCATCACCGGCGCGCCGGCCCGTTCGCCCCAGACGGTGAGCTGCTCCACGGCGGCGGCGCGAAACGTGTCGGCCGCGCAGATCAGCACGCGCTTGCCCTGGTCGCCGAAACGCTTAGCGATCTTGCCCAGCGTCGTCGTCTTGCCCGACCCGTTGACACCGACGAACAGGATGACCTGCGGCCGGGCCAGACCCAGCACGAAAGGCGTCTCCAGCGGGGTGAGAATGTCGGAGATGGTTTCGGCCAGCGCGACCTTCACTTCCAGATCGGTCACCGTCTTGTCGAACTTGTCCTCCGCCAGGCGCGCGCCGACGCTTTCCGCCACGTCGGAGCCGAGGTCCGCCATGATGAGGATGTCTTCCAGATCTTCCAGCGCGTCCCGATCCAGCGTGCGCTGGTTGAAACTGGCCGCCATCTGGTCTGACATGCGCGACGTGGAGCGCCGCAGCCCCTGCGTGATGCGGTCGAGAAAGCCGCCTTCCGCGGTGACATCATTGTCTTGGGGCGCTTCGGGCTCGGGCGGGAGACCCGCCTTGATCCGCTGCGCGCGGCGTTCCTCGGCCAGCCTCTCGCGCTCATCTTTTTCCGCCTGTTCGCGCGCCTTGCGGTCGGCGGCGCGGCGGGCGCGGCGTTCGGCTTCTTCCGCCTCGCGCGCGAGGCGGGCGAGGCGCTCGTCTTCCGCGCGCCGGGCCGCTTCGGCGTCTTCGGCCCGTCGGCGTTCTTCGGCGAGGCGCACCTCTTCGGCCCGGCGCTGCGCTTCCAGCCGGGCGCGTTCCGCCGCCTCTTCGTCGGCCTTGCGTTTCAGTTCGGCCGCTTCGGCCTGGGACTTGGCGCGGGCGATCTCGGCCTCGCGCTCCGCTTTCAGCCGCGCGTCCGCCTCGGCGCGGGCCCGGGCTTCGGCCTCGCGCCGCGCCGCCTCTTCCGCGTCCCGGGCAGCGCGTTCCTCGGCCAGACGGGCCGCCTCGGCCTGGCGTGCGGCTTCGGCGGCCGCGTCCGCGTTGCGGCGGGCCTGTTCCTCCGCCAGCTGCTTGGCGCGCTCCACGTCGCGCGCGGCCTGGATCTCGGCCTGGCGCTTTTCTTCGGCCTCGATGCGGGCTTTTTCCGCGTCGGTAACGTCGGCGGCGCCCGTGTCCTGCGCCCGCGCGGACGCCAGCGCGGCGGCGTTGATAGCCGCCATGCGCGCGGCCATCTGTTCGTCGATTTTCTGTTGGGCGGCGGCCTTTTCCGCCGCCTCAATGGCGAGCTTCTCCTCCTTGCTCTTGAAACCGAGCTTGGACAGAAAACCGCGTTTCTTCTCAGCCATGAAGCGTCCCGATGAGATGGTCGTCCGTCGCGCCTATCACGGTCACTTGCGCAAGCGAACCCGCAGGCGGGGGGTTGTCCCCCCCTTCACCCGAAAGGCGCACCAGGCTGAAATCCGGCAACCGCCCCTTGCCGTTTTCCTCGAACAGGGCCGTATCCGTGTCGCCCATGCGAGACGCCAGATGCGCCGCACGGGCGGCCGCGCCCGCGTCGCGGAGTGCCTTGGCGCGCGCCTTGACGATATTGCCGTCCACGGGCGGTATTTTCGCGGCCGGCGTGCCCTCGCGCGCCGAATAGGGAAAGACGTGCAGCCACGGAATGCCGATCTCAGCCACGATGCGCCGCGAGTTCTCGAACATGGTCTCGTCCTCCGTCGGGAAGCCCGCAATCATGTCCGCGCCGAAAGTAATCTCCGGGCGGCGGTCCCGCAAGCCCGCGCAAAGCTCGATCACCTGTTTGCGTGAATGACGCCGCTTCATGCGCTTCAAAATCATGTCGTCGCCCGCCTGGAGCGACAGGTGGAGGTAGGGCGTCACGCGCGGCTCGGTGGCGATCAACTCGAACAGGAGCGGGTCGACTTCAGCCGGGTCGATTGAGGAGAAGCGCAGGCGGGGCAGCTCCGGCACCAGCTTGAGGATCCGGCGTACCAGATCGCCCAACGGCGGCGTGCCCGGCAGGTCCCCGCCCCAACTCGACAAGTCCACACCCGTCAGCACGACTTCGCGGTAGCCCTGCCGCACGAGGTTGCGCACATGGCTCACGACTTCGCCCGCCGGAACGGAGCGCGCATTCCCACGGCCGTAGGGAATGATGCAGAAGGTACAGCGGTGATCGCAGCCATTCTGCACCTGCAGAAAGGCGCGCGTGCGCGACTGCGCCTTCTCCCTACTGTTGGCGGAGCCGAGGAATTGCGGCGCGCTGTCCCGCACCGCCATGATGTCGTTGACGCGAATGCGCTCCGCTGCCTGCCCGAACCGCTCCGGCGCGAACGCGCCCGGCAGCATCTTGTCATGGTTGCCTAGCACCTGGTCGACTTCCGGCATGGCGGCGAAGCGGTCCGGGTCGATCTGCGCGGCGCATCCCGTCACGATCACGGTGGCGCCGGGCCGGTCGCGCCGGGCCTTGCGCACCCGGCGGCGGCTTTCCGCGACCGCTTCGTTGGTCACGGCGCAAGTGTTGATCACGACCGCGTTCGTCAGCCCGTCGTCCCGGGCAAGCGCGGCCATCGCATCGGATTCGGATGCGTTCAGGCGGCAGCCCAGCGTTATGACCTCTACAGGTTTCGTCACGGTCCCGCCATGTGGTCCGGGCGGGCGGTCGAATCAAGTTTCGCGGTCAGGCGCGGGGCTCGCTTCCGCCTGCACACCGTCACACCAGATTCACGCAGCCGTCACGCATGCGACACCAAATCACCCTAGCGGCCGGCCGTGATGCCGCACTACCGCTCCATCTTCATTTCCGACATCCATCTGGGCTCCAAGGGCTGCCAGGCCGAAGCCCTGTGCGTGTTCATGAAGGATCACACGTCGGAGCGGCTCTATCTGGTCGGCGACATCATCGACGGCTGGCGGATGCGCAAACGCTGGTTCTGGCCGCAGAGCCACACCAATGTGGTGCGGCGCATTCTGACGGCGGCCAAGCGCGGCACGGACGTGACCTACATCATCGGCAACCATGACGAGTTCCTGCGCGGTTTTCTGAAATTCCGGCTGATGTTCGGCGACATCGCAGTGCGCAACCGGGCCGTCCACGAAGGCTGCGACGGCAAGCGATACCTGGTCGTGCATGGCGACATGTTCGATGGGTTGATGCGCGCGGACCGCAAGTGGATCATGCATTTGGGCGACAGCGCCTACAACTTCCTGCTCTGGGCCAATACGAAGCTGAATTTCGTCCGGCGCAAAATGGGAATGGACTATTGGTCTTTGTCCAAAGTGCTGAAAGCCCGCACCAAGCGCGCCTTGAATTTCATCCATTCCTTCGAAGGACACGTGGCGGACTATTGCCGCCGCAAGGGCTTTGACGGTGCGATCTGCGGCCACATCCACGTCGCCGAACAACGCGAGATCGACGGCATCGCCTACAAGAACACCGGCGATTGGGTGGAGAGCTGCACGGCGCTGGTCGAGCATTTCGACGGCCGCTGGGAGATGCTCCACTTCGCGCCCCACGCCGCCGTGATCAAGGACCGCGCGATCTACGGCGCCAAGGAGCTGGAACTGCCCGAAGGGCTGGTCCCGGCGGAGTAGCTTTCCCTGCCAGCCCAGCCTGCTAAGGCTTGTCCATGGCTTTCGGCACCCATTCCTATGTTCCCGACGACCGCAACGCGTCGGTCCTGTTCAACGTTAACGGCGCGCTGGTCCCGCGCGAGCAAGCCGTGGTCAACGTGTTCGACAGCGGCTTCATGCTGGGCGACGGCGTGTGGGAAGGCTTGCGCGTCCATGCGGGACGGATTGCCTTTCTGAACGATCATCTGGACCGGCTGTGGGAAGGGCTCGCGGCGCTGAAGATCGATCCGGGGATCACGCGGGGCGCGCTCACGGATCGTCTGCGCGAAACCCTGTCGGCCAACGGCATGACCGACCATGTCCACATCCGCCTGATGGTTACGCGCGGCCTGCGCTCCACGCCGTACCAGGACCCGCGCGTGGTCGTGTCGCCCGCGACCATCGTCATCGCGCCGGAGTTCAAGCGGCCCGACCCCGCGACGGCCGAACGCCCCCTGCGCCTGCAATCGGTCGCCACGCGGCGCGGCCGCGCCGACGTGCAGGACCCGGGGCTGAACAGCCATTCCAAGATCAACTGCGTCACCGCCTGCATCCAGGGCATTGAGGCGGGCGCGGACGAGGCGATCATGCTGGACCCGCACGGGTTTGTTGCGACCTGCAACAGCACGCATTTCTTCATCGTGCGCCATGGAGAGGTGTGGACGTCGACCGGGGACTATTGCCTAGGCGGCATCACGCGCGGCAAGGTCATCGATCTGTGCCGCGACAACGCCATTCCGGTCTTTGAGCGCAATTTCACCCTGCGCCACGCCTACGCCGCCGACGAGGCCTTCACCACGGGCACCTTCGCCGGTCTCGCCCCGGTTGGCACGATCGACGGGCGGACACTCGGCGACGGCACACGCGGACCCGTGGTGGAGCGGCTGCAAAAGCTTTATCTGGCGCTGATCGAGCGGGATACGGCGTGAGCGTCGCGCTCTGCCTTTGGTCGGGGCCGCGCAACATTTCCACGGCGATGATGCGCAGCTTCGGCGCGCGAAGCGACACGGTCTGCTGGGACGAGCCTTTTTTTGCGGCATACCTCGCGCGCACGGGGCTGGATCATCCGGGCCGCGCGGAAACGCTGGCGGCGTGCGAGACGGATGCGGACGCGGTGGCCGAACGTCTGCTCGCGCCGGTCGGGGTGCCCTACCATTTCCAGAAGCACATGGCCCACCACATGGTCGACGGCATGCCGGAAGGCTGGATGGCCGGAGCGCGGCACGTGCTGCTGATCCGCCACCCGGCGCGGGTCATCGCGTCCTACGCCAAGGGGCGGCCCGACTTTACGGCCGACGATCTGGGCTTTGCCGCCCTGCTGCGGCTGCGCACGCGGCTGGACAGCCTGACGGGCGCGGCCCCGTTAGTCGTCGATAGCGACGACATACTGGCCGATCCCGCCACGGCGCTGCGGCGCATCTGCGAGACCGGATTCGGTATCCCCTTCGATCCCGCCATGCTCCTATGGGAGGCTGGATCGCGGTCTGAAGACGGGCCATGGGCGCCCTGGTGGTACGCGTCGGTCCGGGCCTCGACGGGCTTCGCCCCTCCCGGCGACCGGCACCTGCCATCCGTCGCGGACCCTTATGCCGGTATCTACCGGAAGAGCCTTGCGGCCTACCGGGCGCTATCAGACAAGGCTTCGGGCGTGACCTTGGATTGAGGGGCGGACGGCCTGCGCCGCATGATCCGGTTCCCCAGGGCCCAATTCCCCGGGACCAAATTCCGCAGGGCCCAATCCCGTAGACCCGCCGCATAGCGCAGGAATGGGTGCAACTGACCGCGCAGCATGTCGTCGGGTGCGTCGCTTACGCCTGTCGGCCTGTCGCACCAACCCGGATCGTGATGGGTTCCGAACATCAGATCCCAGACCGGGAACATGTCGCAGAGGTTCTTGCCATAGACGGCCGGATCGTCCGCATGGTGCCAGCGGTGGTAGTTGGGCGAGGCGAGAATCTTGCGCAGGCGCCCGTGGTCGAAAGGCAGGCCGGAATGGATATAGAAACTGTACCATAACCGCATCACGCCCGCCACGCCGGCCACGACCACCGGCATGTCGAACCATCCCAGAATGACCAGCCCCACAAGGCTCATCTGAACGGCTTCCAGCACGTGGATGCGTGTCGTGGTTGAGAAATTCATATGCCGGTCGGAATGGTGCAGCGAATGAATCTCCCACATCCAGGGTCGGTGCAGGAGGCGGTGGCTCCAGTAATTCTTGAAGTCCAGCACGATGAGCGCGAAGGCGAGCTGCAGCCAGAACGGCCAGCCGCCGATCATGGAAAACCGATCGATCCCGACCGTCTGGGTCCAGAAGGCGTCGATCATGCCGTAGACGCCCACCAGCAGGGCCATCCATATGAAGGTGTTGATGACGGCCAGCGCGACATTGTTGGCCACGCTCCACACGGCGTCCGAGTCGAGCGCAAAGGCTTCGGCGTTCAGCGGCAGGCCCGCTTTCGCCCTGCGGATCAGTCTGACGGCGAGCAGAAGAAGCGGGAAGACGGCGACGGCGTGGAACAAGCCCCACTGACCGACGATATAGGCAGCGAGCGCCAAAGCTGTCCACAGCGTGTCCATGTTCCCCGGACTAGCCGAAAAACGGGTAAGGCCTGCCTAAGAAACAGGGCTAACGATCCGCTAAGGGGCGCGTCAGACTTTCTTCTTGCGACCGTAAAGCTCCAGCCGGTGGTCCACCAGCTCATAGCCGAGCTTTTCGGCGATCCGGTGCTGCAACGCCTCGATTTCCTCGTCGACGAATTCGATCACATCGCCCGTCTGCACGTCGATCAGATGGTCGTGATGATCGGCGTCCGCCGCCTCATAACGCGCCCGGCCGTCGCGGAAGTCGTGCATTTCGATGATGCCGCTATCGGCGAACAGGCGCACCGTGCGGTAGACTGTGGCGAGGCTGATCTTCGGATCGATGGCCGACGCGCGGTTATAGAGCTCTTCGGCGTCGGGGTGGTCGTCGGACCGGGCCAGCACCTTGGCGATGACCCGGCGCTGTTCGGTCATGCGCAAGCCCTTCTCGGCGCATTTCTTCTCGATCCAGGTTTCAGTGTGCGGCATGGGTGCGACCTTAGTCGGGCGCGCGGTCGGCGTCCAGCACAAGCGAATAGGTCACGGCCGCCATACGTCCCCCGGGGCGCCTGTAGTAGCCGGGCCTGCGCCCGATCGGCCGGAAGCCCAGCCGGTCGTAGAGCGCCTTTGCGGACGCATTGTCCTCGGCCACTTCCAGGAAGATGTGGCGCAGGCCCTGGGCGCACAGCCTCTCCCGCGCCTCCGCCAGCACGCGACCGGCCGCGCCCCGGCCACGTGCGGCCGGGTCCGTTGCGACGGTGAGCACTTCCGCGTCCACGTCGGAACGGCGCAGGACGGCAAAGCTGACTAGCGTGCCGCACACATCCGCGCCGAGGCAGAGGTCTCGCGCGGCGTGAACCGCCATGTCGAGCGCGGGCCAAGGCTTGTCGAAACTGGCCGCGTGGATCGCCGCCATCCGCTCGGCATCCGCCGGGCCGAGCGCGCGAACGCTCACGTCCGGTCCGGCATCGTGGGCCGTGCACGGGGCGGCGTCACGCCACCCGGCAGCTTGGCGTCCGGTGCACGGGCGTAGAGCGGCTCGGCCGGGTGACGGTTCGGATCCGAGCTCGCAGCCATTCGGGCCAACACGCGCACGTCGCAACCTTGCGCCTCATACAGTCCGGCCTGCAACATTTCGGCAAGCGCTTCTGCCTCCGCCAGGGTCATAGACCGCGGCGGGTCGAGCGCTTCGGCGAAACTATACCCCGCGGCGAAGACCTCGCCGCGCTTCACGTCGCGGTAGACGACGACCAAATGGTCGTCATGGGCGGAGCGGATGCGCTCCGCCTCCACCTGCAGCGCATCGAACCCCAGCACGGGCAGGCGGCGCGGCAGGGCGAACCCCTTGGCGTAGGACAACGCCACGCGCAGGCCCGTAAAACTGCCCGGACCCGTGCAGACAGCGAGGCGGTCCACCTCGGCGGGCGCAACCCCTGCCGCCGCCATCACCTCCATTACCATGGGCGCCAGCCGTTCCGCATGGCCACGCCCGATCCGCTCGGACGCGTGGGCCAGGACGTCACCGTCGCGCAGGAGGCAGGCCGAACAGTCGGGGCCTGTCGTATCGAGTGCGAGAGTCAGCATGATGAAAAGCCGAAAAATTCCTTCCCCGAGCAGGGGGAGGTGGCTGAGGCCATGGGGCGAAGTCGAAAGGGGATGGAGGCGTGGTGGTCACGGAAGATCGTTAGTGCCTTGTCCGACTGAACAGTCTGGCACCGCCCACCGAGCTTTGCGCTTCGCGCAACGGCCCACCTCCCCCGGCTCGGGGGAGGGATTTCGTGGGCACGCACAAAGTTCAAGCCGCGGCTTGCTCCACCCGCGTCACTTCCGGGACATAATGCTTCAGCAGGTTCTCGATCCCGTGCTTGAGCGTCATGGTGGAAGACGGGCACCCCGCGCAGGCACCGCGCATCTCCAGGAACACGGCGCCGTCCGCTTCGTCGAAGTGGCGGAAGACGATGTCGCCGCCATCCTGAGCCACGGCCGGGCGCACGCGCAGCTCGATCAGTTCCTTGATCTGCTCCACGATCTCGGCCGTTTCGCCCTCATAGACGCGTTCGTCGACCTCGCCGGCCTGCAGCTGCTCGGCCAGCGGCATGCCGCCCGCGACGAAGAAGTCCATGATGGCGCCGAGCACGGCCGGACGCAGATGCTTCCATTGTGCGTCCTCGGACTTGGTGACGCTGATGAAATCGGAGCCGAACATGAGGCGGCTGACATCCGGGATCATGAAGAGCATTTCCGCCAGCGGGGCGTTGGACACATCCGCGCCGCGCGTGAATTCCACGGGCGTCGCGCTCGTTCCGTCCGGATTCGGCCCGACCACATCGCGGCCGGGAAGGAATTTCAGGGTCGCCGGGTTGGGCGTGTCTTCGGTCTGGATGAACATGGGTCTGGCCAAGCGCGAGTGTGGACGTCCTACACTATGTGGCGGCGGCCTGTGCGCGGCGCAAGCCCATGACGCGTCCGTGATGGTTCGGGGCCGCTCCAGCGCAGCCCGGACCATTGACCGGGCGCACAAGTTGCGCATGGTGCGGTCCATGGGACCGCGCCGCACCACTTCGACCGCGCCTGACACGCCGCGCGGGGCCGCTTTGCGGGCTCTGGCCGCCTCAGGCCTCGCCGCTCTGCTGCTCGCCGGATGCGCGGGAACGGCCACGCGCCTGCCCGACATTTCCGAACCCGCCCTGCGCGCGGAGTCGCTGGTCCAGGAAAACCGCGCCCTGGCCGCGCAGTCCGCCCAGATGGAGCGGCTCTTGCGAGTCGGGCGCACCGTGCTGCGCGCCAATTCGGAGCTTTGTCCGAAGACGCGCCGCGATATCGGCGTGCTGATCCATTCCGAGGACACCTATCCGGAGGAGATGCGCCTGGCGGCGCGCCGGGAACTAGGCGCGACAGAGGACCCGGCCATCTTCCGCGTCGCACCGGACAGCCCGGCCGCACGCGCCGGGCTGCGGCCCGGCGACGTGATCCTGTTGGACGGACGACCCATCAACCCGGCCAAGGAGGCGTTCCGCAAACGGCTGGACGCGGCGCGGCTGGACATATCCGTGCGGCGTAACGGGCGCGTGGAGACGGTCGAAATCGAGCCGGAAACGGTCTGCCGCTCGCGCCTGCGCCTACGCAGCAGCCCGGCCATCAACGCGTTCGCCAACGGGCGCGACATCACCGTGACGAGCGGGATGATCGATTTCGCGCAGAGCGACGACGAGTTGGCCCTGATTATCGGACACGAATTGGCCCACAATACGATGGGGCATATCCGGAAGGTGGTGGGCAACCTGATCCTGTCGGGCTTCGCCACGCGCTACACCCGCCCCTTCGAGAGCGAGGCGGACTATGTGGGCCTTTACTACATGGTCCGGGCCGGGTTCGACCCGGACGGGGTGGAGGCGTTCTGGCGGCGTTTGGCGGATGTCGATCCGCGCTCGGTCAACCGCGCCAAGACGCATCCCACCTTCCCCGATCGGTTCGTGCGCATCGCCGCCGCCCGCGAGGAAATCCGCGCCAAGCAGCGATCCGGCGCGCCGCTCGTGCCCAATTACAAGGACGGCGGCAGTGGCTAGGACGGTTTTGCGGGCGATGCTCTGCGGCGCGTTCGCGGCCGTATTGGCCGCCTGCGGCGACGCCCCCGCCGCGGCGGACACACCTCTCGCCCAATCCACTCCGCCGCCTGCGCCCGCCCGCCAGGGTGCGGAACGATATGCCGCCTTCGCCGCCGTGGTGGAACGGCACCGCGCCATGTCGGACCGGGTGTCGCGCATCAGCCGCACGCTGCGGGTCGCCAATGCCCCGCTCTGCGCCGTGACGCGCCCGGATGTCGGAATTTCCACGCACCGGTTGCAGGATTATCCGGAAGGTCTGCGGCCGCTCGCCCTCCACTTCATGGATCTGGGCGAGGAAGGCCGCTTCGTGCGGTCGGTCGTGCCGGGCTCGCCCGCCGCACGGGCCGCGCTCCTGCCCGGGGCGCGCATATTGTCGGGATGGCCGGTGCGGCGCGACGCGGCCCTGGTCACGGAAGACGGGCCCGTGGCGTTGCGGCCGGATACGGCCTGCGTTGCGCCCACCTTCGTCATCGACGCGCCCCGCCCCAATGCCGGGACGGACGGGCGCGAGATCGAGCTGACCACGGCGCTGGTGGAAAGCGTGCCGGACGATGCGGCGCTGGCCTTCATCATCGCCCACGAGATGGCGCATGTGCTGCGCGGCCACACGCCGGCCGCCCTGTCCGGCCGCGATGCCCGTTGGCGGGCGGAGCTGCAGGCCGACGCGGACGCGCTCATCCTGCTGCGCAATGCGGGCTACGACGTGGCGGCCACGGTCGCGGGATGGGAAGCGGGCATGGCGGCGAACCGCGAGAGCCAGGCGCTGAGTTTCACCCACCCGCCGCTCGACATAAGGCGTGTCAATCTGGAAGACGCGCTGGCGCGGCTCGGGTCCGAGCCGGAGGGCTTCCGCCCCCTGGAGGACTGAACCGAACGACCGATGCGGGGCTAGTCCCGTTCGCGGATCGGAACGCTCAGCGTCATCTCCTCGCCGTTCTCGAACCGCAGCGTGACCGGCGCTTCGGTCTGGCCGTCTTCGCGCGTAAAACCGAACAGCATGAGGTGCAGCCCGCCCGGCTCCAACGTCACCGTCTCGCCTGCCGCCATGTCGATGCGGGCGACTTCGCGCATCCGCATGACGCCGTCCGTCATGGTGTGGGTGTGCAGCTCGATCTCGCTGGCGACCGTGCTGGAGGCAGACACGAGCGCAGCGGCCGCGCCGTCATTGCGGGCGGTGAAGTAGCCGGCCGTGACGTCCCGGCCCACAAGCGGTGCCAGGATATAGGCGTCCGACACGGTGATCGCCGCAGCGGCCGGTTCCGGCACCATCTCCGCCGTGGCAGCCGGTGCGTCGTCCACGACGACCACCTCCTGGGGTTCGGCGGTGTCGTTGGAACAGGCGGCCAGGATGAGGGCGGCGGCCGAGGCTACGATGATGCGTTTCATGTCAGTCTCCTGCATGGCTTCCGTGGAAGCCGATGATGCGGCGGACATCCGCCATGATGGGGGCACTGATGGCGCGGGCACGGTCGGCCGAGCGCGCCATGATGCGGTCGAGTTCGTCCGGGTCGGCGAGGTAGCGCCGCATCAACTCCGACACGGGCCGCATCGCCTCGACAGCGACTTCCGCCAACGCGGTCTTGAACGGCCCGAACTGCGACCCCGCATGGTCGCGCAGGACGGCCGCATCGTCCATATCGGCCAGCGCGGCGTAGATGCCGACCAGATTGGCGATGTCGGGGCGTCCGTCCAGCTCTTCCACGGAACCCGGCACCGTGCCGGAGTCGGTCTTGGCCTTCTTGATCTTCTTCTCGATGGTCTTCGCATCGTCCGTCAGGTTGATGCGCGAGGCGTCCGAGGGGTCGGACTTGCTCATCTTCTTGGTCCCGTCGCGCAAGGACATGACCCGCGCGCCCGGCCCCTCGATCAGCGGCTCGGGCAGCGGAAAGAAATTCGGCTGCCCTGCTGGTTCGCCGAAGTCGCGGTTGAATTTGGCGGCGATGTCGCGCGACAGTTCCAGATGCTGCTTTTGGTCCTCGCCCACGGGCACGTGCGTGGCTTTGAAGGCGAGGATGTCGGCGGCCTGTAGGACGGGATAGGTGAACAGGCCGACACTGGCGGCTTCCGCGTTCTTGCCCGATTTGTCCTTGAACTGGGTCATGCGCTGCACCCAGCCCATCCGGGCGACGCAGTTAAAGTACCAGGCGAGTTCCGCATGGGCGGGGACAGAGGACTGGGCATAGACCAGCGCCTTGTCCGGATCGACACCGGCAGCAAGGAAGGCAGCCGCGATATGGCGCGTCTGGTCGGCGAGCCTTTCGCGGTCCACCGGCATGGTTATGGCGTGGAGATCAACGATGCAGAACAGGCAGTCATGGTCGTGCTGGAGTCGTGCGAACTTCTTCAGCGCGCCGAGATAGTTGCCCAGATGCAGCGAGCCGGTCGGCTGCACGCCGGAAAAGACCCGGTCCGGACCTTTATAGGCGGATTCCTGTTTGTCGGCCTGATTCGTCATTTTTTCCTGAAAGCATCCACGAAGTCGGCGAGGCCATAGGCGCGCAGGCTGGCGGCGGCAACAATGAACACGGCCGCGCCCGCTCCGCTCAGCGCGACGAGCCAAGCCGCATCCATCAGCAGGCCCATCTCCGCCAGATTCGGCACGAAACCACGGAACCAGACCAGCGCCACGCCCATCAGCGCCGCGGCCGCCGCGATGCGCGGCAAGCGGGCGCGGAGACGACGGTCTGGCACGAGGCGTCGGGACCGCAGCAGCAGCGTGGACAGCCCCGCCACATTGGTCCACGCCGCCACCGATGTCGCCAAGGCAAGGCCCTGGAACCCCATGGTCCTGAACAGGACGAGGCCGAGCGATATGTTGATCGCGGCCGACACGCCCGCCCAGACCATGGGCGTCTTCGTGTCCTCGCGCGCGAAGAAGGCGGGCGTCAGAACCTTGATCAAAACGAAGGCGGGAAGGCCCAGCGCGAACAGCTCCAGCGCCTTGGCGACCTGCGCGGTCGTGTCCGCCGTGAAGGCCCCGCGCTGGAAAAGCCCGGCGATCAGAAGGTCCGGGATGACGTACAGCGCCACCGCCGCCGGCAGGGTGAACAGCATGGACAGTTCGATGGCCCGGTTCTGCGTCGCCATGGCGGACGCCTCGTCGCCGGCTCTCAGGCTCCGCGACAAGGTCGGCAGCAATGCCACGCCCATGGCGATGCCGATCATGCCCAGCGGCAACTGGTAGAGCCGGTCGGCATAGGCCAGCCAGGAGGCGGCCGACGCCTGAAAGGTCGCGATCAGGTGACTGACCAGCAGGTTGATCTGGGTGATGCCCGCGCTGATGATGCCCGGAATGCCCAGCACCACGAGCCGGCGCACGCCCGGCGTGAGGCGCGGGCGCTTGATATGCAGGCTCATGCCCGCCTGCCGCGCCCCCCAGATGACGGCTGCCGCCTGCGCGGCACCTGACAGGGCGATGGCGGCGCACAGGGCCAGGCCGATTTCGCGCTGCCCGACGCCCAGGCGCGGCGTCAGGGACAGGGCGGCGATCATGAACAGATTGAGCAGGATCGGCACGCCGGCGGCCAGCGCGAACCGGTTGCGTGTGTTGAGCACGCCGGAAAACAGTGCCGTGACACTCATGAAGAACAGGTACGGCATGGTGATCATGGCGTAGAGCACGGCGAGATCGTAGGGGGCGACCCCGTCTTCGCCAGGTTGGCGGTCCAACCCGAAGCCGATAATGTTGAGCGAGACCGGCATGGTCAGCTCAAAGAGGATGACCAGCACCGCCACGGTCGCGAACAGGGCGGCGGCGGCTTCCGACGCGAACCCGTCCGCTGCCTCTTCACCCTCCCGCTCGATACGCTTGGCATAGAGGGGCACGAAAGCGGCGTTGAACGCGCCTTCGGCGAACATGCGCCGGAACACGTTGGGTAGCTTGAAAGCCGTGAAGAAGGCGTCCGACACGGCGCCCGCCCCGAGATAGCGCGCGATCAGCACGTCCCGGACCAGGCCTAGCACCCGGCTGACGAGCGTCAGCGAGGCGATGATCGCCGTGGAACGGAGCAGGCGCATCGTGGCTCCTTACGCGGCCGCGGCGGACGCGTCCGAAAGCGCCGCGATCAGGTCGGCGCGAACGCGGCGGCGCATTCGGTCCGGCAGGCGTCCGTCCCGGCCCTGGCGACGCACATAGAAGGCGTCGATCGCCTTTTCGCCCACGACCTCG
>JBCCCX010000051.1:0-14892 GCA_039033275.1 Pseudomonadota bacterium | reverse complement strand
GAAGCAGCCCCCTCCGGCCTAACAGGCCACCTCCCCCTACAGGGGGAGGAAAAGGCGGCATGAGCTTCGACATCGACCACATCCGCTCCCAGTTTCCGATTCTCTCCCGGAAAGTGAATGGGCATCCGCTGGCTTATCTCGATAATGCGGCGTCGGCGCAAAAGCCGACGGCGGTCATCGACGCCGTGGCGGACCAGATGCGAGGCAGCTACGCCAACGTGCATCGCGGCTTGCACACGCTGACCAACGAGACGACGGATGCATTCGAGGCCGCACGGGGTAGCGTTGCGGAACTGCTGAATGCGCCGTCGCCGGACAATATCGTCTTTACCCGCGGCGCGACGGAAGCGCTGAACCTCTGCGCCTACGGTCTGGCGCACATGATCGAACCGGGCGACGAAATCGTCCTGACGGAGATGGAGCATCACTCCAACATCGTGCCGTGGCATTTCCTGCGCGAGCGATACGGCGCGGTCCTGCGGTTCGTCCCTGTCATGGAAAACGGCGCGCTCGACTTGAAAACTTTCCGCGAAGTTATTGGAAAGAAGACGAAAATCGTTTCCGTCGTTCACATGTCGAACGTGCTGGGAACGGTCAATGACATTGCTGAAATCGCGCGCTGGGCCAAGGCGGCCGGTGCCGTCATGATATCGGACGGGACGCAAGCGGCGGTCCACCTCGACGTCGATGTGCAAGCGCTCGGCGTCGATCTGTACGCCATGACGGGTCACAAGCTCTACGGCCCGACCGCCATCGGCGCGCTCTACGGCACGTCCGACATATTGGAGCGGATGCAGCCCTTCAATGGGGGCGGCGAGATGATCGAGGACGTCTACAAGGACCGGATCACATATGCGGATGCGCCAGCCAAGTTCGAGGCAGGAACGCCGCCGATCCTAGAGGCGATCGGACTCGGCGCGGCGATAGGCTGGTACCGTCAACACGACATGTCCGATGTGCACAGGCACGAAATGGCGTGCTATCATGCGGCGCGCGACGGCCTGCAAGACCTGAACAGCGTGCGCATCTTCGGTGAGACGTTGGAAAAAGGACCAGTCCTGGCATTCAATCTGGAAGGCGCCCATGCGCATGACGTGGCGCAAATCCTCGACAAGTACGGCGTGGCCGTCCGCGCCGGACAGCATTGCACGCAGCCGCTGATGGAGCGTTTCGGCGTCCACAGCACGGTGCGGGCGAGTTTCGGCATCTACAACACGCTCGACGAGGCGGAGCGGTTCGTCGGTGCGGTGAAGAAAGCCGCGATGATGTTGGGATGATATATGGCGACCGCTCAGGCCGACTTGACCGGCCTGTCCATCTCCTGCCGTCTCGGTTGGCCGAAACAGTTGGGAGATAGGCTCGCCGATCAAGTCGGCGAGAGCGGGTTTAATGTAATATCCAGAGCGACTATATTGGAACAGAGATGGACAGCCTGACCGAAAGAGAACGCCGCGCCGAGCAGCTCGCCAACGCGCAGATCCCGGGATATGTACCCGAGGCGGACGCGCCTGCGCCGGTCGCGCAAACGTCCGATGTGGTCGCCGCTCGCGATGTGATGGACGTCTCCGGCACTCCGCCGGAGCCGCCGACCGACGCGGAAATTGCGCGCATCACGCATGATGTGGTGGAGCAGCTCAAGACCGTCTACGACCCTGAAATCCCGACCGACATTTACGAGTTGGGCTTGATCTACAAGGTCGAGTTGGAAGACGACCGAACGCTGTTGGTCGATATGACCTTGACAGCGCCGGGTTGTCCGGTCGCGGGCGAGATGCCCATCTGGGTGCGCGATGCCTGCGCCAAAGTGGATGGCGTCCGCCGGGTCGAGGTGTCTATGGTCTTCGATCCGCCCTGGACGCCGGACCGCATGAGCGAAGAGGCTCGTCTTGAGCTGAACATGCTATGAGGTTGCCATGTCCCTGAAAGACCGCATGATTACCGAGAGCAAGCGCGCCCGGCCGAAGCTCGTTACTCTGACAGACGCTGCCGCCGATGCCGTCCGCGACATTCTGGCGGAGCGCGGTGAAGGGTACTTACGCGTCGGCGTGACAAATGGCGGCTGCGCCGGCATGGAATATGTCATGGACTACGTGTCCGAGCCCGAGAAGTTCGACGAAATCGTCGAGGACAAGGGCGTCAAGATCGTCGTGGACGCCAAGGCCGTGCTGTTCATTCTCGGCTGCGTGATCGACCATGAGACGACGCTGCTGCACAGCAAATTCGTCTTCCGGAATCCCAACCAGACGGATGCCTGTGGCTGCGGCGAGAGCGTGACCATCGTACCCGCTGCGGGGTAGAGAGGCGCCTGATGGGTTCGTCCTATCAGCCCGAGCCGAATTGCAGCTCCGCCAGCCTCGCATAGAGGCCGCCCGCCTCTGACAGCGACGCATGGGTGCCAGTCTCAACGATCCGGCCGTCTTCCAGCACGATGATGCGGTTGGCCTTCAGCACCGTCGCCAGCCGGTGCGCGATGACAAGCGTCGTCCGTCCCTTGCGCAAAGTCTCGAACGCCATCTGAACGGCGCGTTCGCTCTCGGAATCCAGCGCCGACGTGGCTTCGTCTAGTAGCAGGATCGGCGCATCGCGGAGCATGGCGCGGGCGATCGCGATGCGCTGGCGCTGCCCGCCTGAAAGGCTCGCGCCGCGCTCGCCGATATCGGTCTCGTATCCGTTCGGCAGGGTCTTTATGAAGTCGTGCGCGTAGGCTGCTTTGGCCGCGGCAATCACTTCGTCCCGGCTTGCACCGTCGCGCCCGTAGGCGATGTTGTCAAAGGCGGAGCCGGAGAAGAGCGGAGCGCCCTGCTGCACGACGGATATGCACTCCCGCAGTCGCATGGGCTCCAGCCGTTTCACATTGTCCCCGCCGACCCGGACGACGCCGGACTGAGCATCGTAGAAACGCAGGATGAGCTGGAAGACCGTCGTCTTGCCCGCGCCCGACGGCCCGACCAGAGCCACCGTTTCGCCGGGTGCGACCTGGAAGCTCACAGCTTTCAGCGCAGGCGCGTCCTGGCGCGAGGGGTAGGCGAAGTCCACGGACTCGAACGCCACGCTGCCCTCGCCGGAAGGCATCTCCTCGCCGATCAGTGTCGGCGTTTCGTCGAGGATCTCCACCAGCCGCTCCGAAGCGCCGGCCGCGCGAAGCAAGTTCGTCCAGGTCTCCGTCAGGGACGACAGGCTGGACACGCTCATAATAGCATAGACGGTGAAGGCGCCGATATCGCCGCCGCTCATCGTGCCGGCCATGACCTGCCGCGCCCCGTACCAGAGAATTCCGGCGATGCCTGCCATGCCGATGGCGAACAGCACCGCCGTCAGCCAGGACTGGACGCCGATGCGCTTGGCCTGGACGTTGTAGGTGCGCTCTATAGCCGAGCCGAACAGCTCGCGTTCCAGTCCTTCGCGTGTGTAGGCCTGGACGGTCTGGATCGATCCGATCGCTTCGCTGGCCCGGCCTGACGCTTCCGCCAGCCGGTCCTGACCATCGCGCGACAGGCGGCGGATGACGGGCGTGACCAGTATCACGATGGCCACGATTACGCCGCCCACGGCCAGCACGAGCAGACCGAGTTCCCAGCTGACGACGAACATCAGAACGATCGAGCCGATGATCGTCGCAATGGACCTCAGGGCGAAGGAAACCGACCCCGTCACGACCGTCTCGACCAGGGTCGTGTCGGTCGTCAGCCGGGAGAGGACTTCGCCCGTGCGGATACGCTCGAAATATTGCGGGCTGAGATAGGTCAACCGGTCGAATACGGCCCGGCGCAGGTCGGCCACGACGCGCTGGCCCAGCGTGGTCACGAAATAGAAGCGCAAGGCCCCGAAGACCGCGAAGAGAAAGGCGAAAGCGATGACGAGAATGAAATAGCCATCGAGCGACCCGCTTCCGGCCAGAGGCAGGGCGGTGCAATAGTCCGGTGCGTCCGGCCCGCCGAAGCCACAATCAACGATCAGCTTCAAAATACCGCCGAGCGAAAGCGTGCCGATGGACGACAAGACGAGGGTGATCAGGAACCCTGCCAGTCGCCCCGGATAGCGCCGCACGAACGGCCAGAGGGCGGCCAAGGGGCGTAGGCTTCGCGACCGGCTGCGATGACCTTTTTCCTGCTCGATCTGAGCCGCATAGGCCGCCCCGGTCGAACGAGCGAAATCCTTTGTGTCGGAAGAACGGGCCATGAGCGGGCGCGCCTATGACACAGGCCGTGCGGGCATGAAAGCTGTGCTTTGTGCGCGGGCTGCACTTGTCCGCCGCCGCGAACCGCATCAGTTGGGATCGCATGCCGCAACGCTTCGCCGACAAGCACCAAGCCCTGAAGACCGTCTTCGGTCACGAGGCTTTCCGACCGGGTCAGGAGGAGGTGATCGACGCCGTCGTCGCGGGCCGCAACGTGCTGGCCGTCATGCCGACGGGTGCAGGCAAGTCGCTCTGCTACCAGGTACCTGCGTTGCTGCTGGACGGAACCACGGTTGTGGTCAGCCCTTTGGTCGCGCTCATGGACAATCAGGTGGCGGCCCTGCGCGCCAACGGCGTGGCCGTATCCTGCATCCATTCGGGTCAGGACCGGGCGCGCAATGTCGAGGAATGGAAACGCGTGGCGCGCGGCGAATCGAATTTGCTCTACCTGTCGCCGGAGCGGCTCATGACCGACCGTATGCTCGCCGCCATGGCGCAGCTCGCCCCGCCTCTCTTCGTCGTGGACGAAGCGCATTGCGTGTCCAAATGGGGGCCGGCCTTCCGTCCGGAATATGCGGACCTGTCTCGGTTGAAGACACTTTTCCCGGATGCGGCCGTCGCCGCCTTCACCGCCACGGCGGATGAGGGCACGCGCACGGACATCGCCGGACAGTTGTTTGATGGTCGGGGCGAGATCATCGTGCAGGGTTTCGACCGGCCCAACCTGTCGCTGACCGTGCGTCCCAAGACCGACCGCGGGGCGCAATTGCTCGACTTCATGTCGGACCGCCGCGGCGAAAGCGGGATCGTCTATGCACTCTCCCGAAAGAGTACGGAGGAGTATGCGGCCTTGCTGAAGCGGGAGGGGTACAATGCCTTACCATACCATGCGGGTATGAGCCCGGAGGCGCGGTTCGAGAACCAGGAGCGGTTCATCGCCGAAGACGGCATCGTCATGGTCGCGACTATTGCCTTCGGCATGGGCATCGACAAGCCGGACATACGCTTCGTCTTCCACGTCAACCTGCCGAGCAGTCCGGAAGCCTACTACCAGGAAATCGGCCGGGCGGGTCGGGACGGAAATCCGGCCGATACGGTGCTGCTCTACGGTCTCGACGATATCCGCATGCGCCGGCAGTTTATCACGCAGGAAGACACCGATACGGAGCATCAACTCCGCGAGCATAAGCGGCTCGACGCCCTGCTCGGCTATTGCGAGGCCTCGACCTGCCGCCGCCAAGTGCTGATGGCCTATTTCGGCGAGACATTTCAGCCGTGTGGCCAATGCGATGTCTGCGAGAACCCGCCCGAGCGCATCGACGCGACCGACGCCGCCGTGGCGCTGATCCGGGCCGCGCAGGAAACGGGCGAGCGGTTCGGCACGAACCACGTGATCGCTGTGGCGCGCGGGGCCAACACGGAGAAGATCCGGCAGTTCGGTCACGACACGCTTCCCAGTCACGGGACGGCGGAGCGATGGGGCGACGGCTTCCTCAAATCGCTTGCGCGGCAGGCCATTGCGACCGGCTATTTAACTGTCGACATGCAGCGTTATGGCCGGCTCGTGGTCACGGATGCCGGCCGGACCTTGGCCGGGGGCGAGGGCGCCTTCCTCATGACAGAACCCAAAGCGCCGCAGAAGAAAGCGCGCAAACGCAAACCCGCGCCTGAATTGCTCGACGATGCGGATCAGGAACTGCTGGGCAAGCTGAAAGGACTACGGCGCGAGATGGCGCGCGATCTGGGCAAGCCGGCCTACATCATCTTTTCGGATGCGACGCTGATCGACATGGCGCAGAAGCGTCCCATGGACCGCCGCCAGATGCTCGACGTGTCGGGTGTGGGGGAGACCAAATTCGAACGCTTCGGCGAAGCGTTCTTGGACGCGATCAATTGAGCGCCAGCATGGCCTGACAGGGCAGGGCGTCCGCATAGTCCAGCCCGGCATCGATAAGCACGTCCGGGGTTTTAGTGCCGGAATGGGTGACCGTGACGAAAACCGCCCCTGCGGAGGTCGCCGCGTCGGACGGGGCGGGAACGGTCGTCACGACCCGAGCCGATCCGCCGACCGTACGGACGCAATCCGTCGATAGTACCGCTTCCGTGAGCGCGTCCTCGACCTTCACATGAATGTCGGCGTCGTCATGGGCCACGGCGATATCGAGGGATGTGAAGTGGGTGACGAGGAACTGGCTGACACCGGGCTGGTCGGTTTGCAACGGCTCCACGATGACCGGCAAATCCCCATCGCGCTGGAAGGAAAAGGCGAAACCTGCCGCCGCGGGCAGGCTGAGCAATTCCAGCCCGATCCAGAGGCCGAAAAAGAGACGCCATTTCGGCGATGCGTTCTTCAGGCGGGACAACATGTCTTCACAGATGCACAAGACGGGCCAGATGGGTTGAGGCGCATCGTCGGGCCGATTATGGCCCCGCCCATGACCCCAGCGCGGACACCGATGCAAACGAAGGCCGGCGTGCTGTTTTCGGGCGGACAGGATAGCGCGACCGTGCTCGCCTGGGCGCTGCAACGGTTCGACCATGTCGAGACGGTCGGCTTCTCCTACGGCCAACGACATGCGGTGGAGATGCAGGTGCGCGCTGCCTTCCTGACGGAACTGCCCGCGCGCTTTCCGCAATGGGCGGACAGGCTCGGCGCCGACCATGTGATCGACCTAGCGGGCTTCGGGGCCATCAGTGAGACGGCGCTGACGCGGGAACAGGACATTGCGACGCTGGATGGCGGTCTGCCCAACACGTTCGTCCCGGGCCGCAACCTGGTCTTCCTGACCTACGCGGCGTCGCTGGGTTGGAGGCGTGGCTTTAGCGCACTGATCGCAGGCATGTGCGAAGCCGACTTCTCCGGCTATCCGGACTGCCGCAAGGAAACGCTCGACGCCCAGATGAAGGCCATTTCCCTCGGTCTCGACCGCGATACCGTCCTACACACGCCCCTGATGCACCGATCAAAAGCGGATGCGTGGACGTTGGCGGAAGAGATGGGTGGTCCAGCTCTGGTCGAGTTGATCCGGACCGGGACGCACACATGTTACCTCGGCGTCCGCGACGAACTGCACGACTGGGGTTACGGTTGCGGAACCTGTCCCGCCTGCGAGCTGCGCGCCAAGGGCTGGGCGGAGTACGCGGCGCGATGAGCTACGCCGTCAAGGAGCTCTATCTTACCGTTCAGGGCGAGGGCGCGCAGACCGGGCGCGTTGCGGTCTTCCTGCGCTTTGCGGGATGCAATCTCTGGAGCGGCCGGGAGCGGGACCGGGCGAGCGCGGTCTGCCGCTTTTGCGACACGGATTTCGTAGGAACGGACGGGCCGGGTGGCGGGCGCTTCGATGCGGACGGTCTGGCGGATGCGGTGCTGGATGCCTGGCCGGACGGTCGAAACGACCGATGGGTCGTCTGCACGGGAGGGGAGCCTCTCTTGCAGCTCGACCAACCCCTGATCGCGGCGCTGAAGCGCCGAGGCTTCCGGATCGCCGTGGAGACGAACGGCACGATTGCCGCGCCCGACGGGATCGACTGGATCTGCGTCAGCCCCAAGGCGGGAGCGGAGGTCGTGCAGAAATCGGGGCAGGAACTGAAGCTGGTCTATCCGCAGGCCGAGAACCATCCCGACATGTTCGCGGACATGGCGTTCGAGAACTTCTTCCTGCAACCGCTGGACGATCCGGACCGCGAAACGAATACGGATGCGGCGTT
The DNA here is from genome assembly GCA_039033275.1 of Pseudomonadota bacterium. Lineage (GTDB taxonomy): Bacteria > Pseudomonadota > Alphaproteobacteria > Caulobacterales > Maricaulaceae > Litorimonas. The sequence goes on along the minus strand of JBCCCX010000051.1, from coordinate 7,007 downwards.
CCGCTACTGCCTCGCCAACCCGCAATGGCGGCTCAGCGTGCAATCTCACAAATATATCGGCGTGCCTTAGGCGATTTGCCTAAGACAGAGCTTTCGCGGTCCGGCTGGAAAAGCGCGAGATGGCCCGGTTCGCATCGGTCCAAACGCCAGCAGCACGGGCGAAGGCGAAATCGTCCATCATCGTCTCGAAGCGACGATAGGACACGGTGCCGAGGCTTTCGCCGGACGCCGTCACAAGCTCTCCAGACAACTCGGCGCCGCCAAGACCGAAGCTTTGAAGGCTCAGCTGCGGCTGGCGCGTCATCTGCTCGAAAGTCGGACGGTTGTTGCGGACATCCTCGAGGGTGACGCGCAAGGTGACGGGGGCGTTCTCGCTTACGGGGATGCCACGTTTGCTGAAATCCTCGACCAATTCCTCGCGCAGCTCGTCCAGGAGCCTGTCGAGCGACTCCTGACCATAATAGCCGTTCCCGGCAAAACCCGCGCGCAGGCGCGTGGCGGCCGACCCGCGGTCCCGGAGCTTCTTCGGAAGGTTGTCGGCGCGATGTGCAAGATCGTCCGACAGCATGACCTCGATGTTCACCGGACCTTCGACGGGCGCGGTGATGGTCGTGTCGAACCCGCGCGGTGTGGCGCTGGCGATCATCGGAGCGCCCAGCAAGGCGGCGGTTGCAAGTGTGACGAGGGTACGGCGCATGGCAAAACTCCTTTAGTCTTCCTGCAATATAGCACTTTTCCGCACTCGGAACAAATGGGGCACGCGCCCCGCCTCATCAACTATGCGTCAATGACGACGGACAGGATGTTCCCGGCTTGCCGGATGGCTTCCAATTCGGCGTTCAGCTCCACTGCCTTGATCGTGCGCGTGACGGACACGACGGCGCCGCCGGTCATCGCCAGCTGGGTGGTGATGGTCAGTATATCGACGGACGCGTCGAGCGCGGCATCGGTGATCTTCACCGGAACGGAGCCGATATAATAGGCGGCCTTGCCCGTTCCGATAACGCCCTTGCCGACCGTTTTGCCCGTGTGAAACGTCGCTTTGACGGGCAGGGCCGCAACGGCTCCCGTCGTCTTCATCACCGTCATACAGGATGCCAGTGCCATCGTGGCCGACACCGCGACGGCCAGCTTGAACGCAACATGGCGCATATCGTCTCCCCAGCTTGCCCGGCGACCTCTACAGTGAAAGGCTTGAAACGTGTCTTAACCGGCTTCGCGCCACCAGGCCCAGGCCAGCGCGGCGAAGAAGGCGATGAAGAAGACGAGCGGCGGGGCGAGGGGACGGCGTTGCGAACGCGTCACCGTATAGGCTTCATTGTCCCGGATCCCGATCCAGTCAGAACCGGACGCCGCGCCGGACCGGACACGGCGGATGTCGGGGACGGCCTGTCCATCGAGGCCGATGGCCGCCACCAGCCCGCCAGTCTCTTCCGCAAGGGGTTGGAGGCGCGACGGGTCGGGCAGGAGTTCGGAAAATTCGATCGGATTGAGCATACCGACTGCTGCAACGGTGGAAAGACTGCCATGCACCAGCCGGTAGCCTCCGAGGCCGGAGATCGGCGCGCGACCCGTGAAGAGGCCTGGCGAGACCTGCGTGAGGGGAACGGTCAGGGCCGTCCCGTCCGGCGCGGTCACGGAAACATTGTCCGGCACGTCGCCCAGCGTGCGCCGTTCGATCTGGAGCTGGCCGTTCTCGGCTCGGGCGGTCAGGGTCTCCGCATCCAGGTCCGGTTCGCCCAGCAACCAGTGGGCCGTGCGGCGGAACATTTCGCGGTAGGGGCCGCCTCCGTCATGGCCTTTCGCCCACAGCCAGGCCTGATCGCTCATCAGCATGGCGACTCGCCCGTCGCCGACCCGGTCTATGACGAAAAGCGGCGTGCCGTCGGGGCCTTCCATCAGGACGTTGCCCGCGATCGGATCGTTTCCGATCGCCCGGTACCATCGGCCCCACGCCTGGTCCTCCCGGCCGTCGAAAGAGCGCGTGATCGGGTGGATGCGGCCTTTGTCATTCAATTCCGCGCGAAACGCCTCCTCGATGGTCTCGCCGGTCGGACGGGACGGCAGGACACCCGCCAAAGGCGTCAGGTACAGGCTATCCGCCGTCGGAAAAGCTTGTCCCGTCGCGAGCAGCAACGCGCCGCCGCCTTCGACATAGCGGGCGATGTTGGAGAAGTAGCGCGGCGGGATGGTCGGCTCGCTCATGCCATTCATGCGGGGGATGCTGCGGCGCTGATACTGATCGAAAATGATGAGGTCAAAATCCTCCAGCCGCTCCTCGAAGAGTTGGCGGCGCGGGAACTGGATCAGGGACAATTCCGTGTCGCGCGCATTGGTGTTCTTCACGCGCGGCTGCGTCAGGATGGTGAACTGGACCAGGTCGATGGCCGGATCGGACTTCAGCAGGTTGCGCCATGACCGGCCGCCATTGTGGGGCTCGCCCGTGATCAGCAGCACGCGCATCCGGTCGCGAATGCCGGAGATTTCGGCAATGAACAGGTTGTTGTTCAGCGTCAGTTCGCCCGTTTCTGCCGGGACGACGCTCATTTCGACGATGTTGCGTCCGCGGCGCTCGATCTCCAGCGGGATGGATAGGGTCTGACCGATCGTGATGGGAAAGCGCGCCTTGCGTTCTCCATTCAGCCTGACCTCGATCTCCGCACGCTCGCCCTCGAAACCGGGATCGTCCACCCGCAGTTCAAAATCCGCCAGCTCCCCGACCACGCCGAACTTCGGTGCGGTCACGGCCGAAATGCGCCGGTCGCGCGCGTGCGGGTCGCCGATGATTAATGCGTGGAAGGGAATGCCGTCCGGCAAGGTTTCCGCCGTCGCTTCGCCGATGTCGTGAACCTGGCCGTCCGTCAGCGCGATCACCCCGCCCAGGCGTCCCGTCGGCACGGTCGCAAGCGCGTCCCGCAGCCCGCGCGCGAGCCTCGTGCCTTCGGGATCGGCCGGGATGCCGACCGTGACGATGTCGACCGGAGCGGGTGACCCGCCGTTCAAAGTGTCGCGGATCGCCGCTTCGGCGGCATCGGCCGTCTGACGCCGCGTTTCCAGCGCCATCGACTCCGACGCATCTTTCAGGATGATGACCGTGTCGGGGAGTGGGCGACGGTCTTCGCTAACCCATTGCGGCCCGGACAAGGCCAGACCGAGGCAGGCTGCCGCCAGGAGCCTTTGCAGGGCTGAGCGCAACCCGACGAATGCCGCGAACAGGGCTGCCGCGACAGCCGCGCCCGTCAGGACCGCCACCCAAAGCCAGGGCAGAAGCGGGTCGAAACCGATATTGGCCAGCCATTCGCCCATCACGGCATGTCCCGTCCCAGGCGCTTGATCAGCTCGGCCGCATGGACCTGGTCGGCCTTGTAGTTGCCGGACAGCGCATACATGGCGATGTTCACGCCGTAGCGCATCGCTATCTCCCTCTGCCGGGGAATGTCGTTGGCGAGATCGGCGAGAGTTCCGTTCTGCGGATCGACCGCCCAGGCGGATGCCCAATCGTTGGATCCGATGATGACGGCGGACACGCCGTCGCGTCCCCCTTGCGTCGCGCCTTGCGTCTCCACGAAGACGGGGCCGTTGGCCCATCGTCCTGGAAAGACGAAGGTCAGATAGAAGGATTTGGTCAGAACATGGTCTTCGGGGACGGCTTCGAGCCGACCAATCGTCAGCCCCTGCGTGACGCGCGCCAATCCCGGATGCGCGCCGCCGACTCGGAGCCCGCGTTCGGCCTCGTCCGCCGTGTCGATCACCAGCGTTCCACCGCCGGCGATATAGGCGTTGAGGCCCTGCCGCTCCGCTTCCGTCAGGGCCGGCGTGTCGAGCCGTACGGGCCAGTAGATGAACGGATACATGACGAGGCCGTCGCTATCCGGCCGGACGGCATGGACGCCTACGGGCTCGATGGTCGTGCGGTATGTCAGCTCTCGCACCAGCGTTTCCATCGCCACACGGCTCAACGCGTCGATGCGGGTGTCGCCCGTTTCAATATAGGCAAGGTGGAGGCCGAGCGCCGCCTCCTGGACGCGGTCTGGGGCGCTGTCCTGGGCGGCGGCTGGGCCGGGCGCGAGAAAGACGCCGACGATCAGCATGGCTGCCACAGCCGGAGCGCTGCGGCGCAACCGTCCGGACGTGACGGCGGACACGAGCATGTCGAGCGCGAGCATGGCGATGGCGAGGCCCAGCAGCAGGCCCGCCAACGATCGGGGTTCGGTTCCGTCCATCCGCTCGACGCGGAGCCCCTGCGTACGAATGGCTGTCAAGGCGGACGGCTCCGCGACGGCTTGCACGGCGCGTTGTCGCGAACCGGACCGGTAATAGCCCGGCGGCAGGTCGGCTTGTGCTTCGGCCCAGTTCGTATCATCCACTGTGACGGGTTGAGGCGGGGGAGGGCGCAGCTCCCCGAACGGGCCCAGAGCGCGGTCCAGTGTCCAGGCTCCGCCCCCATCGGTCGCGACAAGGCGGCGCGATTTCGCTAAGGGCAGGATCCGCTTCAGCATGTCGACATAGAGCCCTGAAATGGCGAGGTTCGACCATTCCGGCCCGGCCGTGACGTGAAATAGCACGATGCGGCCTTCGCCGCGCGGGGCGGAGGTCACGACGGGCGAGCCGTCTTGCAGGCGCGCCCAGGTGCGGGCGTCCGTCTCCGCGCCGGGCCGCGCCATGACCTGGCGCGACACCGTCACTTCTTCGGGAATGCTCAGACCCGCAAAGGGCGACTCTGCCCCGAACGGGGCCAGGGCCTGCGGGGTCTCCCAGGCGAGCGCACCGCCGATGGACCGCCCGCCCCGGCGCAGGGGCACAGGCGACAATGCATCCGTGCCGTCCGCTAGCTGCGGTCCGGCAAAGCGGATGAGCACGCCGCCGCTTTCCACATAGTCCACGATGTCGGGCGCTTCCGAACTCATGGAATCGGGCATGACCAACACGGTCGGGTTGAGCGACAGGACCGTGTCCGGATCGCCGATGAACAGATCGGCGAACGGCTCCAGAGCCTGTTCGGCGTAGAACTCCTCTGACAGGAGCGGGCTGGACGTGCCTGAGGCCGGGGCCAAAACACCGACGAGCGGGCGTCCGAACCCGTCATCCAGCAATCTTTTCGCCGCGCCGGCCCGCATGCCCGCAATTCGCAGCCGCGCGACCCGGGAGCGGAGCTGTGGCGGCAGAGCGATGTCCGCTGTGGCCAGGGAAGTTCCGGGCGCGAAAGTGATAAGCTGCGATGCCAGCACGTCACCGCGCGCGGATACGGCCTCGACCGTCGCCGTGCGAGGGGCGTGCGCGGAAAACCAGTCGGACTCGAACCCGTTGGCCGTCTCGCGGACATCGCCCGGCACGATGACGGTATTGAAGCTTTGGGGCAGGACGATGGTCGCGGCCTGATCGCGCAGCGCTTCCAGCATCGCGTAGCTTGCGCCGAACGTCACGCCTGACGAAAGAAACACGACCTGTCGGCCGTCAGGCAGTTCGGGCAAAGGGAGTAGCGTCGCGTCGGGACGGGGCGAGAGCGATTGTAGCCGGTTCAGCGCTTCCGAAGCCGGGACGGGTGCCGGCCGGTCGTCTGAGCCTGCGACCAGCAGTACATCCACATTGCGGCGTTGGGCATCGCGCACGCGCATGCGGGCCTCGTCCATTAGCGTGTCCCAGACCGGGGCCGCCGCCGCGCTGTCGTCGATGATGAGGGTGAGCGGGCCAGTTTCGTCGGCTTCTTCGGAGACAAAGATGGGCAGGCTGAGCGCCAGGACCGCCATCGCGACCATAAGCAGGCGGTAGAGCAACACCCACAAGGGTGTCGCGTTCGGGGTTTCCTCCTCGGTCTCCACGCCTCTCAGTATGGCGAGCGGCGGAAACATCCGGCGTTTCGGGGAAGGCGGGCTGACCTTCAGAATCCACCAGACGAGCGGCAGGGCGAGAAGTCCGATGAGCGTCAGCGGCGCCAGCAAGGTCAACGGACCCATCAGAGAGAGCCCTCGAAGGCCTGGTACAGCGATGTCAGCGTGCGCCCCGGTGGCTGATCCGTCCGGTGGCGCACGAGCGTGAAGCCGAGCTGTCGCGTCATGTCGTCAATGCGGTCGCAATGCGCGGCGAACCGTCGGCGGTAATCCTCCCTGGCCCGCTCCGCGCGCCCCAATACGAAGGGTTGCAGCCAGCCGCCCGGGGTAAGAAACTCCACCCGCCCCTTGAAGGGAAAGCTCTCCTCGGCGGGATCGATGACGTGGAGGATGACGCCGGAGGCGGGCCGGGCTGCAAGCTGGGCGAGGCGCGCGCCCCATGCATCGGGCTGTGTCAGGAAATCACTCGCGATCAGGAGCTTGGAATGAGCCGGAAGCTTTGAGCCTAAGAGGTCCAGCGCGCCGTCGGAACGCACCAGCCGCTCCGCAAGCCGTTCATAGCCAACGCGTCCCGCGCGGGGGCGTTCGCTTTCGCCGAGCACGGCGCAGCGCTCGCCGCCCCGCATCAGCAGGGAGGACAGTGCGAGGCAAAGGATGCTGGCGCGGTCGCGCTTGGTCGGGAGATTGCGGTCGGAGCGCCAGTCCATGCCGGGGCTGCCGTCCCGCCACAGATAGACGGAATTGGCCGCCTCCCATTCATTGTCGCGGACATAGACGGAATCGCTTCGTGCCGAGCGACGCCAGTCGATCCGGTTAATGGAATCCGAGCGGTCATAGGGCCGGTACTGCCAGAACGTCTCGCCTTGCCCCGGACGCCGCCGGCCATGGACCCCGGCCGCGACGAGTGCCGCAACGCGGTCCGCTTCGGCCAGAAGGGCCGGGTAACCGGACGCCAGCCTGTCGGCGTCGAGGCGGAGCGTGGGGGTGGGCGCAGCGACCGGCACGGCTATAATACGCCTAAGGGTCTAGTTTGAGGCCTCGCGACTGCCATGAATACCACATCGTCCCCGGCATTTATTGCCGGGGTCTGCTGTCCTCCAATACCACGAGACGATACCGAGTTTTCGCTCTCGTCTTGTGAGCGATCACGAAGCCAGACCCCGGCAATAAATGCCGGGG
>JBCCCX010000050.1:0-14911 GCA_039033275.1 Pseudomonadota bacterium | reverse complement strand
CCCCGCCGCACTCGAAGGATCGTACACCTCCTCGCGTCCACGGCGGGTGAGGGAAGCGTAGCCGAGGTTGGGCGGGGGAGGATCGATTCGGGTGGTTTTGTTGCAAGGGGCTGAAAGGCAACGCGTTCTTGGCGGGATAAACGCGGATGGATTGTGCGACAGGGCCCGGAACATACGTCTGTCTGCCCAACCTTTCCCGCCCTCCAAAACAAAATATCGTCCCCGGCATTTATTGCCGGGGTCTGGTCGAGGGCTTCCTCACACGACGCGGCTTGTGGTGACGGAGGCGGACAGGCCCCGGCAATAAATGCCGGGGACGGGTTAAGAGTAATTACCTCGCTCATCCCGGCGGACGCCGGGATCCAGTCGGAGGTGACGGTCAGGAGGCGGGCAAAGGGTCGGGTGTCGGGGAGGGTGAAGATACTCGACCCTCATGCATGTCTGCGCCCCGTGCCTTACTGGACCCCGGCGTGCGCCGGGGTGAGCGGAAGGAAGAAGAGAGGGCTCGGAAATCCCAAGCGGACAGCCTTAGGGCTCCCTAACCCCCGCCATCACCTTGGGCACGGCGACCGGTTTTGCGCCGGCGTCGCGGATGGCGGTTTTGCCGCGTTCGGTCAGGTCGCTGACGAATTTGAACTGGTCGCGCATGTCGAACGGGTAGGCCTTGAGGCTGTATTTCGTGGCGAACTCGGTCTCCTTGAGCACGACGAGCACGGGTCGGCGATAGTCGAGATAGGCGCTGGTCAGGGCGACGTCGGCCAGCTCGCGCCGTACGTCGGCGGCGTCGTGTTCCGGGTCGAGATAGAAATCCGCCACGCACATGAGCGTCTGCGAGCCCAGATTGGCGTTGGCGATATTGTGCGACCAGATCGTGTCGTGCGGCACGGTGATGATGTCGTCGGACGCGGTGCGCAGCCGGATCGCGCGCATGCCCAGGCTGATCACCTCGCCGTAATCGCCCTCGATCTCCACCCAGTCGCCAGGGCCGTAGGGGCGCTCGAAGATGGCGACGATGCCCGCGATCAGGCTGGACACATAGTCCTTGAAGGCGAAACCGATGGCGACCGACGCCGCGCCCGCAATGACCAGGAAGTTCTGCAGGGTGATGTTGAAGATCAGCGGCGTGATCCACAGGATCGCCGTCAGGATGATCGCCATGCGCAGGATCGGCACGGCCCTGAGCAGGTAGAGCCGCAGGCGGTTGGGCGCGCGGTCGGCCAGGAAGGGAATGGTCCGGCGGACCAGCCAGACGGCGGCGAAGCTGAAGAACAGGATCAGCGCGATCTGGACGAAGCTGATGTCCTGCAGGTCGTTGAGCAGGTTCGCGGCCTTCTCGCCGGCCGCGTTCGCCGCGCCCGCGGCCCCGTCGGCCGCCCCGGCCTGAGGCTCTTCCACGGCTTGTCTCACAGAACGTCCACCGGATAGCCATTATTGCCCAGCGCGTCGCGCACGGCCGGGTAGGCGGCCGGAACGCAGCGGTAGAGCCCGTCCGTCCGGTCGATCAGGCCGCCCCCCACCAGCGAGGCCAGCACGTTGGTGTAGGAGACGAGCGGCACGGTCTGCCCGATCTGGTCCTGCGTCAGCCCGCCATGGATGAGCAGCGCATGGAGGACGAGCAGCGCGTTCTGGTCGCCCCGGCTCGGGACGGACGGGGCGGACGCATCCGTCACCCAGAGGGTGCGCCGGTCGGGCGGCGCGTCCCCGGCCAGCGCCTCTTTTGCCGGGCCGGGTTGAGGAAAGGGCCCCGCCCTCTCTTCCTCCGGCGCGATCTCGACCCGCAGGCTGTCGCGCCACACATGCCAGGCCACCCAGGGAATGCCGAGGCTGCGTTTGGCCAGGTCGGTCATGTAGGCGGACAGTTCCGTCTCGCCGTCGCCATTGCCGAACACGTCACGCCCGTTCTGCACGGCGCGGAAACAGACGGTGCCTTCGCCGTCCACCTCGCCATTCTCGCTTTTGGGGCCATGCGCCAGCGCGCCGAGCCAGGCGCGCAGTCGTTCGCGATCATAGGCGCGGAAGGTGACGGGGTCGGCGAACACCAGATCGATCTCGCAGCTCTTGCGCAGGAACTGCCAGGCCCAGCTATTGCAGCCGATCACGGTGCGGCGCTCCATGGCCGCGATGCGGTCGATCAGCCGGCGCATCCCGGCCAGCCCGTCGCGCGTGCGCAGGAAGCGCCGCTCCAGCTTCGGGATGACGAGCGGGTCCGCGTCTGCGTCGTCCAGCGCGTCCAACTCGGCCTCGCGTCGATCCGTGCCGAACACTTGCAGCCCGCGTTCGGCCGCCCACGACCCCACCAGGTCCTCGCGGTCGCAGGGCGGCAGGACCAGCGTCTGCCGCCGCACGAGCGAGCCCGGATCGGCGATCCAGTCGCGCAGCGTGGCGTCGAGCTCGGCATGGACCGGCGCGTGGGCGGGGGCGGGGGCCAACCGGTCCAGGCGCGCGGCGGAAACGGGCTCCAGCCGGCCCTTGTCGATCCCCGCCGGGCTGTCCTTGGAGGTCCACAGGCCGCGCAGGCGCCCGCGCAGCTTGTCGACGCCCCGGTTCACCGGCGTGCGGGGCCAGGCATAGCGGCCCAGCGCGCGGAAGGGCAGCGCCGCCGCCCGGGCCCGCGCGGGGCGCGTCGGCGTGCGGGGCGGATGTCCCGTGTTGGCAGCATCCATTTTCATCGGGACCGTCCTAGCGCGGTGCTCTGCCCCTGTCGCCTCCCATTGCGAACGGGGCGGATCGTCATCGATCTTTCATCGTCCTTGAAAAGCGCGCCCAGACATGCCTTGTTGGCGGTAATGGATGACGGACGGGTTTTTTTCGACGAAATGCTGCGACAGGACGGGTCGCCGCGCGACCCGTACCGGACCTTCCACGAGATGATCCAGTCGGCGGATACGGACCGGCTGCGCCGCAAGTCGTCGGACGCCGAACAGTTCTTCCGGCGCACGGGCATCACCTTCAACGTCTATGGACAGGCCGATGCGGATGAACGGCTGATCCCGTTCGACCTCGTGCCGCGCATCATCAGCGCGCGCGAATGGCGCACGCTCCGGCGCGGCATCGAACAAAGGGTCAAGGCGCTCAACGCGTTCCTCCACGACATCTACCACCGCCAGGAAATCCTGCGCGCGGGCCGCGTGCCGGTAGAGCTGATCCAGGACAACGCCGCCTTCCTGCCGCAAATGATCGGCGTCGACCCGCCCGGCGGCATCTACACGCACATCGTCGGGACGGACCTGGTGCGGACCGGCCCGGACGAATTCTTCGTGCTGGAAGACAATGCGCGCACCCCGTCCGGCGTGTCCTATATGCTGGAGAACCGCGAAACCATGCTGCGCATGTTCCCGGAACTGTTCAGCCGGGTCGGCGTGGAGACGGTGGGCGACTATCCGCTGCTGCTGCGGCGCTCCCTGGCCCGCTGCGCCCCGGCGGCCTGCGAGGGCCGCCCCACCATCGCGGTGTTGACGCCGGGCATCCACAATTCCGCCTATTACGAGCACGCCTTCCTCGCCGAGCAGATGGGCGTGGAGCTGGTCGAGGGTCCTGACCTGCGCATCGTGGAGGGGCGCGTCGCCATGCGCACCACATGCGGCTTCGAGCCCATCGACGTGCTCTACCGCCGGGTGGATGACGACTATCTCGATCCGCTCAACTTCAATCCGGACTCCATGCTGGGCGTGCCGGGCATTTTCGACATCTACCGCGCGGGCGGCATCACCATCGCCAACGCGCCCGGCACGGGCATCGCCGACGACAAGGCGCTCTATTCCTACATGCCCGACATTGTGGAGTTCTATACGGGCCGCGAACCGATCCTGAAGAACGTGCAGACCTGGCGCTGCGCGGAGGCGGACGCGCTCGCCTACGTGCTCGACAATCTGGGCGAACTGGTCGTCAAGGAAGTGCACGGCTCGGGCGGCTACGGCATGCTGGTCGGCCCGGCCGCATCGAAGAAAGAGATCGAGGCCTTCCGTGCCAAGCTGACGGCCGATCCCGCCAACTATATCGCCCAGCCGACGCTCGCGCTCTCGACCGTTCCGATCCTGACGGAAGGGGGACTCGCGCCGCGCCATGTCGATCTGCGGCCCTTCGTGCTCGTGTCGCCGGACCGGGTGGACGTGGTGCCGGGCGGGCTGACGCGCGTGGCCATGACCGAAGGTTCGCTGGTGGTGAACAGCAGCCAGGGCGGCGGCACCAAGGATACGTGGGTGCTGTCTGATGAGTAGGCGGAGCGAATGACTGACCGCATGCTGGGCCGCACCGCTTCCGGCCTGTTCTGGATGATGCGCTATCTGGAGCGCATGGAGAATACGGCGCGCCTGGTGGAGGCGGGCTTCCGCATGTCCCTGACGCGGTCGCGCACGAAAGCCAGCGAATGGGAGAGCGTGCTGGCCACCGCCAGCGCCAAGGACGCCTATCTCGCCACGCATGACGACTACCGCACGGAAAGCGTGGTGGAATTCCTGCTCGCCGATCGGGACAATCCGGGCAGCGTGGCCAGCTCGCTGGCGAGCGCGCGCCAGAATGCGCGCATGACCCGCACCGCGCTGACCCGCGACACGTGGGAGGCGATCAACGGCGCGTGGCTGCAGCTGGGTCCGGCGATGGGCGACGCGCTCAGCCGCGCGGACCTGCCCGAACTGCTCGCTCAGATCCGGCAGCAATCGGCCCTGGTGCGCGGCACCATCAACGGCACCATGCTGCGCAACGACATCTTCCGCTTCATCGAGCTGGGCGTGCTGGTGGAGCGCGCCGACAATACGGCGCGCATCCTGGACACGAAATACTATGTCCTGCTGCCGTCCAGCGCCTCGGTCGGTTCCTCGCTCGACCATGTGCAGTGGGAGATGATCCTGCGCTCGGCCTCGGCGGAGCGGTCCTTCAACTGGTTGCACGGGGGCGAGATCACCCCGGCCGCCATCGTCGACTTCCTCGTCCACGACACGCGCCTGCCGCGCTCCATCGCCTTCTGCTACGACCATCTCGTCTCCACGCTGGGCGCGCTGGACCGGGGCTATGGGCGCGAGACGGAACTGGTCGGCATGGCGTCCGCGATACGCGACCATGTGAGCGCCTCCAGCAGCGCCACCATCATCGGCACGGGCCTGCACGAATTCCTGCAGGACATCATCGCGCGCAACGCCGCTTTGTCCGAAGCCATCGGCCGGACCTACCGGTTCCAGAATTGATGCGCCTGTCCATCCAGCACCAGACGCGCTTCGACTATGCGGCCCCGGCGTCCTATGCGCTGTTGCAGCTGCGCCTGCATCCGCGCACCGGCCCCACGCAGGAGGTTCTGGACTGGAGCCTGAGCCTGGACGGCGCGGTCCGGCATGCGACGTTCCGAGACGCGTTCGGCAGCCATGTGGACCTCATCGAACTGTCCCCGGACGCCCGCCAGGTGGACATTCACGTCGCAGGCGAGGTCGAGACACGCGCGGGGTCGGGCATCGTCGGGCCTGGTGTCGTCGGGTCAGGCGCGAGCTGCGTGCCCCTCTGGCACTACCGGCGCGAAACGGCGCTGACGCGCGCCGATGCGGACATCAGCGCGCTCGCCGACGCGGCCGCCGGCGCCGACCGGGTGGCGGCGCTCCACGCGCTCAGCCGGGACATCCTCGCCGCCGTGCCCTATACAAGCGGGACGACGCGGGTCGGCACGACGGCGGCGCAGGCCCTGTCCGGCAGCGCGGGCGTCTGCCAGGACCACACACACATCTTTTTGTCGGCGGCGCGCCGCATGGGCGTCCCAGCCCGCTATGTCAGCGGATATCTGATGATGAACGACCGCACCGACCAGGAGGCGACCCATGCCTGGGCGGAAGCGCATCTGGACGGGCTCGGCTGGGTCGGCTTCGACGTCTCCAACGGTATCAGCCCCGACGAACGCTATGTGAAGATCGCCCACGGGCTCGACTACCGCGATTGCGCGCCGACGCGCGGATTGATCATCGGCGGATCGGAAGAACAGCTTGAGGTGACCATCCAGGTCCAGCAATAGGGCCGCACCGCCCTCCAACCCCCCGGAACGATTCGTCCATGACCTACTGCGTCGCCCTGAAGCTCGATCACTCTCTCGTCTTCATGTCCGACACGCGCACCAATGCCGGCATCGACAACATTTCCGTCGTGCGCAAGATGTTCACCTGGTCCGAGCCCGGCGAGCGGGTCATCACCCTGATGACGGCGGGCAATCTCGCCACGACCCAGGCCGTGGTCAGCCTGCTCAACGAACGCACCATGGCGCCGGAGCTGCGCGATCCGGGCATCATGCAGGTTCCGACCTTGTTCGAGGCCGCCCGCCTGGTCGGCGACACGCTCAAGGAGGTGGTGGAGACCTATGCGGGAACGGGCCCGACGGCGGACTCGGCCTTTTCCGCGACCATCATCATGGGCGGCCAGATCGCGGGCATGGAGCCGCGCCTCTTCATGATCTACCCGGAGGGGAATTTCGTGGAAGCCGGTCCCGAGACGCCCTTCTTCCAGATCGGCGAAACCAAATATGGCCGGCCCATCATCCTGCGCGCCATGGATACGGCGATGAGCGTGGAGGATGCGGTGCGGCTGCTCTGCGTATCCTTCGACTCCACCTTGAAGGCCAACCTGTCCGTCGGCATGCCGCTGGATATCCACGTCTATGCCGCAGACAGTTTGCAGGACGGCCGGATGATGCGCATCGAGGCGGACGATCCGGACTTTGCGCGCATCTCGTCGGGTTGGGGCGACGCGCTGAAGGCCGCGCTGGACCGGCTGCCGCACTATCCCATACCCCCGACGCCCGCGCCGGAAAGCTGACACGGGTGTGAGCGCGACCGGTCCCGATCTGACGCGATTGTGTGCCGCGCCGTCCGCGCCGTTTCGTATAGACTGTGCAACCCTCTCGATTGGCGCAGTGATCCACCGATGAAGACAGTTCCGACATCCCTGCTATGGGCCGCGATCATGGCCGGTTTGGTCATGACCGGATTGGTCGCAACTCCGTCGCACGCCCAGACCCCGGGCCCTGCACCTGTGCCCGTGGTCGTCGAGGCCGTCCGCCAGGCCGCCTTCACCGATCGGCTGGAGGCGGTCGGGACGCTGAGCGCGGCCGAGACGGTGGTCATCAGCGCGACCGTGACCGAACAGGTCGAAGCCATCGGGTTCGACGACGGCGAACGGGTGGAGCGGGGCCAGATGCTGGTCCAGTTCGAGGCCCGCGAGGAGGGCGCCCGCATCGACGAGGCGGAGGCGAGCCTTCGCATCGCGCGCGAGGAGATGGACCGGGCGCAACGCCTGTTCGACCGCGGCGCGCTGGCGGAGCGCGAACTGCAGACGCGCCGCCGCGATCTCGCCCTGGCGGAGGCGCAAGCGCAGAGCGCGCGCGTCCAGGGCACGGACCGCGTCATCCGCGCGCCTTTCGACGGCGTGGTCGGCCTGCGCCGCATCAGCGTCGGCGCCACGGTGCGGCCGGGCGACCCGGTCGTGCGCATCGACCAGGTCGATACGCTCAATCTCGACTTCCCCATACCGGCCACGCGCCTGTCGTCGGTCTCGCCCGGCCAGGCCGTGACGGCGCGCGCTTCTGCTCGCCCCGGCGAGATGTTCCAGGGCGTGGTGGCGACGCTGGACAGTTTCGTCGATCCCGTGACGCGCTCCGTGCTGGTCCGGGCCGAACTGGACAATGCCGATGGCCGCCTCAAACCCGGCATGCTGATGACGGTCGACGTGCAGAGCGCGCCGCGTAACGCGCTGCTGGTGGATGAGGGCGCGGTCGTGCCGTTCGGCCGCCGCATGTCGGTGTTCAGCGTGGTGGAAGAGGGTGGCCGCTCCGTCGCCACGCAGGTTCCGGTGACGCTGGGCGCGCGCCGCCCCGGGGAGGTCGAGCTGCTGTCCGGCGTGTCGCCCGGCGACCTCGTGATCGTGCACGGCACGATGAAGGTGCGTCCGGGCCAGACGGTCGATCCGGTCCGCGTGGAGCCCGGAGAGGATGCGCTGGCGCGCTATCTCGACGCGGCCAAGGGCTGAGCGGCCGCATGCTCCTGTCGGACTTCGCCGTTCGCCGCCCCATGGTCGCGGCGGTCATGTCGCTTCTGCTGGTGGCGGGCGGCATCGTGGCCTTCCTGCAGCTTCCCTTGCGCCAATATCCGGACATCGACCCGCCGGTCGTGTCCATCGAGACCGTCTATCCGGGTGCGGCCGCAGACATTGTGGAGACCCGCGTCACCGAAGTGATCGAGGAGCGTATCGCCGGGGTCGAGGGCATCGAGACGATCAGCGCCACCAGCGAGGACGGACGCTCGCGCATCGACCTGACATTCTTCGTGTCGCGCGACGTCGATTCGGCCGCCAACGACGTGCGCGACCGGGTCTCGGGCGTGCTGGACGATTTGCCGGTCGAAGCCGACCCGCCCGAAATCTCCAAGGTCGATTCCAATCAGGACGTGATCGCCTGGCTCAACCTGGTCGGGGAAGGCCGCACCGTGCCGGAGCTGACCGACTATGCGGAGCGGTTCCTGGTGGACCGGTTCTCCGCGCTGGACGGGGTGGCGCGCGTGCGCGTCGGCGGCGCGCAGAGCTACGCGGTGCGTATCTGGCTGGACCGGGCGGAGATGGCCGCCCGCGGCATTACCGCGTCGGACGTGGAGGCCCGCCTGCGCGCGGAGAATGTCGAGTTCCCGGCCGGATCGATCGAATCGGTGGAGCGGCAGTTCATCGTCCGGCTCGACCGGGCCTTCACCACGGCCGAAGACTTCGCCCGCCTCGGCATATTGGAATCGCCGGACGGCTTCCGGGCGCGTCTGGGCGACATTGCCCGCGTGGAATTCGGAGTGGAGGAAGACCGCACCCTGTTCCGGGGCAACACCATCCCGCAGATCGGGCTGGGCATCGTGCGCCAGAGCACGTCCAACACGGTCGAGGTCGCCCGGGCCGCGCAGGCCGAAGCCCGGCGCGTCAACCAGTCCCTGCCCGAAGGCATGGTCATCTATGAGAGCTTCGACAGCTCCATCTTCATCAGCGGCGCGATTTCGGAGGTCTACAAGACGCTGGGCGTGGCCGCGCTGCTGGTCACGCTCGTCATCTTCCTGTTCCTGGGCAGCGTGCGCGCCGCGCTGGTGCCCGCGCTGACCCTGCCGGTCGCGCTCATCGGCGCGTTCCTGGCGATCTGGATGCTGGGTTTCTCCATAAACCTGTTGACGCTGCTGGCGCTGGTGCTGGCGATCGGCCTGGTCGTGGACGACGCCATCGTGGTGCTGGAGAACATCTTCCGGCGCATGGATGAGCTGGGCGAGACGCCGCTCGTCGCAGCCTACCGCGGCACGGGGCAGGTCGGCTTCGCCGTCGTGGCCACGACGGTCGTGCTGATCTCCGTCTTCGTGCCGATCGCCTTCCTGCAGGGCGATGTGGGGCGGCTCTTCTCGGAATTCGCCCTGACCATCGCGGCGGCTGTCCTGATCTCCAGCTTCGTCGCCCTGACGCTGACCCCGGCCATGGCGTCCAAGATACTCAAGCCCGGCGGCAAGCCGAACAGGCTGCAAGGCGGGCTGGACGGCTTGTTCCGCCGGATGCGCGCCGGATATGCCCGCCTGCTGGGATTCGTGCTGCGCGTGCCGCTGGTCGGGATCGTCCTCATCGCGCTCGGCGCGGGCGGCAGCGCCTGGTCGCTCTCCCAGCTTCCGCAGGCCTTCGCCCCGCCCGAGGATCAGGGCGCCTTCTTCGTCTTCGTCAGCGGACCCGAAGGGGCGAGCCACGATTATATGGTCGATTATATGGATGAGATCGAGCGCCGCATGATGCCGCTGGTCGAGGCGGGCGAGGTGAAGCGCCTGCTGGTGCGCACGCCGGGCGGCTTCGGCGCGACGGAGAATTACAACTCCGGCGTGGTGATCACCGTGCTCAACGATTTCGGCCAGCGCCGGGGCGGCTTCGAGATCATGAACGAGGTGCGCGCCGGTCTCGCGGACCTGCCGGGCGTGCGCGCCTTTCCGGTGATGCGGCAGGGCTTCGGCGGCGGTGGGCCGTCCAAGCCGCTCCAGATCACGCTGGGCGGCGGCAGCTGGGAACAGCTGAGCGCCTGGCGCGAAACGCTGTTCGACGCCATGGCCGAACGCGGCCTCGACTATCCGGGGCTCGACTGGGACTATAAGGAAACGCAGCCGCAGCTGCGCGTGGCGATCGACTATGAGCGCGCCAACGCGCTGGGCGTGCGGGTCGCGGAAATCGGCCGTACGCTGGAAACCATGCTGGGATCGCGGCGCGTCACCACCTTCCTGCAGGACGGCGAGGAGTATGACGTCCTGCTCGAAGGCGAGCAGGACGCGCAGCGCACGCCGCAGGACATGACCAACATCTTCGTGCGTTCCGCCGATACGGGGGCGCTCATCCCGCTGTCCAACCTGGTGCGGCTGGAGGAGACGGGCGGGTCGCGCACCCTGTCGCGCTACAATCGCGTGCGCGCCATCACGGTGGAAGCGAACCTGCCCGACGGCCTGTCGCTCGGCGAGGCATTGTCAGAAGTGGAGGCCCTGGCCCGGGAGGTTCTGCCCGAACAGGTCATCCTCGACTATAAGGGCGAGTCGCTCGACCTGCGCCAGACGGGCTCGTCCGTCCTGTTCGTCTTCCTGGGCGGGATCGGCGTCGTCTTCCTCGTGCTGGCCGCCCAGTTCGAGAGCGTGCGCCACCCGCTCGTCATCATGCTGTCCGTCCCGGTCGCGACCGTGGGCGGATTGCTTGCCCTGCAGCTGACAGGCCAAACGCTCAACCTCTACAGCCAGATCGGGCTGATCATGCTGGTCGGGCTGGCGGCCAAGAACGGCATATTGATCGTGGAGTTCGCCAACCAGCTGCGCGATGAGGGCCAAGAGTTCCTGGACGCACTGCGCGAAGCGTCGCTGACACGCTTCCGGCCCATCGTCATGACGGGCGTGACCACCATTGCGGGCGCCCTGCCGCTCGTGCTCGCCAGCGGGGCGGGCGCGGAGACGCGCTACGTCATCGGGCTGGTCAT
This sequence comes from Pseudomonadota bacterium, assembly GCA_039033275.1. Taxonomy (GTDB): domain Bacteria; phylum Pseudomonadota; class Alphaproteobacteria; order Caulobacterales; family Maricaulaceae; genus Litorimonas. The sequence continues at coordinate 3,939 of JBCCCX010000050.1, read as the reverse complement.
CGTCGGCGGCGTGCTCAGCTCCACCCTCGTCAGCCTACTAACGGTCCCGGCCGCCTATGCGCTGATCGCGCGCGGCAGCGGCTCTCCGGGACAGACGGCGCAGCGGCTGGAACGCGAATTGCGCGACCATCCAGTGTCCGGCCTTCCAGCGGAATGACCGTGCGGCGTTTTCTCACCCTCGCTTCGGGCCTTCTGCTCTGCGCCTGCGCGACGACGCGCGCGCCCTACGTCCCGCCGCAGACGCCTGTTGCGGACAGGGCTTTCACCGTCGATGCCGGGGTCGCGCCCCGGCCGGACGCGCCTGCCCACGATTGGTGGCGCACGCTGGGCGACGACGCGCTGGAAGCGATGGTGGGGCGGGCGTTCGAGAACAATCCCGGCCTGCGCGGCGCTCTGGCCCGTGTGCGGGCCGCCCGCGCCGCGCGCACGCTCCAAGCCACGGCCTCCCGGCCGACAGGCGCCCTGTCGGCCAATATCGATTACGGTCAGCCCGCGCTGGGCGGCGGTCCGATCCAGGTCGATGTCGATCCGCAGATGGTGATCGGCTTGGGCGGCTCGGCCCTGTGGGAGCTCGACCTGTTCGGGCGGCTGGACGCGCTGGAGCGCGCGGCCGAGGCCGATCTCTCCGCCCGCATCTGGGACCGGCGGGACGCGCAGGCGCTGCTTGCCGCAGAAGTCGCGCGGGCCTGGCTCGACCTGCGCACGGCCGAATCCGCGCTCGCCCTGACGGAAGAAAACCTGCGCATCCAGTCCGGCCTGGTGGATCTGACGCAGATCCGCTTCGAGGAAGGGTTCGCCACGCAGCTCGACCAAGCCCTCGCCACGTCGCAGCTGCGCACCACGCGCGCGCTGCAACCGCCCCTGCGCGCGGACCGGGAGGCGGCGCTGAACCGCCTTGCCACGCTGACGGCACTGCCGGTCGCGGACGTGGCGGAGACGGTCGGGGCCGGTTGGCTGCCAAACGCGCTGCCGGACACGCTACCTCTCGGCGATGTGTCCGGCCTCTTGCGCCGCCGGGCGGACGTGCGCGCGGCGGAACGCACCATTGCCGCCGCCTTCGCCCGGGCCGATGCCGTGCATAGCGACTTCTTCCCGCGCGTCAGCCTTGTGGGGGACACTGCGCTGGTCGGCACTTCGTTGGACCGCCTGACGGGGCCCAATGCCTTCGGCTTCGGGGTCGGGCCGAGCCTGTCCTGGGAGGGGCTCGACCGGCCGCGCGTGCAGGCGCGGCTGGACGCGGCCGAGGCCGAAACCGATCTGGCGGTCGCCCTGTATGAGGAGGCAGTGCTGCTGGCGCTGGAGGAGACCCAGTCGCAATTCGTGCGCTTCGCCCGGCAGAATGAACGCCTCGCCGAGCTGGCCCGCGCCGCCCAAGATACGCGCACGGCCGTCACCCTGTCGCGCATCCGCTACGAAGAAGGCGAAGACGATCTTCTGGTGGTGCTGGACGCGGAAAGCCGCTTGCTGCAGGTGGACCAGGCCCGGCTGGACGCGCGGCGCGCCAGCCTCGCGGCCGCGATCAACGTTTATCAGGCGCTCGGGGCGGGCTGGCAGGAATAGATCGTGCGAAGGGAATGAATCGTGAGCCGTCTGAATGTGGATGTGCAGGTCGAAGACCGGCCGCTCGTGCGGCCCTTCATCATTTCCACGGGTGCGCGCACCCATCAGCCGACCCTCACCGTGACCTTGCACGACGGCGGGTTTGCGGGGCGGGGCCAGGCGACCGGGGTCGCCTACCTCGGCGAGACGGCGGATACGATGCGGGCGCGGATCGAAGCGGTCCGTTCGCATCTTTCCGGCGGCCTGACGCGCGACCGGCTGGCGGAGCTGATGCCGGCCGGCGGGGCGCGGGCGGCGCTGGACGCGGCGCTGTGGGAATTGGAGGCCGCGCGGGCGAACACGACCGTCGCGGCGTTGATCGATACGGTGCCGGCCGCGGTCGAAAGCGCTTTCACCATCGTGCTGGACACGCCGGACGCCATGGCCGCGCAGACCCGGTCGGAAGCCTGGCGGCCGCTGCTGAAGGTCAAGCTGGGTGGCAGCCCGGAACTGGAAGAGGCGCGGATGCGCGCCGTCACCGAGGCGGCCGGAACGGCGCGGCGCGTGATCGACGCCAATGCGGGATGGTCGCCGGCGCAGCTGGAAACGCTCGCGCCGATCGCAGCAGACCTCGGCTTCGAGCTGCTGGAGCAACCGCTGGCGATGGGCGCGGAAGAGCGCGATGATGCGCGCCGCGCGCTCCGATCTGCGGGCAAAGCGGTCCCGCTCTGCGCCGACGAGAGCTTCCAGACGCTGGACGATCTGGATACTGTTGCCGATCTCTACCAGTTCGTGAACATCAAGCTCGACAAGTGCGGCGGGCTGACATCGGGTCTGCGGATTCGCAGCGCAGCGCGTGAGCGCGGGCTGGGCGTCTTCGTCGGATGCATGCTGGCCCCGACACTCGCCATCGCCCCGGCGCACCTCCTGGCGGGCGGGGCGGATTATGCCGATCTCGACGGCCCTTTCTGGTTCGACGGCGAACCGGCTCGCCTGTCCGAAGACGGACGGTTCGAGGCGGTCGAAGCGTCCGTGTGGGGCGCAGGCGTGACGCCGGAGGGGCCGTCATGAGGACCATCGCCAAGCCCTATCTATTGTTTCTCGGCGATGCGACGCGCGAATATGGCGCCAAGACCGCCCAAGGCGTGCTGCACTGGACACCCGATGACTGCGCGGGCCAGTTTCGCCTGCCGGGTTGCGAGATCGATCTGGGCCTGCCCGACATGGATTTTGGCGAGGCCGCGCGCGCGGGCGTCGGGACGGCGCTGATCGGGGTCACCAACCGGGGTGGGTTCCTGCCCGATGGCTGGGTGCCGCATCTGGTCCGTGCGGTGCAGGCCGGTCTGGACGTGGCGGCGGGTCTGCATGTCCGCCTGAACGAAATCGAGGTGCTGAAACGCACCGCCGATTCGGGCGGCCGGACGTTGCACGATGTGCGTCACTGGCCCGGCGGGCCCATGCCGGTCGCGACGGGGGCGAAGCGGTCCGGCCGGCGCGTTCTCATGGTCGGCACGGATTGCGCGGTCGGCAAGAAATTCACCGCGCTGGCGCTGCACCGCGAACTGGCCGCGCGGGGCGTGGACGCGACCTTCCGGCCGACCGGCCAGACCGGCGTGCTGATCGCGGGCCAGGGTTGCGCGCTGGACACGATACCGGGCGACTTCATCTCCGGCGTGGCGGAGTCGCTCTCGCCGGGCAACGATGCGGACCATTGGGACGTGATCGAGGGCCAGGCCACCGTGCTGCACCCGACCTTTGCCGGCGTCACGGTCGGCTTGGTCCACGGCTCCCAGCCGGACGCGATGGTGCTGTGCCACGAGGCGGGACGGAAGACAATGCGCGGCCTGCCGGATTTCGCCGTGCCGGGCCTGACAGAGTCCATGGAGGCGCATGAGCGCACGGCCCGGCTGACCAACAGGCAGGCGCGCTGCGTCGCGCTCAGCCTCAACACGGCCCATCTGAGCGACGCCGAAGCGAGGGCGGCGCTGGAGGCGGCATCCGCGGAGACCGGCCTGCCCGCGACCGATCCGGTGCGCTACGGTGCCGGACTGCTGGCAGACGCCCTCGCCGATCTGGAATAGGAGCGTCCCTACTGCCAGCCGGCTTCGTCGAAGATGCGGATCGCCTCGGCCTGGTTCGGTCCGAACGTCGACACGTCGAGCGCGTCCTCCTCGAATGTCCCCAGCGCCTGCACGGCGGAATGGCCGGCGACACCGTCCACGACCGGATATTCGTTATTACCATCGGCGAAGTAGGACTGAGCGGACGGCCGGGTGAGATCGGAAACTTCGGCATTGGTCATAATGAAGGTGAAATCAAAGGTAATGCCAAGATTGGTGGAGTAATTAACAAAGCTGCTCAACAAGATTTACAGCAAGCAGCAACAGAAATTCAACAATT
>JBCCCX010000049.1:0-14949 GCA_039033275.1 Pseudomonadota bacterium | reverse complement strand
GTTCGGGAGGGAAGCAATGAATGGCTCGTCATCTTCCTGTCTCTCAATCCCGTACAGTGGGGCTGAGCCTCTACCCCGCCCGCACCATCCGCGCCGGTACGCCGCCTTCCGGCCGCAGCGTGACCGTCATCAGCGGGCGCGGGTAGACGTCGTCACCCACGATGATGTCGTAATCGCGCGCCAGCGTGGCCAGCACCATCACCGCCTCCATCACCGCAAAAGCCGCCCCCACGCAGATGCGCGGTCCGGCTCCGAACGGCATGTAGGGGGAGCCTTTCGACCGTAACTCCGGATCGCGTAAGAACCGATCTGGATCGAACAGCAGCGGATCATCCCAAAGGCGCTCCGTCCTGTGCATGACGTAATTGTTCAGCAGCACGGCGTCGCCGGGCACAAGCGTCCGGCCCAGCACCTCCACCTCCACCTGCGGCTCCCGGTTGAGCAGCGGCGCAGGCGGGTAGAGCCGCATGGTCTCGTCGATCACAGCGCGCGTGAAGACCAGGTCGTTCAGCTTGTCATAATCGATCCGGCCCTCGCCGCAGACCTCCAGAGCTTCCGCTCTCACCCGCTCCAGCGTCGGTCGGTGACGGCCCAATAGGTAAAGCGCCCAGGTCAGCGTCAGGGCCGTGGTCTCGTGCCCGGCGATAAAGAAGCCGATCAGATTGTCCCGCCGTTCGCGCTGGGTCAGATTGTCCGCCCCGATCAAAAGGCCCACAAGGTCGTCGGCAGGATGGTCGGTCCGCTCTTCGATCAGGTCGTCCGCCGCGCGCTTCAGCCGTTTCAGCGCCGACGATCCGCGCAGCGTCATCGGACGCGGCACCCAGCGCGGCCAAGGCAAGAGGTCGTCCGGGCGAAGCGTGCCCGCACCCGTCACGACCGCGCGCGTCGCCGTTTTCAGCCGGTCGCGGTCCAGCCCCTTTGGATCGCCAAGCAAGGCTTTGGCCAGCACGTCGAAGGTCAGTTCGGCCATGGCCTCGGACAGGTTGAGCTTCGGCCGCCGGTCCAGCCGCGCGCTGAAGGCGTCGATCACATCGGCGATCAGTGGAGCGAGGTCGGCCATGTGGCGATGGCGGAAGATCGGCGCGACCGACTTGCGCTGCCGCTTCCACTGTTCGCCATGGACGGACAAGAGACCTTCCTTGGTTGCGGGGCCGAGGATGCGCGCGTCGATGGCCGTCTTCGTGAACTTGTCGGCGTGGCGCACGAGAACGTCGGTCATGCCTTCCGGGTCGGAGATGACGTGCAGGGTCTGCCCGAACGTCTTGGCCGTGACGATGGGCTGCCGGTAGGCCAGAGGACCGAAGCCCTCCACGGGATTGCGGATGAACTTCCACGTGGCCTCGATGAAACCTTCCTCACCGGTCAAGGGTGGCGCGTGGGGTGGCTCGAACAAATGTTCGCGCGGTTTTTCAATCTGTGCGGCACCGGACATGTTTCTACTTACGGACCGGACGCGCATTCGTCTTTCTCTTCATTGAGCGAGGGTCCGTTAACCGTCCCGCGACGCTTGCCTTCTGTGTGTCGCTTGGCGGTTGACCCGACCTCCGCCCGCTCTAAGGTGCGCGCATGAGCCAGGACCTGATGAACTACGAACAGATGCGGAGCCTGGCGCTGCGCGGCGTGGTGCGGGACGCGATCCGCCGCGTCATCCGCGAAGACGGCCTGCCCGGCGCGCACCATTTCTACATCACCTTTCTGACGCGCTATCCGGGCGTGGAGATCGACGACACGCTGGCCGAGAAATATCCCGAAGAGATCACCATCGTCCTGGAACACCAGTTCTGGGACCTGGCCGCCAACTCGGACGATTTCGAGGTCACGTTGAAGTTCGGCGGCATCCCGAAATATCTGCGCGTCCCCTACCATGCCATCACCCGCTTCCACGATCCGAGCGTGGGCTTTTCGCTGGCCTTCGACGTGCCGCCGGAAATGGAGTCCGGACCCGTCATGGGCATCGCGCCGACCACATCGCTAGGTGCGCCTGCGCCGACCGGTCTAGGCGCGCCCGTTAAAAAAGAGCCCTCCAAGGCCGAGACGAGCGACACGGATGACGACACGCCGGAAGATGACGGCCCCAAGGTCGTCAGCCTGGATAGTTTCCGAAAAAAGTAGGTCCGTCAGATCGATCTCCGTCCCCGGCATTTATTGCCGGGGTCTGATCGCCCTTGTCTCCACAAGACGATGGCGCTTTCCAAGTCTCCTCTTGTGAACCTAGCCGGAGCCAGACCCCGGCAACAAGTGCCGGGGACGGAAGAGGTCTGACCCGGTTTCATTCCTGCCTCCCCACTCCCGCCCTTGCGACCCGGCCCGTTTCCAGTAAACGCCCGCCCATGACCGATTACCGCCCCGAACACAGAACCGAATCCGACTCCTTCGGCGAACTCCAAGTCCCGTCCGATAAGTATTACGGCGCGCAGACGGCCCGCTCGCTCATCAACTTCCCTATCGGTGTCGAGACCATGCCGCCCGCCCTCATCCGAGCGTTGGGGATCATCAAGCGGTCGGCCGCCATCGCCAACCACAAGGCCGACAATCTCGAAGCTGACTTGAAAGACGCCATCGTGCAGGCGGCCTCCGACGTGGCGGAAGGCAAGCTGGACGACAATTTTCCGCTTTCCGTCTGGCAGACCGGATCGGGCACCCAGTCCAACATGAACGTCAACGAGGTCGTGTCCAACAAGGCCATCGAGCTTCTCGGCGGAACGGTTGGATCCAAGGACCCCGTCCACCCCAACGACCACGTCAATCGCAGCCAGAGCTCCAACGATACTTTCCCCACCGCCATGCACATCAGCGCGGCCGAGCAGATCACGCACGAATTGCTGCCGCAGCTGCAATACCTCCGCAATGCGCTCAACGACAAGGCGGGTGAGTTCAAGGACATCATCAAGATCGGGCGGACCCACACGCAGGACGCCACGCCCGTCACGCTGGGACAGGAGTTCTCCGGCTACGTCGCGCAGCTCGACCTCGGCATCGAACGCGTCACGCGTGGGCTCGAGGAGCTTTATCCGCTCGCGCAGGGCGGCACGGCGGTTGGCACGGGGCTCAATGCCAAGCCGGGTTTCGCGGAGGACTTCGCCGCGGAAGTGGCAAACTATACGGGCCTGCCCTTCAAGACGGCCGCCAACAAGTTCGAGGCGCTGGCCGCGCACGATGCGTTCGTCTCCGCCCACGGCGCGCTCAACACAGTCGCGGCGTCGCTGTTCAAGATCGCCAACGACATCCGCTTCCTCGCCTCCGGCCCGCGCTCCGGGCTTGGCGAGATCAGCCTGCCGGCCAACGAGCCGGGCAGCTCCATCATGCCGGGCAAGGTCAACCCAACCCAGTGCGAGGCGCTGACCATGGTCTGCACGCAGGTCATGGGCAACAATACAACGATGAGCATCGCCAGATCGCAAGGCCATTTCGAGCTGAACGTCTACAAGCCGGTCATGGCCTACAATATGCTCCAGTCCATCACTTTGCTGGCGGATGCCTCGCGGAGCTTCGCCGACCGGTGCGTCGTCGGCATCACGGCGAACGAAGACCGGATCGCCGATCTGATGAACCGCTCGCTCATGCTGGTCACGGCATTGGCGCCCACCATCGGCTATGACAACGCCACGACGGTCGCGAAGACCGCGCACAAGAACGGCACGACCCTCCGCGAGGAAGCGGTCGGCCTAGGCTTCGTGACAGAGGAAGAGTTCGACCGCGTCGTGCGTCCGGAGCTGATGATCGCGCCGCGATGAAGGTCGTCAACCTACGGACCGCGCGCAAGCGTAAGGCGAAGGCCGCGGCCTCCGAAGCGTCCAACGCCAACCGGATCGCGCACGGGTTGAGTGCGGCACAGCGAAAAGCGGCTCGAGATGCCCAGGACGGGCTGGATCGCCACGTCGATGCGCATAAGCTGGACGGCCCCACACCCGACTGAGCGCCGCTATGAAGTTCCTCTCCCGCCGCCTCGTCATGCCCACCGATCTGAACAGCCGCGGAACCCTGTTCGGCGGACGTCTGCTGTCCTGGATCGACGAAGAGGCCTCCGTCTATGCCGCCGTGGAAAGCGGGGCGGCGCTGGTCGCGACGAAATTCATTTCCGAAATGGACTTCCAAGCCCCTGCCTTTTTGGGCGACGTGGTCGAGATCGGCATGGAGGTCACGGATACGAGCCGCGTGTCGATCACGCTGAAATGTTCCGTGCGGGAGCTGAGGTCCAAGCGCGATCTTGTTCGCATCGACCGCATGGTCTTCATCGCCATCGACGAAAACGGCCGCCCGACTCGCCATCCGGCCGGTCCCGGGCTTTGCCAATCGGGCGAGACTTGAAAAAGCGCTCCATATCCATTCACGGCCACGCGACCTCCGTCGCGCTGGAACCGGAATTCTGGGCCGAGATCGACAAGGCGGCGCGGCGTGACGGCCTATCGGTCTCCGCGCTAATCCGCCAACTCGACGACAAACGCCTGGCCGATGCGCCGGACCAGGGGCTGGCTAGCTATCTTCGCGTCTGGGTTTTGGTCAGGGTGCGCTCAGATCATCGCAGCGAGGCGTGACGCCAGATCATAGGTCTCCATGTCGACGACGCCGTCTATTCTGTCCGGCCTGTAGCGGCGCTGAAACGCTCGCACGACCGCCACCATACGAGCCGACATGACCCCGTCCAGCGCGACACCATAGCCAATTCCGGCCAGAGCGCGTTGCAATAGCGTTACGCCGCGATCCCTGTCGCCAAGCTCGAAAAGGACGCGCTGGTCGCCATTGGGCTCGCCCGGCCAGAGGCCGATGCCTGCCGCGGCGAGCCCGGCCCAGGGAAACTTCTCGCCGGGATCCTCCTTGCGCTCCGGTGCGATGTCGGAATGTGCGACCACGTTGCGCGGTTCGATCTCGTGCGCCTCGATGATGCGCTTGCAAAGCGGGATCAGGGCGTTGATCTGCCGATCCGGAAAATCTGGCAGGCCGAACTCATGGCCGCTATTGACGATCTCGATACCGATACTGGCCGAGTTGACGTCGGTCATCCCGTTCCATTCGGATACGCCCGCATGCCAGGCGCGATTGTCCTCGCCGACGAGCCGGAAGATGCGGCCATCCTCTTCGACCATGTAGTGGGCGCTGACCTGCGCGGCAGGGTCGCGCATTCGTTCCAGCGCGGCCGGACCCGTCTCCATTCCCGTATAATGCAGCACGAGAAGGGAGACTGGCAGAGCCCTCTCGTTGAAATTAGGTGACGGCGCGTCAGTGATCCGCAACGTTTCAGTCCTCCTGCACGGGCGCGATGGCACCGCGGCGCGCGATGACCCAGACGCAGGGCAGGATCAGCGCGGCCCCCAGCAGGTAACGCGCATGCAGGGTTTCGCCCAATAGCAGAACACCCAGAAGCGATGCCCACAAGGTCGTTGTCAGGGTCAGTGGCACCACGGTCGCCACCTCGTACCGCTGGATGAGGCGGAAATACTGGCCATGCGCGAAGATGGAGACGATGAGCGCGGCGTAGAGCGCGCCCATCACAAGTTTCCATCCAGCAGCGCCCCATACCGCTAAATGGTCTGTTTCGAACATCGCGGTGGCTGCACCCGACAGCACGAATAGCAAGAGCGCCGTCCAGGCCACATATTGCCGCCAATCCACACCGGGAACGGTGCGCATCATGACCGTGCCAACCGCCAGCACGACGTAGCTCAGCAAAAGCAGCACCAGACCCATATCCGCCCGCACCGCACCGGGTTCGTAGATCATCACCATGACCCCGGCGAACGCGACGGCGATGGCCGTCGTCCGAACCGCACCGATGCGCTCGCCGAGGAACAGGACGGACAGGATGGTGGAGAGCGGGATCAGCGATTGGCTGATGATGGAGGCCGCCGATGCGGGCGCGGTCTGAAGGCCTGTATAGAGCAGGCCAAGATGGAGCGGACCGACGCAAAGGGACACGAGCAACAGCCGTCCGAACCGCTGTGGCAGCGGCCGGAACAGAAAGGCACCCATAAACAGCAGGACGAAGCCCGCCCGGAACAGGGCCAGCATAAAGGGCGGAACGGGATTGGAGCCGACGACCCAGGCGCTCACGACGAAATTGCCACCCCAGGCGAGGCAGCAGATCATCAATATGAGAAGGTCCCGCCCCTGCATCCGGGGCGGTTAGGCGATCAGCGTTCGACCGTCCAGCCTTCGGGCGTCTCGTGCGCGTCGATCACGGGCCCGCTGGATGAAGGGCCGTCCGAGGCAGGACGGGCGGCTGTGCGGGGAGACCGCATATCCACGCCCATCTGTCGGCGCAGCTCATCCATCTGGGCGTTCATGTGGGCGCGCGGTCCGAAAGGCCGTCCGGTCAGCTTGGCGCGCACCCAAAACACACTAACGGCGATCAGGACGACGAGCGAAAGCGTGCCCACAAGCACGAGGGCGAAGGCGGCGGAAAAGAACAGCATGAAGGCCGCGGCCACGAACATGGCACCGAGCATCAGCCAACGGCCGATCTGGCCGAAAAGCCCCGCGCCGGGGCCTTGCCAGCCCCCGTGACCCTGCAAACGATGCGTACCTGTCATCCTCATGTCTCCTGTTTTCAACAATTCGGTCTTAATACGGCTCCGGTCAAGGGGTGGCGCATTGCGATGCTGTCACATCCGCGTCAGCCTTGCCGGGGCGCAAGGGCACGCGCCTCACAACAAGATCGCCGCCTCGGCTTTCCGGCGCGCCTTGATCTCCGCATAGGCACGGTTGACGAGGGCCATTTTATGAGTTGCCATCGCCGTCATTTCGGGCGGAAGCCCGCGCGCGACGAGCCTGTCGGGATGGTTGGCCGCAGCGGCGCGTCTGTAGGCCTTGCGCAGGCCGTCATCGTCGATGCTCTCCTCAATGCCCAGTATGAGATAGGGATCGTCTACGTCGCGTCCGACATGCGTGGCCTTTATCCGGCTATATTCCCCATCGGAAAAGCCGAATATGGACGCGACGCGCGCCAGATAGTCGTCCTCCTCCTCCTTCAAAATTCCGTCGGCCAAGGCGATGTGGAACAGTCCGTCCATCACGTCCTCTAGCGCGGCCGGGCGGGCGCGGAAATGACGCGCGACCTGGCGGGCGTAACGCTCGAAGCCCAAGGTCGTCTGGCGAGCGAGGCCGAAGAAACGCGCCACCATCGCGCGGGACTCCGGATTGGCCTGGAAGACCTGGTCGAAAGCGGCGATGTCCTCGGGCCGGACCTCGCCATCTGCCTTGGCCATTTTCGCACCCAGCGCGATCAGTCCGGCGACGACCCGCGCGTCGTCGACATGGCCGGCCAGTCCGGTCCCGTCGCCGATGCTGGGCGGGCCGAAAAGCTGCGCGGCCGCCGTGAGGATGCGCGACCAAATCATCGCCATCAGTGCAGGGCGCTACTCGACCGCTTGTGCATGCCGAGCACGCGCGCCACGGCACCGGCGATCTCCGCCCGGTTGAGCGTATAGAGATGGTAGTGCCGCACGCCCCGGTCATGCAACTCTGCCGCAAGTTCGGACGCGAGCGTCGCCGTGAGCATGTCCCGGGTCGCCGGATCGTCGTCCAGCCCGTCGAATAGAGACACGTACCAGTCCGGTACGGCCACGCCGCACAGGGAGGACATGCGCTGGAGCCCCTTGACGTTGGGCTGCAACATCAGGCCGGGCACGATCGGAATGTCGAGACCAGCATCCAGGACCCGGTCCTGGAAACGCCAGAAGATGTCGGGCGAGAAAAAGAATTGCGTAATGGCCCGCGTCGCCCCCGCATCGACCTTGCGTTTCAGATTATCGATCTCCGCATTCCAGTCCGCGCTTTCGGGATGCAATTCCGGATAGGCGGAGACAGACACTTCGAAATCCGCAGTGTCCTTCAAGCCCGCCACGAGGTCGGAGGCGAAGGCATAGCCGTCCGGATGCGGGGCGTAGCGGTCGCCAATGCCTGTCTGCGGATCGCCGCGTAGCGCGACGATATGCCGGATGCCGGCGTTCCAATAGTCGCGGGCGATCGCGTCGATCTCGCTGCGCGTGGCGTCGACGCATGTCAGGTGGGCAGCCGGGTTGAAGGCTGTTTCCTGCGCCATGCGGGACACGGTGCGGTGCGTGCGCTCACGGGTCGACCCGCCGGCTCCGTAGGTCACGGACACGAAGTCCGGGTTGAGCGGCTCCAGCGTCTCGATCGCCGACCAAAGACGTTCTTCGGCTTTCTTCGTCTTCGGCGGGAAGAATTCGAAACTGACGGCCACGTCGCCACTGTCGGCATTGGACTGGCCCGATGAAGTCCGGGCAATGGCGCCGACGGGTGCATTCGGGTCACGCTGGGGGAAGGTCGATGTCACGCTGTCGTCTCCAATATTTTCGCCGGGGTGCGGACCGCGTCCCAAATCAGCAGGTCCGGTTGCGTGGCATCCGGCATGTCGATGCGCGTGCAGGACAGCTGACCCAGCCCTTGCGCAGCCATGAGGCCCGAGACTTCAGCCGGCGAGAAACCCAGACGCCTATGCGCGAAGTCGTCGCGGAACTCTTCGCGCTCATGTTCCGCAAAATCCACGACCAGCAACATTCCGCCCGGACGCAACAAGCGGGCGGCCTCCATGAGAGCGTCCGAAGGCCTGTCCAGATGGTGCAGCACCTGGTGTAGCGTGACTAGATCGGCCGCGCCGTCCGGCAGGCCCGTGCGCCGCAGGTCCGCCTGCATGACGGAAAGGTGGCCGAACGCCCCGTCTGATAGCGTATACCGCGCGACGCGAAGCATGTCCGACGACAGGTCGACGCCGATGCCCTTGGCGACACGGTCGGCCAGCAATGCCAGCATGCGTCCGGACCCCGTACCCAGATCGACCGCCGAGCCGAAACGACGGTCGCCGAGACGGTCGAGGATCGCGGCCTCGACCCTCGCTTGCGGCACGAATTCATGGCTCAGCCGCCCGCGATTATTGGCGACATCGGCGAAGAAAGTCTCGGCGCGTTCCGCGCGCGTCGCGCGCACAATTTCGAGGCGGTCTCGATCGGCGCAGAGCGTCGGGTCCTCGTCCGGTAACCTGTCGAGAATACCCGCCACGAGTTCGGATGTTCGGCCGTACGTTGCAGGCGTCAAACGCGAAAACACCCAGGAGCCTTCGCGCAAACGCTCTACAATGTCCGCATCCTCGAGCGAGCGGACATATTGCGTCACGCGAGGCTGCGAGAGTTGCAGCACGGAGACGAGCTCCGAAATGGTCAACTCCTCCTCGCGAAGAAGGGCGAGGATGCGCAGCCGGTCCGGATGGCCGAGCAGTTTCAATGTGCGGGCGTAGGTCTCCACCAGAGCCGTCTAACACAGTCGCCGCGGCCAGCATATAAGATTTTCTTTATATGATATTTCAGCGCACGAATTTGCTAAGCAGACGCAGATAGTCAGTCTGGTATCCGAGCGAGGGTTCGGTCAGCTCCCAGCTGTTGAGCGGCCAGCCATCGTTGAATTCGGCATAGGATTTGGCGGGCGGCTGTCCGGAAGGCGGGATCATCTCCGGCGAGCGGCAGATCCGGTCGCCCTGCAGGCCGCATGTCTCCGCGCAGCATTCGGCGCGGGCATAGCCGTCATTGGGGCCACCGACGAGATATCCCGGGGGCGGACCGTGGCGGGACGTTTTCGTGCTATCATAGTTGCGCGATCCGTCCGCGAACCAGGCGTGGTAGATCGTGGAGACGGAGCGTTCCGCTCCGGCCCCTTTCATGTTGGACAAATAGACCAACCCCATCGGGTTCACCCCGTGCAGATAGTGCAGGTAGCCGGCCGCGACGTACACGGCGCGCGCATCGTTTTCCGGCGCAAGACCCGCGATGACGCTCTGCGTGAAGACCGATCCACGCCGCGCCTTGACCGAGTTGCTGCCCCACCAATAGCCGTCAACATAGGCGCCGTAGGGGTCCGCCTCCGCCTCGACCGCGCCCCACCCGTTCCATTCCGCCAAGGCGTTGCGGTAGTCCCGGCTTATACGGTCAGACAGACGCTTCGGCACGCCGGTCGCGTCAGCGAAGCGCAGCAGCGTGAACCCCGTATCGCCTTCAAAGCCGTTCGCCGTGTCATGAGCGATGCCGCCGGACTTCCGGTAGAGACGGTCCACGACCTGGCAGAACCGCTCCTCCCCCGTGAGCATGAACAGATAGGCCGCGGCGACCACGCGCTTGCGCAACAGACGGTCCGAGCCGACCTCCTGCTGGCCCGCGCCGAGGTCGTCCGTGCCGTGCGCCTCGCTATTGTTGTGGAACTGTACCTCCGGGTTCGCCTCCGCCCAATCCCAAGCCCGCAAGGCCCGACTCCGAAGCTGGCTCGCCCTTTCGGCCATGTCGGGCTGGGACGACAATATTTGTGCCGCGTGTGCAAAAGCGCCCGCCGCCGTGAGCGTGGCGGACGTGCTGGCAGGACCGTAGACCGACGGGCCATCTGCGCGGGACGGCGGCGATGCACTGTCCCGACCCAGGATGGACAGCACGCCGCCATCTTCGTCTTGCATCCGGGACAGCCAGGCCACGCCCCACAGAACCTCATCCAGAATATCAGGTACGCCGTTGCCCGATTCCGGAATACCCATATCGTCCGTCCAGACGACGGAGTTTTCCGCATAGGCCGACAGAAGGCCATTCACATAGTTGGCCGTCCAGCTAGTATATTGATTATAGTCGCCGGCATCGAACCAGCCGCCCCGAAGATCGCGCGCGGATCCGGGGTCGTCCTTAAGGTCGAAGCGGCGGGCTTCCCTATCCTGGCCGCGGCCGAGATGCGACGCGCCGTCCTGCCACCCCCGTCCCGCATGGGGCGCACGCTTTTCCATGCCAGCGCGCTGATAGTAGAAGACGCGGAACGCATCGCGCAGGACAGGCCGGTAGACGGTTTGCGAAATCTCGAACGGGTCGCTATTGATGCCCCGCTCCAGATCGCGCACGACATAGCGGCCCGGCTTCGTGACAGCCGTAAAATCGAAATGCCAGACGCGGTCCCCGGAGGTCTCGTCAACCTGCCCGTTCTTCCAAGGGACTGGACGGCCGCGATAGACGTCCTCGCCCGTTCGCACGTTCACGACCGCATACAAGCCGCCTGGCGCGAAGCTCCGCCCGGCATCGAACCCGATGCGCGGATCGCGGATCACCGCCCGCTTGCCCAGCGATGGCACGTAGCCGAACTGATCGACCAGGATGAAAGGTGCCGGGTCGGTCGCCCGCGCAGGCAGCGCGGCCAACAGGAAAAGCAAGGCGAGCAGAATGCGCGTCATGCGAGGATGATAGCATGCGAGGGATAAGGGGGGATTAAGTGGGAGTGTCTTGTCCGAACCGCTCCGAGAGCCTTACATGACTTTGTCCCCGGCATTTATGGCCGGGGTCTGCTGTCGTGCTGCTTCACAAGATGAGACGTTGTTGCCGCCCTCGTCTTGTGATCTCCAACCAGGCCAGACCCCGGCCATAAATGCCGGGGACGTTAGAAATTTTCGATCCGCTCATCCCGTGCCCCGACACGGGATCCAGCACATCTGCCAGCGCGGAGCGCTATCATTGTCTCGAGCGGAATCTCGCTGCCGCTCGCCGTGCTGGAGTCGCGCGGTGCGGTCGTAGAACCCCGTGCTCGCTGCGCTGCGCGCGCCGCCCTACGACCGGTAGGCGCGCGCAGTGGCCAGGGTTTAGTTTTGTCACTTACCGCTCAAACTTCACGAACTTCAGCTTCTTCGGAATGTCGGCATCGTCGCCCAAGCGTCGCTTCTTGTCCTCGATATAGTCCGCGAAGTTCCCTTCGAACCATTCGACATGGCTGTCGCCTTCATAGGCCAGGATATGCGTCGCCACGCGGTCGAGGAAGAAGCGGTCGTGCGAGATGACCACGGCGCAACCGGGGAACTTCTCCAGCGCGACTTCCAGCGAGGCCAGCGTTTCGCGGTCCAGATCGTTGGTCGGCTCGTCGAGCAGCAGCAGATTGGCCGGACGCGTCAGCATCTTGGCGAGGTTCACGCGGTTGCGCTCCCCGCCCGACAGCTGGCCGACGTTCTTGGACTGGTCCGTGCCCTTGAAGTTAAACGCGCCGACATAGGCGCGCGAGGGCACTTCGCGCTTGCCAAGTTTGAGGATGTCGAGCCCGTCGGAAATCGCTTCCCAGACGTTCTTGGAGTTATCCAGCGCATCGCGGTTCTGATCGACATAGCCGAGTTCGACCGTCTCGCCGACCTTGAAACTGCCCTCATCCGGCTTTTCCTCGCCCGTAATCATCTTGAACAGGGTCGTCTTGCCCGCGCCGTTCGGGCCGATCACGCCGACGATTCCGCCGCGCGGCAGGCGGAAGGACAGGTCCTTGATGAGGAGTTTGTCGTCGAAGCCTTTGGAGACATTGTTGGCCTCCACCACGACATTGCCGAGCCGCTCGCCCATGGGAATGCGGATTTCGGCGTGGCTCACGACCTCGTTCTCCGCCTCGTCGCGAAGGTTTTCATAGGCGCTGATCCGCGCCTTGGACTTGGTCTGGCGGGCTTTCGGGTTGGACCGAATCCATTCCAGCTCGCGCTTGAGCGCTTTGGTCTTGGAGTCGCTCTCGCGGCCTTCTTGGTCCATGCGCTTGGCCTTCGACGCCAGCCAGGAGGAATAGTTACCCTCGTGCGGATAGGTCCGGCCCCGGTCCACTTCCAGCGTCCAGTCAGTGATATTGTCGAGAAAGTAGCGGTCGTGGGTGATAAGGATCACCGCGCCCTTATAGTTGATCAGGTAGTTTTCCAGCCAGGCAACGGTTTCCGCGTCCAGATGGTTGGTGGGTTCGTCCATCAGCAGCAGGTCCGGCTTGGCGAGCAGGAGCTGGCAGATGGCGACCCGGCGGCGTTCCCCGCCCGACAGGTTGGTCACGTCGGCGTCCTTGGGCGGGCAGCGCAGCGCCTGCATCGCCATCTCGATCTTGCTATCGATGTCCCAGGCGTCGCGCGCGTCGACCTGCTCCTGGAGAGCGGTCATTTCTTCCATCAGCTCGTCGGAATAGTCCTCGGCCATCTTCATGGCGACTTCATTGTACTGATCGAAGATCTTCTTGTCCTCGCAGTCCGAGATCACGTTTTCCCAAACGTTCTTTTCGGGATCGAGATGTGGCTCCTGCGGCAGGTAGCCGACCTTCACGCCCTCGGCCGCCCAGTGTTCGCCGGTCACTTCCGTGTCAACGCCGGCCATGATCTTCATCAGCGTGGACTTGCCCGCGCCGTTGACGCCGACGAGGCCGATCTTGGCGTCCGGGTAGAAGGACAGATGGACATTGTCGAGAATGGTCTTGTTGCCGAATTTCTTCGTCAGACCCTGCATGTGATAGGCGAATTGGCGAGCCATGGCGGTCGGTTCCTGCGGTGATCGTGATGTCGTGGTGGGCGCGCGCGGAAAGTCGCGCATCGTTCGCGACCCATATGTTCGCTCGGACCGATTTTTTCAAGCATGATGGGCGGCTCTCATTTCCGCCTATGCAGGGTCGAGCGCGACCTCCCGTTCTCGACAATCGACCCCTCTTCCACCAATCGCCAATCCATCCCGTCCCCGGCATTTATTGCCGGGGTCTGCTGTCGCTCTTCACCACAGGACGATGGCGGTCGCATCATCACGTCTTGTGAATAAGCCTTCGACCAGACCCCGGCAATAAATGCCGGGGACGGGACTGCGATGAACCTGCCCACTGGCTCATTCCGGCGTAGGCCGGGGTTGGCGAAGGGAAGGAAGAGAAGCCCGGGCAAGACGGCAGTCCGGCTCGCGCCGCACCGGTCCCTTCGCGCCCTGGCGGGCAGGTTTGCGACGGACCGCGTTGCGGTCCTTAGACCCCTACCGGGGACGTAAACCTAAAGGGCTAGCCTAGACCACTTCCGGCCAATCCCGGCTCATCAGGTGGGCGGAGTTGATGATGCCGGCCATGCTGTAGGTCTGCGGGAAGTTGCCCCACAATTCTCCCGTGTCCGGGTGCAGGTCTTCGGACAGCAGGCCGAGCGGGTTGGCGTGGGCGAGGACCGCTTCGTACATGGCCCGCGCCTCGTCCCGGCGACCGATGCGCCAGAGCGCGTCGAGATGCCAGAAGGTGCAGACGGTGAAGGCCGTCTCCGGACGGCCGAAATCGTCCTTGGCCTTGTAGCGGAAGACATGATTGCCTTCGCGGAGCTCCCGGTCGATGGCCTCCACCGTGCCGACGAAGCGCGGGTCCGTCGCCGGGAGAAAGCCGATCTCGCACATGAGGAGTACCGACGCGTCCAGATCGTCCACGCCGTAAGCCATGGTGAAAGCATTGCGAGACACGCTAAAGCCTCTTTCGCAAACAGTTTCATGTATAATTTCAGCACGCTGCGTCCAAATTCTTGCACGGTCGTTCAGGCCCAGATGGCTCGCGATGCGCGAAAGCCGGTCGCAGGCCGCCCAGCACATCAGGGCGGAGCTGACATGGATATGCTCGATTTCCCGGAACTCCCATATGCCGGCGTCGGGCGTGTCGTGGACGTCGAAAGCCCGCTTGCCGACGGGCTCCAGCGCGCGGAACTCCGCCTCGCCGTAGGGGCTGCGCAGGCGCTGATCGAAGAAGGCGGGCGTGGCGGCGAGGACGATCTGGCCGTACACGTCATGCTGGATGTGCTCGAATGCCTGGTTACCGCGTCGCACGGGCGGGTTGCCGCGAAAGCCAGGCAGGGCGTCCTCCACGTACTCGGTGATAACCGTCTCCAGCCCGATACCGAAGAGCGGCTGGACGTGGCCGCTCGCATCGCCTTCGACATCGGTCATGGCGACGACGGAGCGCAGGAATCGCAGATAGTGTTCCAGCGCACTCATGGAGGCACAGCGGTTGAGCGCGTTGACCGTGAAATAGCTGTCGCGGATCCAGCAGTAGCGATAGTCCCAGTTGCGGATCGATCCGTCATGCTCTGGGATAGAGGTGGTCAGCGCCGCGACGATGCCGCCCGTCTCCTCATAGACACAGAGCTGCAAGGTGATGGCAGCGCGGATCACCGCTTCCTGCCAGTCCGGCGGC
>JBCCCX010000048.1:0-15082 GCA_039033275.1 Pseudomonadota bacterium | reverse complement strand
CTGGCAGTCCGGAGAGTCCACAACGGCAAAGGTCCTATGGACCATCGGCCTGCTGCTCTTCAACGTCATCGGACTGATCCTGTGGTTCTTCATCGGACCCAAGGCCAACAAGGGCATCGCGTAAGCCGCGACGCCCCGAACTCCACTCCCCATACCCAATAAAGGAACCCAATCATGACTGATTATGACAACAAGACGACCGTTCGCACCGACGACGACATCAAGGTCTATCACCGCGAAGACAATGACAAGAAAGGCGCGACCGGCTGGATCATTGGCGGCCTCGCCCTGCTGGCGCTCGGTGCCGCTGCCATCTACCTGACCGACATCGACCTGACCCAGACGGCCGAGCTGCCTGAAGTGAGCGTTGAAGGTGGCCAGATGCCCGCCGTTGACATGGATGTCGCCGACATCGATGTCGGTTCCGAGGAAATGACCGTTTCGGTCCCGACCATCGACATTACTCCGCCGCAGGAAGGCGAAGAAGCCGATGACCTGGCCGACAACATCGACGTTGATGTCGATGTCGATGCCGACGTCGAAATGGAACCCGAGCAATAAGCTTGTGATCTGATACGTCGCCACACCGACGATCGAGAAACCCGCTGCCCCAAGGGCGGCGGGTTTTCTTATGCGTGAAAGCCAGCGCGTTGACGAAAAGGGCTTCGTACGATGCGACAGGCGTCTATTCGTGGTCGATGATGCCTGCCGCCGCGCGTTCCTTCGCCCAGCGTTCTTCCGTGATGCGCCTGAGCAGCGCAGCGTTGCGCAGATTGCCGCGCCAGCCAATATCGAACAGATCCCCGATCAGCGGAACGAGCCCGATTAGCCAGTCGAGAAAGATGTTGCTGCCCATGCGGACGAAGTGGCGCTTCTTCGCTTTCAGCCCGATGCCGTGGCTGGCGATATAGCCCGCCACGCCGAGGCTGGCCGTATCTCCGATGGCCGGGACGAGCCCGACGATGGTATCCAGCCCGATGGGGATGTTGGTGCCGGGTATGTTGAAGGCCGCGTCCATGGTCTTGGCCAGCGACTCCACCCGTTCCAACTGCAAGGCTTCCGCAGCATGGCGTGCGAGGACCGCGTCCGCACCCTCCTTGTGAACGGTAACGGTGTCTGCGTTGTCCGGGCTCAAACGGGTCATGGGTCGCCTCTCAGAGATTGTCGAAGGCACAAAAAAACGGACCCTGCCGGGTCCGTTCCAGTCTTGTCGGAAGCGTGGCGATCAGCGCTCGTCCACGACCTTGTTGGTGAAGGTCATGCCGCGATAGGCGATGTCATAGGTGTCGAGTGTCTCGACCATCAGTGTCGGGTCGGGAAGCTCCTCGACCGGGACGAGGTGGTTGATGAACAGGGCGCCGTCATTGTCCTGGACAATGTAGGCGTCGGTCTCCTGCATGGCGAGCGCGCCCAGAACAGCCGTCATCTGCGGGTTGCGGTCGACTTCGACCAGCGTCAGCTGTCCGACTTGGCCGTCCGCGTCCAGCGTCTGCACGGTGCGGGTCGTCACGACGGGCGTCTCCGCGTCAGCAGCCTGTGTCTCGGCTTGTGTCATTCCGGCCTGGGCGGTGCCTGCGAAAAGTGCGGCGGTTGCGGTGCCGAGTGCGGCCTTGAATATCGTCTTCATAGTGTCCTCCTGCATTGAAACGGGATCGTCCAAAGACAATCAACGTGGTTAACCATACTCGGTTCCGCAGTGGAAAACCAGACGAAGACGTAAAACACGGTCGAAACTCGCCTGACAGGCGTGCGGCGCCAGAAGACGGTGACGGTGTGCGAGGCCGGGAACCGGGATTGCCACGGGACGTTCGATCTTGTGGGAACGAATTAGGCTTGATCATGGAAAGACGCATCACTTCATTACGAGAAACCGGCATGCACAGCCTGCCGGAAAACGGAGCCTACAAACCCGTATCGGACTATTTCCTAGTGGATGAGAGCCTCGACCTGCGCGGTCGCAAAGTGTTTGGCGAAGACGGCGTGGGCGACCTCTGCGTAACCGACATGCTGGTCGATCCCGACACGCAACAGGTCGCCATCGTGGAACTGTCCGACGGCCGCCGCATGCCCATCGAGATGGTGCGGCTGAAGGGCAGCTACGTCAGGTTCGAACGCTGAGCATCGCGCGCCGCCGAAGCGGCCCAGACATGGCGTCACCCTGACGCCGAAGCTTGTAATCGTTCTCTTTATGTTCCAGAAGTGCGCGTGGCCAGACGCACCCTCATCGACAAGCTCGCCATCCTGGCGGATGCGGCGAAATACGACGCCTCCTGTGCATCATCGGGCACGAAGGTGCGCTCGTCCCTGGGCCCCGACGGTCCGAAGGACGGGCTGGGCTCGACGGAAGGCATGGGCATCTGCCATGCCTACGCACCGGACGGACGCTGCATCAGCCTCCTGAAGATCCTGCTGACGAATTGGTGCATCTTCGACTGCCGCTACTGCGTGAACCGCGTGTCGTCCAATGTGGAACGGGCGCGCTTTTCCGTGGACGAGGTCGTGCGGCTTACGCTCGATTTCTACAAGCGCAACTATATCGAAGGGCTGTTCCTGTCGTCGGGCATTATCCAGTCCCCCGACTACACGATGGAGCAGATTGTTGAGGTCGCGCGCGTATTGCGCGAGGAGCATAACTTCCGCGGCTATATCCACCTTAAAACCATTCCGGAAGCCGACCCCCTGCTAATCGCACGGGCCGGCGAGCTGGCCGACCGCGTGTCGATCAACATCGAGCTGCCCAAGGAAAGCTCGTTGGAGCATTTCGCGCCGGAAAAGTCCCAGCCCGTGATCCGCAAGGCCATGGCCGGCGTGAAGGTCCGGCTGGACGATGCCAAGGACGCGGCCGAGAGCCGCATCCTCCGCCGGGCCAAGACGCCGGTCTTCGCGCCCGGAGGTCAATCGACGCAGATGATCATCGGCGCGGACGCCAGCACGGACGCCGACATTCTCAAGACCTCGACCGATCTCTATTCCGGATATGGACTACGCCGCGTCTACTACAGCGCCTTCTCACCCATGCAGGACGCGTCGCTCGACCTGCCGCCCGTGCCTCCACCCTTGATGCGTGAACACAGACTCTACCAAGCGGACTGGCTGCTGCGCTTCTACGATTTCGAGCGATCCGAGATCGAAGCGGCGACGACGGGGGGCATGCTCGATCTCGACATCGATCCCAAACTCGCTTGGGCGCTGCGCCACCGCGAGACCTTCCCCGTGGACGTTAACCGCGCCCCGCGCCATCTGCTGCTGCGCATTCCGGGGCTGGGCGCGAAGACGGTCGACCGGCTGATCGAGGCCCGGCGCATGACAGCCGTGCGGCTCTCCGACCTCGCCAAGCTGACCAATACGGCGCGCAAGGCCATGCCTTTCATCCAGACGGCCGACTACCAGCCCGGCAGGCTGCTCGACACGGCCGACCTGCGCGCCCGCTTCGCCCCGCCGCCGGAACAATTGGCGCTGGCGCTATGATGACTGAAATCTCGAAAGCGCGTTCTGGCGGCCTAGGATCGCGGAAACGACGATATGATTGGCGGTAATACGATAATAGATGCTGTGCTTCTGAAACACGCTGCGACGATAGCCTTTTCGGATGGTGTCCACAGCTGGGTAAGCCAGCGGCCGATCCGCCAAAATCTGAAAATGGTCGAAAAACGCCATGAAATAGAGATCAGCTTGTGCCTCTCCAAAGGTTTTAGCTCCATACCGCCAAATCGTGTCTAGGTCGCGCGTGGCTTCTGCCTCGAGTTTATATGATGCCATCGGCGCGGGCTCGCGTCTTGATGTCGCGCAGAATCTGTTCTGGCGACCTAGCGACCGTTCCGCTCTGCTCGGCACGGATCAATTTCTCGCGGATCGCGGCGATCTCTTCGGGCGTTTCCTCGTAACGTGCGCGGTCCATTCGGATCAGGTTGCGCACATAGTCAGATATGCTGACATACCGACCGCTGGCGACCATGTTATCGAGGTGGGCGCGGTCGGACTGGCTGAAGGTCAATGTCGTTTTGACAGGCATGAAATCCTCAAATCTGGGGTCGCGTTTAACACGTCGATAATACGTCCAAACGCGTTCCGACGCAAACATGTCGGCGACCCATGCACACCGTTCAGCTAGACCATCACGCCGACTTCGACGCCTGGCGGGCGCAGGCGCGCGACATGTGCGCCGCCAGGGTGCATCCGACGCAGTTGCGTTTCGTGCCGCCGGACCGGGAAGACACGCTCTTGGATTTCGGCGTGCTGGGCCTGCGGGAAGATCGCCGCACCGTCGTCGCCTCCAAGGACTTCATGGACCGGGCGGCGCGCGTGGCCTGCCATTCCCATCCTGAACGTTATGACCGGCTCTACCGGCTGCTCTGGCGGTTGCAGGATCAGCCCTCCCTGATGCGCAACACGGTGGACGACGATGTGCGCTGGATGGTCGAGGCCGACAAGGCGGTGCGGCGCGACCGGCACAAGATGCACGCCTTTGTGCGCTTCCGCAAAGTGGGCGAATCCGCCCCTCTTGAATCTGGGGGCCGCGAGCGGTTCATGGCCTGGTTCGAACCGGACCATTTCATCGTGGACCTAGCCACACCCTTCTTCACGCGCCGCTTCCCCAACATGGACTGGGCCATCGTCACGCCCTACCGCACGGCCGTTTGGGATGGGGAGGCTTTGCGGTTCGAGGCGGGCGGAACGCGCGACGACGTTCCGGAAACGGACGTCGTGGAGGATCAGTGGAAGACTTATTATTCCTCCATCTTCAATCCGTCGCGTCTGAAGGTCGCAGCCATGCGCGCCGAAATGCCCAAGAAATACTGGAACAACCTGCCCGAGGCCGCGCTTATTCCCTCACTGATCGCAGGGGCGAAGACGCGAGAAAGACAGATGATGGACAGCCTCAACCACGACCCCAACCCCATTGCGGAAAAAGCCATCTACCAGCCGGAGCAAGTCGATACCGACCTCGCCCCGCCCGACGTCGCCGCTCTGTGGGAGCAGGTGGAGCATTGCCGCCGCTGCGACCTATGGGAAGGCGCAACGCAAGGTGTGGCAGGCGTCGGCCCGGACGATGCGCGCCTCATGATCGTGGGCGAGCAACCCGGCGACAAGGAGGACCTGGCGGGCGAACCCTTCGTCGGGCCGGCCGGCAAGATCCTAACCCAGGCGCTCGAAGAGGCCGGCCTGTCGCGCGGGGACGCTTACGTCACCAATGCGGTCAAACACTTCAAATACGAGGTGCGGGGTCAGCGGCGCATTCACAAGAACCCAAGCGTATCCGAGATCAAGGCCTGCAATGTCTGGTTGGAGCGCGAAATCGAGCTGGTCAAGCCGGATATCGTCCTTTGCCTGGGCGGATCAGCCGCGCGCGCCGTCAACGGCAAGGCCATCAAGGTCGGCGAGAACCGGGGCCGCGTGCTGGAGCGCGCCGACGGGCTGAAATTCTTCATCACCTCCCACCCGTCCTACATCTTGCGCGTCCAGCGCTACGAAGACCAACCCAAAGCCTATCCCGATATGGTTGCGGATTTGCGCAAGGTAGCGGACCTATTGGCGGCGTAGACAGATTGCCGTCCCGGCCGGACGCGGAACGCACCGCGAAAGCCGGGACGACGAATCATGCTAGCAGCCCCCATGCTAGACAGACGGAAAGTGGCCGAACCCCAGCCAACCGGACCCTTGCGTCCAAAGCTTTGGCGCGGACTGAGAATGATCTGCCCGAATTGCGGCAAGGCGAAGCTGTTCCGCGCTTTCCTCAAGCCCGTGAACCGCTGTCCGGCCTGCGGGGTGAATTGGGGCGATGTGCGCGCCGATGACGGACCCGCTTGGGCGTCCATGCTGGTGGCCGGGCATCTGACCGCCCCGGTCTTCCACTGGATCGTGTTTAAGGAGGACTGGCCTATATGGGCGTCCATCACGGGGGTCAGCTTGTTTCTCGCTGTGCTCTGCATCGCGCTGCTCCAGCCGATGAAGGGGATGTTCATGGCGATCATCTGGGACAAGGGCGCGCCCACCTCACTCTAGCCCCACAGGTTTTCTTCCGCCTGAGCGGTGTCCGGAGGCGTAAAACGGACCGGAAGGAAATCCTGTCGGGAACCGACACGCGTCCCAGAAGACGCGAAGGGGCACTCCTTGCAGTCGCCCTTTCCAGTCCGAAACCGCGGGAGATGGACAGGCCGATCAACTTGGCCTGAACGGGAAGTTGGAGAGCGGTAAGGTTGGAGCGCGGTCAGGTTGGAGCGTCTTCCTGTCCTATAGTCCCAACAGCCTTGACCCCTCGCTCGCCCCCCGCCATAGCGCCACCACTCATCAAGACCGGAGCGAGGGACTAGGCCTGCTGACCTCCGGGGCAACCCGCGACCCTTCCCGACCGGCAGGGGCCGCATCGGTGCCAAGTCCTGCGGGGAAACCCGGAAGATGAGAGCGCGGTAGCCTTCCCGCCCTCCCCTTCCAAGCCCGCATGAGGACGCACCGCGAAAGCCGGAGGCGCGCCGTGGATGCTCGCGACATAGAGACGACGCTCGGCGACTGGACGTTGTCGCGCGGCTGCACGATGCAGGCGGATGTCGTGCGTGGGCGGCTCTACGGCCCGGAAAATGCGCCACTCATCGTCGTGATGGGCGGCATTTCGGCGACGCGGCATGTGGCGGACGGACCACCCTCCAAGACGGGGAAACCGCGGCGAGGCTGGTGGTCGCGGCTCGTCCGCCCAGGCGGGGCGATAGACGTGACGCGCGTGCGTGTGTTGGGCCTCGACTTCGCACCCAATATCGGTGCGGCCGCCTGTCCCGAAACGATTACCACCCACGATCAGGCGGAGCGCCTGAAGGCCCTGATGGACGACCACGGGCTCGGCCCGGCGGCCATTGTCGGCAGCTCCTATGGCGGCATGTGCGCGCTGGCTTTCGCGCAAGCCTACCCGGAAAGCGTGGGGCGGCTCTGCATCATCGGCGCGGCCCACAAGCCCTATCCGATCGGCGTGGGCTGGCGCGGCATCCAGCGGCGCGTCGTGCGCCTCGCCATGGATGCGGGCCGCCCGGAGGACGGGCTGAAGCTCGCTCGCGAACTCGCCATGACGACCTATCGCACGCCGGAGGAGTTCGCCGACCGGTTTGCGTTGGCCGAGACCGGCGCGGACCCGGCCCGCTTCGACATTTGCGACTATCTCGAAAACCGGGGGGATGCTTTCGCCGCACACATGGACGCGCAGCGTTTCCTCGCCCTGTCGGAGAGCATCGACCTGCACCGCGTAGAGCCCGAAGCGATCACGGCACCCACCCTCCTGATGAGCGCCATTTCCGACCAGCTCGCCCCCCTGCCGACATTGCGCGAATTGCGCGACCGGCTGGCGGGGGAGAGCGAGCTGTTCACCTTCACCAGCCTGTTCGGGCACGATGCGTTCCTGAAGGAATATGACCAGATGGAATCGCGGCTGGGCGCGTTCGTGGAAGAGTCTTTGGAGGCGGCGGCGCGAAGTGATAGGGTGAGCCCATGACGATCTTCGAAGAACTGGAAGCCTTGTCCACAAAGCTGAGTGACGCTGCGCGCGCTGAATTCATCCAGAACCTTGCGCGTCTGCATGAGATCTATGACGTTCGACCCGAAGATGTTCTGCTATCCCCAGAGCAGGAAGCCGAACTGGACAGACGTCTTGCAAACCCCAATCCGAAATTCATTCCCGCCGAAGAAGTTTTCGCAGAATTTGGACGCAGGATGCCACGAGGATGAGGGTAGAACTGGGCGCAATCGCTCGGGATGATCTACGCACCATCCGCACATACTACGCAGCCATCTCCGATCAGGTTGAGGACGCTGTGCTTGATGACATCTTTGCGACATTCGACGTCATTGCCAACCTGCCAAATTCAGGGCGCCAAATCCGACAGCACGTAAGAAAGAACGTTTCACCAAAATACAGGTTCGTAGTTTTCAGTCGACTGACGGAAAGTCACATCGAGATTACAGCCATTTTCCGACAGCAAAACCGCTCATGACCTCCCCCACCACGAAACTCGTCCAGGCCGGGATCGCCTGGGACCCGGCCTTCGGTGCTGTGGTGCCACCGCTCTACTTGAGTTCGACCTATGTCTGGCCGGAAGCGGACGTGGCGTCCAAGGGGCCTTACGACTACGGCCGGACCAATAATCCCAACCGCGACCTGCTCGCGGCCACGCTGGCGGAACTGGACGGCGGGGCGGGGGCGGTCGTCACCAGCAGCGGCATGGCGGCCGTGGACCTCGTGCTGAACCTGCTGCCTGCGGGCGCGAGGGTCGTCGCGCCGCACGACTGCTATGGGGGCACGCACCGGCTTCTGTCCGCGCGGCACGACCAGGGCAAGATCGACTGCGCCTTCGTGGACCAAGGCGGCCTCGACGCCGTGCGGGCCGCCGTCACGCCTGACACCGCGCTAGTCATGGTGGAGACACCCAGCAACCCGCTGATGCGCCTGACGGATGTGCGCGCGGTCTGCGGACTGGCGCGCGATGCCGGGGCCTTGTCCGTCGTGGACAACACGTTCCTGACGCCATTGCGCCAGCGGCCGCTGGAGCTGGGTGCGGATATGGCGCTGCAATCGACCACCAAATATCTCAACGGCCATAGCGACGTGGTCGGCGGCGTGGTCGTGGCGAAGACGGAAGACCTCCACGAACGGCTCGCCTGGTGGGCCAATGCAGCCGGGCTGACGGGTTCGCCCTTCGACGCCTACCAGACACTCAGGGGCTTGCGCACATTGGCCCTGCGCGTGGATGCGGCCGAAGCCAACGCTCGCGCACTGGTCGCCATGCTGCGGGCGCACGCCGCCGTCGAGTCCGTCTATTATGCCGATGCCGGCCTGGCGAAGACGCAGCAGTCCGGACCCGGCGCGATGCTGTCCTTCCGCGTGCGGGGAGGAGCCGAGACCGGGGCGGCCGTGATGCGCGAGGTGGAGATATTCCGCCTTGCCGCCTCGCTCGGCGGGACGGAAAGCCTGATTTGCCAGCCGGCCACCATGACCCATCGCGGCATGGCGCCGGAAGCCCGCGCCGCGGCCGGGTTGGACGAAACATTGATCCGCATATCGGCGGGCGTGGAGTCTGAAACCGACCTCGTAAACGCGCTGAAGGCAGCGCTTGCCTCGCTTCCCGGACGCTAGAGGCATGAATGCGCAAGTCTTCCGTCGGAAATCGCAAATGGCGGTAAATTTTCCTCTTGAGCGCAGCGGTCGTTTATTGTTTAAGGTTCCCATGAACCCGTTCCGTCACGACGAGCCTAAAGTGAAGGTCGAGCGCCGCGCTGTCAGCGTGAACCTAGAGCTTGTACTTATTGCTGGTCTGGTGGTGCTCCTTATCGGAGCCGTGAGCGGGTTGTAGGCGAAAGTATAGCGCCGATACGCAACCCGCCTTTCGAGGCGGGTTTTTTTGTTTCCGGCATTGGGAAAGATGACCATGAGTGAGCCAAAGGGCAAACGCTCCGACGCGATCGTGACCGGACGGGACCGCAGTGCGGCCCGGGCCATGCTGCGCGCCTCCGGCATGACGGACGAGTCGTTCGAGGGTCCCATCATCGCCGTCTTCAACACCTGGACCAATATGGGTCCCTGCAACATGCATCTGGACCAGCTGGCCGTGCCGGTCAGGGCGGGCATCCGCGCGGCGGGCGGCACGCCGGTAGATTTCAATTCCATCGCGGTCTCGGACGGCATCACCATGGGCAGCGACGGCATGCGCGCCTCGCTCATGTCCCGCGAAGTCATCTGCGATTCCATAGAACTGGCCGTGCGCGGCCATTCGCTCGACGGCGTCATCATCCTGGTGGGGTGCGACAAGACCATTCCGGCGGCGGGCATGGCGCTGGCGCGCATGAACGTTCCGGGTGTCGTGCTCTATGGCGGGTCGATCATGCCGGGCCACCACAAGGGCAAGGATCTCTCCGTCCAGGACGTGTTCGAAGCCGTCGGTGCCTGTGCGGCTGGGATCATCGACGAAGACGAATTGAAGGACATCGAGAAGGCCGCCTGCCCCGGCGCTGGCGCGTGCGGCGGGCAATTCACGGCCAACAGCATGGCCATGGCCATGACCTTTCTCGGCCTGTCGCCCATGGGAACGAACGATATTCCGGCCGTCCATGAGGACAAGACCCGCGCCGCCTATGATGCCGGAATGTGCGTCGTGGACTGCGTGAAAGAGAACCGCCTGCCGCGCGATATGATCACGAAGCAGAGCCTGATGAATGCCGCCATCGCGCTGTCGGCCACGGCCGCCTCGACCAACGCCATCCTGCACCTGCTGGCCATCGCGACGGAAGCGGGCGTCGAAGGCTTCGAGATCGATGCGTTCGACCATGTCAGCCGCACCACGCCGGTGATCGGCGACCTGAAACCGGGCGGACGCTACATGGCGGCCGATCTCTACACCGCAGGCGGGTCCGGCCTGATCGGAAAGCGCCTTGTCGCGGATGGCCGCATCGAAGACCAGAAGACGGTCACGGGCCGAACGCTCTTCGAGGAGATCGAGGCGTCCACCGAGACGCCGGGCCAAGACGTGGTCCGGAGCTTCGACGATCCCGTCAAGTCGCGCGGCGGCTACGGCATCCTCTACGGCGATCTCGCGCCGGAAGGCTGCGTGGTGAAGCTGGCCGGACACGGGGCGCTGCACTTTCAGGGCCGCGCACGCGTGTTCGAATCCGAGGAAGCCTGTTTCGAGGTCGTGCAGGCGAACGGCATTCACAAGGGCGACGTCGTCATCATCCGCAATGAAGGCCCGCGCGGCGGACCCGGCATGCGCGAAATGCTGGGCGTGACGGCCGCGCTGGTGGGGCAGAACCTGGCCGATCACGTCGCGCTGATCACGGATGGCCGCTTTTCCGGCGCGAGCTACGGCTTCGTCATTGGCCACGTCGCGCCCGAAGCCGCGCATGGCGGACCGATCGCCTTCGTCGAAGAGGGCGACATGATCACGATCGACGTGGAAGCGCAGACCATCAATGTCAACGCGGACCTCAAGGCCCGCGCAAAAGGTTGGACACAGTCCCCGCCACGCGACGTGTCCGGGGCCTACGCCAAATTCGCCGCCCTCGTCGGCTCCGCATCCAAGGGTGCGGTGACGAGCTTCCCGTTCGGGGGCGCGTCGTGACACCCATGAACAAACAACTGTCCCCGGCCTTGTGCCGGGGCCGGTCGAACCCTTGGACTCCGCCGATGGCGGCCCCGGCACAAGGCCGGGGACAACCGATTGCCTAGAAACAGGACCCCACCCATGAGCATCGAAATTTTCTACGACGCGGACTGCGATCTGGACATCATTAAGGGCAAGCGCGTGGCCGTGCTGGGCTATGGCTCCCAGGGCCGCGCCCATGCGCTGAACCTGAAGGATTCCGGCGTGGACGTGGTGGTCGGCCTGAAACCGGAATCCGCGACCAACAAGAAGGTCAAGGCGGACGGGCTGGAAAGCCATGCGACGGCCGATGCCGTAAAGGGCGCGGACGTCGTCATGGTGCTGACGCCCGACGAGTGGCAGTCCAAAATCTACCGCGAGGATATCGAGCCCAACATCAAGGAGGGCGCGACGCTGGCCTTCGGTCACGGCTTCGCCATCCATTACGGCCAGGTCGTGCCGCGCCGCGACCTCGACGTCATCATGGTCGCGCCTAAGGCACCAGGCCACACGGTTCGCAACGAGTTCGAGCAGGGTCGCGGCATTCCCGACCTGATCGCCGTCGCGCAGGACGCGAATGGCGGCGCGGCGCTGGAAACGGCCAAGTCCTATGCCTCGGCCATCGGTGGTGGTCGGACGGCCATCATCCACACCACCTTCAAGGACGAGACCGAGACCGACCTGTTCGGCGAGCAGGCCGTGCTCTGCGGCGGCGTCGTGGAACTGATCAAGATGGGCTACGAGACCCTGGTCGAGGGCGGCTATCCGCCGGAGCTGGCCTATTTCGAGTGCCTGCACGAGACCAAGCTGATCGTGGACCTGATCTACGAAGGCGGCATCGCCAACATGAACTATTCCATCTCCAACAATGCGGAGTTCGGCGAATATGTGACGGGCGAAGCGGTCGTGAACGAAAGCTCGCGCGAGGCGATGCGCCAATGCCTGAAGAACATCCAGGACGGATCCTACGCTAAGGACTTCATCCTCGAAGGCGCGATGGGATATCCCAGCATGACGGCGCGTCGTCGCAACATGGAGGCCCATTCCATTGAGCAGGTCGGCGGAAAACTGCGCGAACTGATGCCATGGATCGCGGCGAACAAGATCGTCGACAAGGACAGGAATTGATGGGCGCGCTTCGCGCGACATATCCTTCGGGCACCCCCCATCGACCCAACGCTATCGCGTCGGCCCACTTCCCCCTGCTCGGGGGAAGGACCGGTATCGCTCCCCCGAGCAGGGGGAGCTGGCCGCAAAGCGGTCTGAGGGGGGTGCCAATCAACCAAGCCTCGCGAAGCGAGACCATCCCATGACCACAGCCACGAAATTCGAAAAGCAGGCCACGGAAGTCTATTCCGACCGCGCACCCAAATCGGGCGCTCAGCTGTTGCTGGAAGCGATCGAGCGCGAGGGCGTGGATATCATCTTCGGCTATCCGGGCGGGGCGATCATGCCCGTCTATGACGTGTTGCCCAAGACCTCGCTGACGCACATTCTCTGCCGTCACGAACAGGGCTGCGGTATGGCCGGGATCGGCTATGCGCGGGCGACCGGCAGAACCGGTACCGTGCTGGCGACCAGCGGGCCCGGCGCGACGAACCTGATCACGGCCATCGCCGACGCCTATCTCGACAGCGTGCCGGTCGTCTTCATCACCGGCCAGGTGCCGAGCGATTTGATGGGCACGGACGCTTTTCAGGAAGTGGATATCGTCGGCATGACCATGCCGGTCGTGAAACACAGCTACATCGCCCGCGATCCCGCAGACATTCCCGGCATGGTGCGCGAAGCCTATTTCATCGCCGCCGAAGGCCGCCCCGGCCCCGTGCTGATCGACCTGCCCAAGGACGTGGCCAATGCTGTCACGACCGAACGCCACCGCTGGCGGCCCTACCCCAAGCAGAAGCCCGAAATGGGCACGAGCGAGAATATCGCGCAAGCCGAGGCGTTGATCCGCGCGGCCGAGCGCCCGCTCTTCTACATCGGTGGCGGCATCGCGCAGGGAGATGGGGTGTCCGAACTTCGTGAGCTGGTCGAGCGCACGGAGATTCCAGTCGTCTCCACGCTCAAAGGGCTCGGCTCCCTGCCGTCCGACCACCCGCACTATCTCGGCATGCTGGGCATGCACGGGCTGAAGGCGGCCAACTACGCCGTGCAGGAATGCGACCTGCTGATCGTGGCCGGTGCGCGCTTCGACGACCGGGCGACCGGCAAGCTCGACACGTTCGCGCCGGGCGCCCGCGTCATTCACATGGATATCGACATTGCGGAAATCGACAAGCTGCGCGGAGCGGATGTCGGGCTGGACGGGAGCCTGAAGAAGAATCTTGCCGCCCTCGACCCGTTCCGCGACGAACCTTATGAGAAAGCGCAGATCGAGCCGTGGCGGGAGCTCTGCTATTCGCGCCGCGCCATGCATGAATGGGACTATGCGGGCGCGGAGGCCAACGCCGCGCCAGGCGTCTACGCGCCGTCCCTGCTGCACAAACTGTCCCGCCGCGCGGACGCCATGTTCGAGGGCGAAAGCGCCGCCATCTTCACCTGCGATGTGGGCCAGCACCAGATGTGGGTCGCCCAGCACTGCTATTTCGACGATCCGAAAGACCATATCACGTCTGGCGGCCTCGGCACGATGGGCTTCGGGCTTCCTGCGGGACTAGGCGCGAAGCTCGGCGCGCCGAACCGGACCGTGATCACCGTGTCCGGCGACGGCTCCATCATGATGAACATCCAGGAGCTGCAGACGCTGCACCGCTACGGCATCCCGCTGAAGATCGTGCTGCTGGACAACTCCGCGCTCGGCATGGTGCGCCAGTGGCAGGAGGTCTTCTTCGACCGCAATTTTTCCGAAGTGAACTTGGACGACAATCCCGAGTTCACTAAGGTCGGCGAGGCCTTTCGCATCGAGAGCTTCCTGGTTCGCACCGCCGACGAGGTGGATGCGGGCATCGACCGCCTGCTGTCAGCCGACGGCCCGATCCTCATGCACGTCAAGATCGACCCGAACGAGAACGTCTGGCCGCTCGTCCCGCCGGGACGGTCCAATGCGGACATGATGGAGCGGTAGGGTGAGATCGCGTGTTGCAACCCTGGCCTTGCGCATCGCCGCCCCAGGCATGGCTTTACTGGGAGTTTGGATGGCCAATGGGGTCATTGCCTTGCTTGGTTCACAAGGCAGTTCTGACATTGGTCAATTTCTTATTTTGCCGACGCTCTTTGCCCTAATCTCACCCTGGTTTCTCTGGCAAGCGGGAGGCTTCTTCGGCCCTTATAGGCGGGATGCGTCCAAAACGAGAAACGATAAGTGGGTCAGACCTTTCCTGCTTGTATCAGCCTTTATGGTCGGATTTTTCGGCGGGGGTATAGCCTTTGGCCTTTGGACACTCGTTACCTACCTTGGAGGTGGAGCTGTTGAATTCAGCATTTGGCTCTTTCTGCCAATCGCCTTGCCCACATTGGGTCTGACCTTACTTGCCTTAAAGTATCGCGAGATAAGCCTGGAAGTATCCAATGACTGATCAAAAACTCCAACGCGACAAGACCTTCGAACCCTCCGGCGTCTCCGGCACGCTCAAGGTCGTGCTGCATGACGTCTCCGGCACGTTGATCCGCGCGCTCGGCACGATCGAGCGCCGGGGCTACGACTATCGCGACGTACATTGCACGCAGCGCGTGGACGGCGATTTCGACCTTCTGGTCCGGATCGAGGATATTGGCGGGCCGCGCAATCTGGACATTCTCTGCCGCCAACTAGAGCGACTATACAATGTGGTGAGCGCGGAGAAGGTCGGGCGCAGGAAACGGGCGGAGAGAGCGTGATGGCGATTTGCATGATATTTTCCTCCCCCTTTAGGGGGAGGTGGCCCGCAGGGTCGGAGGGGGCGCGCTCGGTAAAGGTAGGCGCTGTACTGCAAACAGCCCCCTCCGCCTGCGCTGCGCTTCGGCACCTCCCCCTGAAGGGGGAGGAAAAT
>JBCCCX010000047.1:0-15158 GCA_039033275.1 Pseudomonadota bacterium | reverse complement strand
GTTGTGGCACGGGTGGCGGCTCGGGTATCTGGATGTCGGCGGTCTGCTGCTGCACCTCGCGCAGCCGCGCCTCGACGTCCGACATGTTCTCTTCCGTGGTGCGGTATTGCCGGTCGAGCAGGCGGATCTCGGCCTGGATGGCGCGGATTTCCGCCATCTCGGACTGGGTCGATGCGGCCACGAGACGGCGCTTTTCGACCAGTTCCTCCAGCTCCTCCATGGACGTGTCGGTCCCGCCCAGCCGGTAGTAGGGGAACAGCACCAGCACGATCAGGATGAAGGCGCCGAGCGCGGCGGCGAACAGGTCCAGCGCCGAGATGGAGAAAACCGCGATGTTGCGTTGGCGGGACCTCACGGCGTGATGCGGTTACCGGGCCCGGCAGTTCGGCATGATCGAGCACAAGGTGTAGAGCCGGTCTTCGCTGGCGCGCTTTCGCGCCTGCTGTTGTAGCGATCGGGCCAGCGCGGCCGCGTCCTCGAAACCTTCTGTATCGACGGACTCGTTGACCGCATCGTTGGACCGGGCCAGCTTCGTGTCGAGATCGCCCATGTAAAGAGCTTCGAGATCGTCCACCTCGTCCTCGAAACCGACATATTCGATGTCGTCGCGTTCGGTCACGAGAGACCGGGAGTAGGCCTGGACGGCGGCGCGGTTGCCCGCACCGAGACGGTTCAGCGCCTCGGCCAGGATCTGGCGCAGGTAGAGGGCGTCTTCCCGGATGACCAGGTCCGATCCGGCCAGTTCGTCATCGTAAGCCGCCAGGCTGTCCACCTGTCCCTGGACGAAGCGACCGCAAAGCGCGTCGAAATAGGCGATGTGCGCCATGCCGGCCACGGTCCGCGCGGGAGCCGCCTGGCGAAGCACCGGGTCGGCGATGGTCTCGACCACCTCGATCATGGGCGTGTCGGTGGGCAGGCGCTCTGCCTCATGTTCCGCCATGTACCGGGCCATGAGCGATGACAGTTCCGGCGTGACGTCCTTGGCCAGTTCTTGGCTCAGCCGGAAGAAAACATAACGCGCATCAGGGCTGTCGTCGGGAAAGCCGGACATCAGCGTCACGCATTGTTCCGAGCGGTCCGGCGCAGCAGGCGCGGATGCGTCCAAGGGAGCCTGCGCTGCGGCCGTCAGGGGCAGAAGCAGGGCAAGAGCGGTGCTGATTAGCTTCGTCTTCATCCGGTCGGGGGGTCCATTTCGTTACGGTCCAAATCGAAGGGAGAGGCCACGGGAAGAAGGGCTATGACCGCGCCCAAGTCGCGTCCGTCCTTAAACTGCCTATTCACAACGGAACCTGAACGCTCGACCCGGGCAACGCCGTCCGGGAGGCCGTTCGCGAAAGTGCCCTCGATGGAAATGGATTCGTCCGGCGTGCGCACGATGCGGTAGCCCGGACCCTCGGCCCGGCCCTGACGGGCATGACCGTAATGCTCGACAAGATCGCCCTGGTCGTTGCGGAACACACCGACCCCCGTGCCCTCCGCCATGCCGTTTGCGCACGCCCCCAGCCAGGTGCCCTGGCCATCGGGCCCGTCATAGGCGCAGCGCGTCGCCGTCACGTCCAGAGCGCGCTGGTTCTCGGCGTAGAGTTCGCTCAGCTTCTCCTTCAGGTCCTCGAATCGGATCGCCGTGATCGTCTCGTTGCTGTCGATCAGATCGACTTGAATATCCGTCTGCGCATCGAGCGTCGGCATGACGGAGGATATGTAGTTGTAGCCTGCCTCCTTGGAGAGGCGGTTGCGCCGCATCGCCTCGGTGACGGAAAACATCGCCCCCTGGAGCATGGCCTGCGTCGCGAGTATCTCGCCCGTGCTGGCCCCGCGGCCGTCATTATTGCTATTGGACGCGATGGCCACAGCCCCGACGGCGGCTGCGATGGCTGCCATGGTGGAGACGTTCTGTTGGCGCGCGAGCCGACGTCGGCGCTCCATCACGCGGTGTTCTTCCTGCAGCATGTCGCGGACCTGCGCACCCATCTCGCCGTTCATCACGCCGTCATAAAGGCGCAGCGACTGCACGGAGAGGTATTTCTGCTCGGCTTCCAACAGGCGCTCGGCATAGCGCAGGCGCGCCAGATAGTCAGGGTCGTCGCTGCCGACCAGCGTCAGCGCAGCCAGGCTCTCATCATAGTCGGCAATCACGTCCGCGCGGCGCATCATGGTCGCCTTTGTGGCGTCCGTGCCATTGATCAAGCGGATGACCCGGTTGGCGAAGGCTTCCGTGAAAGGCCCCTCCAGCACGTCCATCTGCGTGTCGTCCAGCGTCGCCAGTTCGTATCGGTCCAACCGGATCGTCTCGACCGGATAGAGCCTGACCGCACCATCGGCGGGGCCGTACAGGCGCGTCGTGTCCGGCGAGCGGCGCGGCGTGCCGGAAATGTAGCTGATAAAGTCCAGTTCGGGCGCGCTTGCCTCAATGCGTCCGCCCTGGAGCGCGCGCGCATCGTCCAACGCGGCGGCGTGGTTGCCGCCGGCGGCCGCGTCCACAACGGGGCCGGAGGCGAGCAATATGCCTTCGGACGCGACCGAGGCGCGCGGGTCGGTCCGCACGGTGACGAGGGGTGTGACCAAATCGCCGAACGTCGACGGCTTGTCGCTCATCATGCGCTCGAAATCCGGGAAGGTGTAGGCTGTGAAATCGATCGTGACGACCGAGGCGATCGATTCGGCCTGCGTGACGGGCTCGGACGTCAGGTTGCCATCGGCATTCCGGAAGACACGGTGCGGGCTCAGCAGGACGGAATGCTCGGGCAGGCGCTCGGTCAGTTCGCGGTAGAGCGACATGGCGAAATAGTTCGATTTCAACACGACGGAATTGGCGAGCATTTCCGCCCCGGCGGTGCTGAAGCCTGCTGCACGCCCGCCAATGGCGGCCCGCGTGTAGCTTTCGGCGAATGCGTTCTGGTCGTCCGCTTCCACGAAAGCAGGATAGCGGACCACGGCCAGCACGGTCCCGGCCGGTGCGACCTGCGTCAGGGTCGCCGGTGGCGTGTTGGACAGGGATGATGTCTGCACGCCGGATGCCGTCGACGCGCAACCGGACAGGACGGAGCCGCCTGCCAGCACGGAGGCGGCCAGAAGCGAAGTCAGATATTGGCGCATGACGGAACTCCTGGCGAAACGATTCGGGTCGGGTGGATAGTGAGGTTTGGCAAAATCCACCTTAACCGGGCCTGACTGGACGGTCTTGCCCCTGCCATCAAGCATTCAGCGCTATCAAGCATTCTGCGCCATCAAGCGCTCTGCAAGGCCCGCAGGCGCGCAAATACGCCTTTCCTGCGTCGGAGTTGCGCTTCCGTGCCCGCCTCGGTCACGCGTCCGTCCTCGATGACATAGACCCTGTCGGCCCCGCGGATGGTGGAAAGCCGGTGCGCCACGACCAATGTGGTGCGCCCGGCCGAAAGCCGTTCCAAGGCGGCTTGCACCTTGGCTTCCGAGGCGGCGTCGAGCGCCGAAGTCGCCTCGTCAAGCAGCAGGATGGGCGCGTCGCGCAGGATGGCGCGGGCAATGGACAGGCGCTGGCGCTGGCCACCCGACAGCGTGTCTCCGGCCTCGCCCAGCACCGTGTCGTAGCCACCGGGCAAGGCGGTGATGAAATCGTGCGCGTCGGCAGCCTTTGCGGCCGCAACGATGTCTTCGCGGGACGCGCCTTCGCGACCGAGCGCGACATTGGCCGCGACCGTGTCCGAGAATAGCGTGACGGTCTGGCTGACCAGCGCGATCTGGTGGCGCAGGCTGGATAGCGACAGCGCACGCACATCGTGGCCGTCGACTAAAACTGCGCCTGTGTCCGGATCGAACAGGCGCGGCACGAGGTTCAGCAGGGTGGACTTGCCCCCGCCCGACGGCCCGACGAGCGCGATACGCTCCCCCGGATCGGCATGGAGGCTCACGCCCTGCAAGGCTTGCGTGCCGTCGGCGTAGGCGAAATGGACGTCGTGGAACTCAACGCGGCCCTGCGCGCGCTCCAGCACGACCGGCGCGTCAGTTTCCGTCACGGCCGAGCGCATGTCGGCGACCGCGAAGATGCGCGACAGGCTGGCGAGCATTTCCTGGACCACATTGTTCATCGTGCCGAGCGCGCGCAGGCGCGGCGCAAGGATCAGTAGGCCGGTCAGAACGGCGACGATCTGGCCCGCCGTGACCAAGTCCTGGCCGATCATCCAGACCCCGGCGACGAGCACGACGGCGATGGCGATGCCGCCCAGTATTTCCAGCAGCGGATCGACCCGTGCCTGCTGGCTGACCAGCTTCAGGAACAGGCGGATGCGCTCCGCGAAGCCTCCGCCGAGGCGGGCACGCTCCCGGTCTTCCAGCCCGTAGGTCCGCACAAGCTGCGCGCCGTCGAAGCTCTGTTTCAGATCCGATGTGATGCGCCCGACATGGGCCTGCGCGTCACTGGCCGAGCCGCGCATCCGTCGCGACAGGGCGATCAGCGGTGCCAGCGCCAGCACGAAGACCGCCATGCCGAGCGAGAGCTGCCAGCTTTGCCACAGCATGCCGGCGACGACGAACACGACCGTCAGCACGTCCCGAACGAGATTGCCGATCACCCGGATCAGCCCGTTCGACACCACGCCCACATCGGAGACGAAGCGCGAGATCAGCGTGCCGGACGGCTCGCGCGAGAAGGTGGCCAGATCGGTCCGGACGGCCGCGTCGAACATGTCCGTCTGCATGCGGGCCACGGCGTTCAGCGCGATGCGGTTCGTTTCGATGCGCTGAAGATAGTTGGCGGCCCCGCTGATGAGCGGGATGCCGATGACGAAAGGCAAAACCTGTTTGGCGTAGGACACGACCTGCGTGTCGGAGCCCGCGTCGATGACGATCTGCACCACGAAGAGATAGGCCGCCATGGAGGCGGCGTAGGCCAGCATGAATACTCCGGCCAGGATTAGCCGCCCGCTCTGCGGGGCCAGATAGCCGTGCCAAAGCCGCGCCAGGATGGTCTTGTCCTTGGCGTCCGGAGTGTCTCTCGGATCGCCGGATTCGAGTACGCCCGGCTCCGCGCCAGGATCCACCGCGGTCTCCGGCGTGGACGGATCAGCCAATGACGCCGTCTTTGTCCGGGTCGATCAGCTCGTGCGCGTGCAGGATGAAATAGCGGGCGTGGGCATTGTCCACCGTGCGCTGTGCGGCGGACTTCCACGCATCGTGCGCCTCGGCGTAGCTGGCGTAGGCGCCGACGAAATCGACCTTGGACAGGTCCTTGAAAGTGGTCTTGTTCGGGTCCACCAGCTCACCGCCAATGACGAGGTGGAGAAGTTGGATCGGCGCTGTGTCGCGGTCGCTCATGGTCGTTCCCAGATAACGGTAATCTTGTGGCGTGGCCCTGCCGCTCGAAAGCTCGGCCATCACCGGTTTCACGCGCTCCAATAGCAAGGCGTGCAGGGGCGGGGAAGCGCAAATGACGCCCATGCCGCGCGTGCTCTCCCTGTCGTAGCGTGGCGCTGTGCCATGAAGGTCCGTCACCACCGCGCCCGCTTCCTGGGCGATCAGGGCGGCGGCGGCCACATCCCAGTCAGATTTCGGTGTGAAGGACACGGTCGCGTCGGCATGCCCGGCCGCGACCATGACCATGCGGTAAGCCATGGAATTGCTGATCTTGAAGCGCATGTCGGGAAAGCCGAGACGCTTGAACTTGCGCGGGTAGCCCACCATCGTGCAGCCATTCATGTGACCGCATGTCCTTACGCGAAGCCTCGCGCCGTTCATCGTCGCGCCATTGCCGCGCCGCGCGGCGTAAAATTCGTCTTTCAGCGGGTTGAACACGCATCCGGCCACGGCCGTCCCTTGCTCGATCACGGCGACCGATACGGCGAAACCGGGCTTGCGGTCGATGAAGGCCTGCGTGCCGTCGATCGGATCGACCACGAAACTGCGCGGGCGGGTCCGGCGCGACTGGTCGTCGCGCGTTTCCTCCGACAGCCAGCCATAGCCTGGACGGGCTGCCGTCAACTCGGCCCGCAGATAGTCGTTCACGGCGATGTCGGCATCGGTGACGAGATGGCTGTTCGCGCCCGGACCCGACTTGTCCCAGACTTCGGCGTCGTCGCGATGGTAGGCGGCGAGGCAGATGGCGCCGGCCTGCCTTACAGCGCGTTCGATCAGCGCCAGATCGTCCGCGTCGGACGCCCCGACGCCCGACAAGTCAGCGGCCGGCAACCGTCAAGCCCTCGACCAGCACGCTCGGCGCGTTGGTCTCGTATTGGTGGTGCAGATCGTCGCCGGGGATGAGGCTGGCGAAGACGTCGCGCAGATTGCCCGCGATCGTGACCTCGCTGACCGGCCCGGCGAGCGCCCCTTTCTCGATGGCGAAGCCCGAGACGCCCACGGAATAGTCGCCCGTCGTCGCGTTGAGCGACGGCCCGAACATTTCGCGTACCAGAAGCCCGCTGCCCGCCTGCGCCACAAGCGCGTCCGGGGACAGTGTTCCCGCGCATAGCGCCACGTTGGACGTGCTGATGCCGGGCGGGCTGCTGAGACCGCGCGCGCCGTGTCCGTTCGTTTCCAGGCCGAGCTGGCGCGCCGCACTCATGTTGAGCAGCCATTCGGTCAGGCGGCCGCCCTGGATGATGTCGAACGCGGCCGTCGCCACGCCTTCCCCGTCGAAGGGGCGGGAGGACAGGCCGCGCCGGCGTAGCGGGTCTTCCGTGATGCGCACTGCCTCCGGGAACAGCCGCGCGCCCAGATCGTCCTTCAGGAAGGACACGCCGCGCGCGACCGACGTGCCGGTGATTGCGCCGATCAGCGCCCCTATGAGGCTGCCCGACACGCGTCGGTCGAACACGACCGGCACGGACCCGGATGGCATGGACGACGCACCGAGACGGGCGACCGCCCGTTCCCCGGCGGTGCGTCCGATCTCATCGGGGCTTTTCAAATCTTCGAACCAGCGCGTTCCGTCATGGTCGTAGTCGCGTTCCATCGCGCCGTCAGCTTCCGCCAGCGCCGACACGGACAGGCCGTGGCGCGACGTGGCGTAACCGCCGTCGAAACCGGCGCTCGTGCGCAGACGCACTGCCGACCAGGCCGTGCTGGCCGATGCCCCTTCCGCCTGGCGCACGCCGGGCACGGACAGGGCGGCCGCCTCCACGGCCAGGGCGCGCTCTTTCAGTTGGTCCGGCGACAGTTCGGTCGGGTCGAACAGCTCCAGACCGTCCGCATCGCGGCGCTCCGACAGCCGGTCTTCGGGGGCGAGGCCGCAATAGGGGTCTTCGGGCGCGAGCTTGGCCATGGCCACGGCCCGCTCCGCCAGACGCTGAACGGAAGCGGGCGACAGGTCGGAGGACGACACGCAAGCCTGACGCTTGCCCACCAGCACGCGCAGTCCCACGTCGAAGCCCTCGCTATTGTCGATGTCCTCGACTTCGCCGCCGCGTACGCTGATGGAGGAGGCGCGGCCATACAGGCCGAGCGCGTCGGCCGCGTCCGCCCCGGCTGCGCGCGCATGGTCGATCAGCGCCGATAGGGGCGCGTCAAGTGGTTCGAGCGAGAGGGGATCGCGAAGGGCCAAGTCAGACGGGTCCGTGCATGAAGATGAGATAGAGCAGGTAGAGACCCTCGCCGACGAAGACCAGCAGGGTCAGCAGCGTGCCGATCAGCCGCCCCTGGCCGAAAATGCCGTTCATGCCGAGGAAGTGCAGAATGCGTCCGATGAAATAGGCCGCGCCGAACAGGTGCAGCATGACCGGCGACCCGCCCATCATGGCGATGGCAATCAGCCCGATCAGGGCCAGCGGCGCGACCTCAGTGAAATTGCCGTGCGCCCGCACGCGGGCCAGCATGTCCGGATCGCCCCCGTCGCCCAGATTGATGCGCTTCTTCTGCCGCACCAGGCCGATGCGCATCATCAGAAAAGGATTGAACAACAATGTAAGCGCGACATAGAGCGCGACGATCTGGAACGTGGTCATGGGATCTCCTTAGGCGGCGGGTGGGTTTTTCAGAGCTTCCTTGAAGGCGCGGCGGTGCTTGTCCGGTTCCTGCGCGCCCTGCACGGCGAACTGGCCGTTATAGATGAAGGTCGGCACGCCGGACACGCCCAACCCTTTGAAGAACATGGCTTCCTGCTGGATCTCCAGCTTGTCGTCGTCGCGCTCTAGCAGTTCGCGTACCAGATCGCCGTCCAGCCCAGCGCTTTCCGCTATCCCGACCAGTACATCCACGTCGCCAATGTCGCGGCCCTGCTCGTGATAGGCGCGGAAAATGCCTTCCGCCACGGCGTCAGCGGCATCTTCTCCCCCTCCGGCGCCTTGAGCCCATTTCATTAGCCGGTGCGCGTGCAGGCTGTTGGGACGGCGGGTAATGGCGGAGAAGTCGAAGTCGATACCGAATGTCTTTCCGGCGATTTCCAGGTGGGCGCGGCTCTCCTTGAAGCGGTCCTTGGACGCCGTCCCGAACTTGGCGGCCATGTAGTCGCGGTAGTCCTGCCCTTCTTCCGGCACGGACGGGTCCAGCATATAGGGCCGGAAGGTCAGCTGCGGCCGGGGCTTGGCCCCCTTGGCGGCCGCCATGAACTGCTTGTAGCCGAGCCAGCACCATGGGCACACGAAATCCGACACGAAGTCGACCTGGACGGGGCTGTCAGTCATGGGCGGCGCTTAGACGCGGGGCCTGGTCATGTCCATTCGGCGCGCAACGCTATTCGCCCGTCCGGAATGCGCGCGTGATGATGACCGGCTCCGTCAGGTACTGAGTGTCCGTGACCGCGTAAGGGCTTTTCGCGCCGGTGTCGCCGGCCTGGATGGCTTCTACAACGTCCATGCCGCGCACGACCCGGCCGAAAGTGGCGTAGCCTTCGCCGTCGGGATTTCGCATCCCGCCCGTATCTAGAAAGCTGTTGTCCCCGATATTGATGAAGAAGAAGCCCGCACTGCCCGTGCCAGGCTCCAGCCGGGCGATGCTGACTACGCCGCGCACGTTGGACAGGCCCGTTTCCGTCGTGCGCTCATGCGCGATCGGGGGCGTGTCAAACTCGTCGCCAATGACGCCGCCCTGGATCAAGCTCATCCCCTGGCCACGCGCGTCGTTGTCGGCCCGCACGACGCGGTAGAAGCCTTCGCCGTCATACAGGCCTTCGTCGACATATTTCAGGAAGTCGCCCGCCGACAGGGGCGCGCGGTCAGGATAGACCTCGATCTCGATCTCGCCCAGTTCGGTCTGGAGAACGACGTTGGGATCGGTGTCGGCCGGCACGGTGGCGCAGGCCGTCAGGAGGAGCAGGGCGGCGAGGGAGGAGATCGATCGGGTCATGGGGCCGACCTTAGGCCCGCACCCTGCACAGCGCCAGAGCCTTGCCAAGATCGCGCCTGACCCTATGTCGCGAGGCACCGTGATGCATCTCCAGAAACTCTCCGTCGGATCGAAATCGATCCAATCCCTGGCCGACTGGCAGACGAAGGTGGTCGGCCGCCGCACGGCCCGGGGCCTGTCCGCCCATCACGAACACGTCACCCGCATGTTTCCCAAACAGAAGGATGCCATCCTGGCGGGCGGCTCGATCTACTGGGTCATAAAGGGCATGATCCTCTGCCGCAATCCCATCGTCGGACTGGAAGAGACGCAGAAGGGCGGGCGCAAGGCGTGCTCCATCCTGATGGAGCCGACCTTGATCCCGGTCGTGCCGACCCCCCGCCGCGCCTTCCAGGGATGGCGTTATCTTAAACCGGAAGACACGCCGGAGGATCTGGGAGCTAGTCTGGATGACATGGATGCGCTGCCGCCCCGGCTGATGAAAAAACTGGTCGAGCTCGGGGCATGGTGAGGGGCGGACTGTGCCCCATCCTCGGTAACGCTTGAAAAAGCGTTCGTGTTTTCAAGGGTTTGGGGAATAAACGACAATTAAATCCTCGTCCCTTTCAGCCGCGCTAGAACGGGTGTGCGCTTTCCGGCAGACGGGGGAGGGTGGGACGCCAACCGCCCCGCACGGAAAGCCGGCGTTCGCGGATCGGACCGGGCCCTGGCAGGCTCGCC
The DNA here is from genome assembly GCA_039033275.1 of Pseudomonadota bacterium. Taxonomy (GTDB): domain Bacteria; phylum Pseudomonadota; class Alphaproteobacteria; order Caulobacterales; family Maricaulaceae; genus Litorimonas. The sequence continues at coordinate 5,189 of JBCCCX010000047.1, read as the reverse complement.
CGGACCGCCCGGACAGTGTCTTCGGAGCGGCTCTCAACCGTTCCGCCGCTCCTGCTCCGGTCGCCGCCGCGTTGCTGGGCAATCTTCACGGAAGGCCTCGCCTTCTTAATCGCATGTTGACGTGCGCATCGCGTGTCGACCCAGCCGCGGGCGTCCCCCGTCCCCTTTCTTCGCGACCCGTCCGCGAGGCGCAGCAAGCGCCTGCGCGAATGCGCGTCCTAGAAGGTCACGCGCAGCTTGGTGTACCACTGGCCGCCGATGAAACCGGACGGGGAGAAGTCGGGATAGACCTGTCCGAAGACAGGCGCGAGGCCCTGCGATTCGTCCGGGAAGTTGTCGAACAGATTGTTCGCGCCCACGATCAACTCGACCCCGTCCATGGCCTCGAAGCCCACTTCCGCATCGATCAGCACTTCCGCGCCTTGGTCCGGCACGCCGAAGACCGTGTCGTCCCAGCCGCTGAAATAGTTAGCCCGCAGCAGTCCGCGCCAGCGCCCCTGCGCGTGGCTCCAGCTCGCAAAACCCTTCCAGTTCGGCAGCAGGTCTTCCAGCGCGGCGACCCGGTCCGGCCCGATGGGATTGACGCGGCCAATGTCGGTCACGTCCGTTTCATTATAGTTCGCCGCGACCGTCAGTTCGGACGCCCCGTCCAGGAAGGCGAAGGGTAGGCGGCCGACCACGTCTACGCCGCGCGTGCGCGTCCCGAACGTGTTGGCGAAGTAGCTGATGTTGACCAGGTTCTCGAACCCGGCAAAGTCTGCCCGGTTTACGACGCCGGCGGCTTCCAGCTGGACCAAAGCCTGACCGGGCGTGGCGCCGGGGGCGAGGGTGACGCCGTTCTGCGCGGCCGTGAAGGCCAGGACTTGTCCGAAGTCGATATCCTCGGCCAGCGCGATCCGGTCGTCCACATCGACCTGATAGGCATCCACCGTCCACTGCGTCGGGCCGAGGTCGAACGCCGCGCCGAGCGTGAAGATATCGGCCGTTTCCACACCGAGTTCCGGCCGTGCGCCGTCGCGTGCTTCGATGAAGTCCGCCGTCAGCTGGCCTGCGGCCGACGCGATGGGCAGGCGCGCGCTGTTGACCGGCAACCCGTCGTCGATGAGCGTCGTGATACGGCGCACATTGGCCTGCCCGGCGGTCGGTGCGTGGAAGCCGGTCGAATGGGTCGCCCGCACGGTGAAGGCGGGTGTAATGCGGTAGAGGCCTGCGATCTTGTAGTCGAGCGTGTCGCCGAAGGCGGAATAGTCTTCATAACGCAACGCGCCTTGGAGCGTCATGGCGCCGGTGATGTCGGCTTCCAGTTCAAGATAGGCCGCAACACTGTCCTGCGACGCCGACGTCGTCTCGGAAAAACCGGTGAACCCGCTCGCGCCCGAGCCGAAACCCTGCAGGGCTAGCGGGCCGATAGCGTAGGACGCTTCGTCGCCCTCCAGAATGTCGAACGTCTCATCGCGATATTCCGCGCCAAAGGCGATGGACAGTTCCGAGGCGAGGCTGAGATCGACCAGATAGGCGAAATCTGCGTTGAGCGTCGTCTCCGTCTGGCGTTGTCCGCCGGGGCGGAAGTCGCGCGGAGAGGCATTGCCGAGCGACGGATTGATCGTGTTCAGGATGAAAAAGTCAGTCTCGTTGGCGCCGTGCTTGATGGAGAAATCATAGGCCACGCCCGTGCCGATGTCCCACGCGCCCTCCACGCCGGCCGTGACGCTATAGTCGCTATTGTCGCCGCCGAAACGCGGGGTGAAGCCGCCGGGGAAGGGTTCCAGCAGGGAAAAGCAGTTGCCATCCGCCGCGACCTGCGCCGCGATCGCCGGATCGGGCAGGTTGCCGCCTTGCGTCAGCGGAATGCCGGCCGGGCAGGCGCTGCCTGCGCCCAGCCCGTCCAGGTCCCCGACCAGGATCGATCCGACCGCATCGGCCGCGTTGCTGGCCGCGCCGGTCAGCGGGTCCACGCTCGGCCCGCCATAGATGGAGAAGAAGTCGGTCGGGGCGCGGTAGAAGAAGCCGTTGGACACGGTCCGCTCGCTATAGGTCGCGGTCAGGTAACCTTCCGTCGTGTCGCCCAGGACCGTCCCGGCGTTGAGCACCAGTTTCAGGTCGTCCTCGACTTCGGAGCGTCCCCAATATTGCGGGACGTCGCTGTTGAAGCCGCCCGTGATCGTGGAGAAATCGGCGGCGGCCGCATTGCCGGCGGCGGCGAAGGCGAGCGCGTCGGGCCGTGCGACCGACCGCGACGTGCCGTCCGCTTCGCCGTATTCGGCCGAAATGCTGGCGAATCCGCGCGGGCCGAGCGGCAGGCCGATATTGCCGGAGACCCGGTACTGGTCGCCGTCGCCATCATATGTGGAGCCGTATTGCGCTTCGAACACGCCGCCCTCGGGGGCGTCTTTCAGGACGAAGTTGATGACACCGGCGATAGCGTCGGAGCCGTATTGCGACGACGCCCCGTCGCGAAGCACCTCGACCTGTTTCAAAGCGATCGCCGGGATGGACGCGATGTCCACGCCCTGCGCTCCGTCCGACACGCCGCCGCCGAAGAAGGTAATGACGGAGCCGCGATGACGGCGCTTGCCGTTCAGCAGGACCAGCGTCTGGTCCGGCGACAGGCCGCGCAGGTTGGCGGGGCGCACGATGGTCGCGTCGTCGGAGATGGGCTGCGTGGCGACGTTGAAGGATGGGACGGACGTGCGCAGCAAGTCCTGCACGTCGTCGGACGCGGCGCGGGTGAATTCGACCGCCGTGATGACGTCGACGGGGGCCGGCGTGTCGGCGGCGGATCGCGCGATACGGCGTGTGCCGATGGTGACGATCTCGTCCACGACGACGAAACCGTCATCGGGCTCCAGCTCGGCCTGGGGCGTCTGGGCGAGGGCCGAACCCGCCGTGCAGAGGGCGAGAACGGACGCGGTCGAGGCAAGCGCGTGGAAGTGGTGTCGCATGGTCTTGGCGGTCCCTGCTAGTCTGTGCGACGCCCGACCTGTGCGGGAATCGCGGCGAAGTGGTGGCGCGGAGCTTAAATGCTCCATGTTAAATCGGAACCCGCCTTTGGCAGGCGATGGTGGACGAAACCTTTATCTGCGCTCAGCCCGGCACGCCCTTGAACTTGCCGTCCCTGGCGAGCGCGGCCTGCCAGGCGGGACGGGCTTCCATCCGCTCCACATAGGCCTGCGTGTTCGGATAGTCTTCGCCCAGATCGCCGCGCATGGATGCCATTTGCAATGTGTAGCCAAACGCGATGTCGGCTGCGGTGAACCGGTTCCCGGCCAGGAAGGGGTGGCGGGACAGGTCGTCCTCCATCCGCGTCGCGACGGCTTTCAGGCGCGGGCCGTAGAAGGCCGCGTCGAGCATGCCCATCACCTTGCGGATGAGGCCGCGCACCAGGCGCGGCGAACGCTCCACGGCCAGACCGTTGACGAAGCGCCCGGTTTGCAGCGATTGGTAGGAGCCCTGCGCGGCATGGAACCAGAAGAGGTATTGCGCGCGGTCGGAATCGCCAGGCGCGGGTCGCAAGGCGTGATCGTCCGCATGGTCGAGTATGTAGTCGATGATCGCGTTGCTCTCGGACAGCGCCAGCCCGTCATGTGTGATCGCCGGCGCCGTGCCCAGCGGGGAGACCGCCTTGTACGCCGCCGGGGCGAGCATAGTGTCCGGATCGCGGTCGTACATCTTGAAGCCATATTCGCTTCCCAATTCCTCCAGCAGCCAGAGAATGCGGATGGATTGGGAATTTTCGAGATGGTGCAGCGTGATCATGAATTGTCCTCGGGTGGCTGGACGGCGCAATTGTCGATCAGTCGCACGCCGTGGCAGTGCGCGGCGACGAGCAGGCGCTGGGGCGTGGACACGGTTCCGCCATCATGCAGGGCCAGGGACGCGGCGCCGGCCAGGCTGACATAGTCCACCGTGTCGAAACCGGCCTCACCGAGGGCGGATTGCGCGTCCGCCAGGACCGTTCCGGACGGCTCGCCCGCTTCCAGCCGGTCGCGTGCGGCGAACATGACGGCGTTGAGCCGTCGCGCGGTTTCGATCTGTTTTTCGTCGAAATAGCGGTTGCGCGAAGACAGGGCGAGGCCTTGCGCGTCGCGCGCGATGGGTGCGCCGACGATCTCGACGGGAAGATCGAGGTCTCGCACCATGCGACGGATCACGGCCAGCTGCTGATAGTCCTTTTCCCCAAACACGGCGAGGTCGGGTCCGACCCGGTTGAACAGTTTCAGCACGACGAGCGCGACGCCGTGGAAGAAGGTCGGCCGGTGGTCTGTCTCCAATCCGTCTCCCACGCCGCCCACGATGATTCGCGTGCTGTGGTCGGTCGCGTACATGCTGTGCGCGTCCGGCGTGTAGACGAGGTCCACGCCTTCGGACGCCAGCTTGTCGAGATCCGCCGCCGTGTCGCGCGGATAGGCGTCGAAATCCTCGCCCGGCGCGAACTGGGTCGGATTGACGTAGATCGACACGATCACCCGGTCGCCCAGACGCTTGGCGATGCGCACGAGCGACAAGTGCCCCTCATGCAGAGCGCCCATGGTGGGCACGAGCACGGTGCGGTGGCGGGCCTCTGCATAGTCCGACATGCGCGCACGCAGGGCGTTCGCGGTCCGCACGACCGGCACGCGGCTGGTGAGGCCGTTCATAGGCGCAACGGTTTCCGGGAAGTAGATGGGGCGATTTCTTTCATGGATGCGCGCACTCTGAATGTGGGCCAGCCAATTATCGACCGGCCAGTTACCGACCGGCCAAGCGTCGACCGGATGCGCGCTCCTTAGCCGGATTTGACGATGGATAAAACCTTGCACCGGCGCGGTGCGATGCCGAGCAGCTCGCCATGGTGCGCGCAAAGCGTGCGGGCCGTCGCCTGGTCGAGCGCGTCCACGCGGATGCTGTGCGATAGGCGGCCGTCTCGTAACGAGCGGCGCGATCCCGACACGCCCCGGCCGAAGACGCGCGCCAGCGTCTCGGACATTATGGCGGCCTCCGCCGGGCTGTCGAAGCCGTCGATCTGCAACGCCCAAGCTTGCGGTCCTGAAGGCGCGTCGGGCCAGGTCGGAGCGCTTGCAGCTATCAGGTTCGCAGACGGCGCGGGCGTGGAAGGCGGCGCGGGCGGCGGCGCGACTGGCGTCTGGCCGATCACGTCGAAGCCGCGGTCGATCAAGTCCGACATGTGGCTGTTGCGCGTTCCGCTCGAC
>JBCCCX010000046.1:0-15264 GCA_039033275.1 Pseudomonadota bacterium | reverse complement strand
TTCCCTCCGTCCATCTTCGAGCACCACCAAGTAGGTGAATGAATCAGTGAGTGGGTGTGTGTCCTGAATTCGCCAGGGGGTTCTGCCGCCTTTCGTCAGGGCGACGGAATGGATTGCCGGGCACTGGTTCGATGGCATCCTTGCGCCCACCGAACAGATCGTCCGGCGTTTCCCCCCGCGCAAGACACATCTGATCAGGAACTTCCCGATCCTGTCCGAACTCATTCCCCCGGCCCAGCGCGATTATGCCGACCGTCCCAAACAATTCGCCTATGTCGGCGGCTTGACGGAGAATCGCAACATTGACGGCATGATGGACGGCGTTGCGAAACTGGAAGACCCTGACGCGCGTCTGCGGCTGGCGGGAACATTCTTCCCGCCGTCGCTGGAAGAACGGATCTTGTCCAAGCCCGAATGGGAACGCGTCATTTGGGACGGCTGGGTGTCGCGGCAGGAGGTTGCGAGCTTGCTCGGCGACGCCCGTGCCGGCCTGGTCCTTCTCCGGCCGATCGAGCACGAAATGCTGACTTTGCCGATCAAGATGTTCGAATATATGGCGGCAGGCCTGCCCGTCATTTCCTCGGACTTTCCACTGTGGCGGGACATCATCGAGAAGGCGGAATGCGGCCTGCTGGTCGATCCGATGGATGTATCGGCCATCGCCGGAGCCATGCAGTGGATACTCGACCATCCGGACGAGGCCGAACGCATGGGCCAGCGCGGGCGGGCGGCGATAGAGGAGCATTATAGCTGGGAGGCCGAGAGCCGGACGCTCCTGTCCATGACCCGAACGCTGCTGGGCGAACCCGGTGACGGCGCGCATCCGAAGACGCCGGACGCTCCGGAAAGCCTTGTCGAGACCCCATGACCCGGACGATCTGGTTGATCGCCAAATATGTCGTGCCGCCCCGCATCGCCAATGTCGGCTCGCGCGGGTTCCGATTGCTGGAACAGTTCGCGCGGATGGGTCACACATCCGTGCTGATCACGTCCGACTCCAACCATTTGGCCGAGATCGACCCTGTACCCGGCGCGATCCGGGAAACGGTGGAAGAGGGCGTCCGGGTCTATTGGCTGCGGACGCTGAAATACCGCCTGGCCAACTCCAAACGCCGCATGGCGAGTTGGCTGGATTTCGAGCGCCGCGTCATGACGCTTCCCATAAGGCGCATGCCCAAGCCCGATATCGTCATCGCGTCCAGCCTCAGCCTGCTGAGCGTGATCGGCGGAGCGTGGATCAAACGCTGCACGGGGGCCAAGCTGGTCGTGGAGATCCGGGACATCTGGCCGCTGCTTCTTGTGGAGGAAGGGGGATGGTCGCCCCGCAATCCGCTGATCCGCGGGCTCGCGCGAGTGGAGCGGTTCGGATACCGGCAGGCCGACATCATCGTGGGCACCATGCCCAATCTGGGCGCCCATGTGGCCAAAGTCCTGGGCGAGGCCAAGCCGACCTATTGCGTGCCCATGGGTGTCGAGCCCTCCATCCTGGAAGATCCGGCCCCCCTGCCGGACGGTTATGCGGACACCTATCTGCCGGATGGTGTCTTCAAGGTGGTCTATGCCGGCACGGTCGGCGTCAGCAACGCGATGGAGACATTCTTCGCGTGCGCCGAGCGCATGGCGGGCCGGACGGATGTGCGGTTCGTCGTGGTGGGGAGCGGTTACCTTTTGGACGACTACAAAGCCCGGCATGCCCACCTGCCCAATCTACACTTCGCGCCGCGCGTGGACAAAGGCCAGGTCCAGTCCGTGCTGCGACGCGCCGACCTGCTTTGGTTCGGGGTCCATCCGACGCCCGTGCTGGAATACGGACAGTCGCTCAACAAGCTCACCGACTATATGTTGTCCGGCCGACCGGTCGTGGCCTCCTATTATGGTTTTCCGTCCATGCTGAACGAAGCGGGAAGCGGAAGTTTCGTCCCAGCCAACGACCCCAAGGCCCTGGCGACGGAAATCGACCGCTATGCCGCGATGAACGCAACCGAACGCGACGCCATCGGCGCCCGGGGCCGCAAATGGTTGTTGGACCACCGCCGCTACGACGCATTGGCCCGGCTCTATCTCGACATACTGGACGGGCGGGCCGCCCCGTCTCCGCAGTCGGGTGGCGAGCCGGGAAGCGGACCGACCGACCATGCCGACGGCAACATGTTCGGCAACACTGTGTCAGTGGCGCCGGACACCCCGCCGGGTTAGGGGCCGTGGGCGATAAAAGCGGGAGAACCGGACCGTTTCCCGCTCCGCTCGGCCAGTAAACGGGACTTGCCATGAATTTCATCGACCTCGCCGCGCAACAGGACGCCTTGCGCCCCGAAATCGAAGCCGGCATCGCCGCCGTGCTGGCCCACGGCCAGTATATTCTCGGCCCCGAAGTGCGCGAGTTCGAAGCGAAGCTGGCGGAATTCGGCCAGGCGCGGCACGCGCTGGGCTGCGCCAACGGAACGGACGCCCTGATCCTGCCGCTGATGGTCTGGGGCGTCGGTCCGGGCGATGCGGTGTTCGTGCCGTCCTTCACCTACTGCGCCACGGCGGAATGCGTCGCCTTGCAGGGGGCGACACCCGTCTTCGTCGACGTGGACCGCGAGACATACAACATGTCGGCCGCCTCCCTGCGGGCCGCCATCGAAGGCGTGGTCGCGGCGGGTGAGCTGACGCCCCGGGCCGTCATCGCGGTCGACATTTTCGGCCAAAGCGCGGACTATCCGGCCATCGCCCCTATCGCGAAGGCGTTCGGCCTGAAGCTCATCGCCGACTCCGCGCAAGGATTCGGCACGACGCTGGACGGACGCCATCCCGTATCCTGGGCGGACGTGGCGACCACCAGCTTCTTCCCGGCCAAGCCGCTGGGGTGTTACGGAGACGGCGGCGCGATGCTGACGGACGATGCGGACCTGGCGGGCGCGCTCGACTCGGCCCGGGTCCACGGCAAAGGGGCGGACAAGTACGACAATATCCGCATCGGGCTGAACTCCCGCCTCGACACGCTCCAGGCCGCCATCCTGCTGCCAAAGCTCGCCGTCTTCGGCAACGAGATCGAAGCCCGCAACCGCCTTGCCGGCCGCTACCGCGACGGGCTGGCGCAAACGGCGGTGCGCCGTCTGCCGACCGTGATGGACGGGGTGGTATCGACCTGGGCGCAATACACGATCGAGGTGGACGATCCCGTCGCCATGGGCGCGGCGTTGAAGACGCAAGGGATACCCACGGCCCGCTACTATCCCCGCCCCATTCACCAACAGTCCGCCTATGCCCATTATCCCGTGGGCGCGGGCGGCATGGCGAATACGGAAGACTGCACCCCGCACATCATCAGCCTGCCCATGAGCCCGTACCTGACGGAGGCCGACCAGGACCGCGTCATCGACGCCGTGCGCGAGCACGCCTAGCTCCAAGCCCGCAGCGACGGGCGCGCGCCGATCAGGCGTCCCGGCCCCATGTCCAGCGTGCCCACGGCCAGAACGGGCAGGGCGATCAGCAGCTGCGTGCCCGGCGAGGCGCCGATGCGGGAGAAGTTGAAGTCGTAGTCGAACGCCTCGGCTTCCGGGGACACGGACTGCTGCGTCACCTGCACCCAGCCGTCGACCGGATCGAGTGAGACCGGGCCGTCCTGTTCAACACCGTCAATGAACAGGGACTGGAACCTCCCCACAGCGGCTGCGCCGCTTTCGACGCGGAGGTGGATGTTCAAGAAGAACTCCGGCGGCACGATCGCCCCGCGGTTCGTCATGATCAGCGGATAGTCGTTGCCGCCCACGCGTATCGGAGCCCCCGTCCCGGACCCGGCCGTGATCCGCAGCAAGTGGAAGGCCGTGCCGTAAGCCCGGCGTGACGGGGACCGCAGCCTGTCGATCAGGTCCCGCACGGGTTCGTCCAGCGTGGCTTCCGGGCCGCCATAGGTCTGGCTGCCCGAAAAATATTTCCCGCCTGCCGAGAAGACGCTGCCATTATAGGGCGACAGGTAGTCGGGTGCCCGAAAGGCACCGGCCCCTGGATCTGTGGACGGATCCGTTACGGAAAAGCGGCCGCTGTCAGGCAACAGGTTCAGCTGCGCCGACGCCAGAGGCGTCGCGGGCAGGCGCACCCGCCCGGTTCCCGCGTCGATTCGCAGCGCCTCGGTCCAGACGGACCCGTCCGCGCTCGTCTTGACGGACAGGTCGTCCTGCCCGGCCAGTCCCACTTCCGCGCGCCCCGAATAGGCGGATTGGAAGAGCAGACTGCCCGTGCGGTCCGGCGCGGCCTTGTTGAAGACCAGCCGCATGTCGCCGGAACCGGGCGATACGTCGTCGTGGGAGAGCAGCACGGCGTCCGACTTCACCGCCAGCCGGTTGACCGGATCGGCCGGCGTGTTCACGCCGAAACGGGGGGCCTGTTCGGGCGTCTCAGACACCCATCCCGCCCCGTCATGGCGCACGGCCCTGTCCGCCGTGCGGTCCCAGGCGCGCCATCCCGCTTGGGGGGCGAGGAAGCGCCAGCCTCCGGCCGTCCAGAGCGCCAGCCTGCCCCCCTGCCCGTTCCACGCGCCGGTCGGACTGTCGGCCAAGGCAAAGACCGCACCCTCCGCAGGATCGTCGGGGGGCGCCAGCGCCCCGATCGCCCACAGAACCAGCTGCACCGCCCCGTCCAGGAGACTCAGCGCCTCGTTGAGCAGAATGTGTTTCTGAGCTTGGGCGGGTGCCATGAAGGGCAATCCGAGGGAGGGAGAATGGTCGGTCATGATCGGGCCTTTTCGTCGAGTGAAGACGAAACATGCGCCCGTTTTGGAAAGTGCGGATATGATCGGCTCCGGCTGGGAAACAAGCCATCTCTTACAACACGAAACGACGATCCCCTCGTGCGGAAAAGCGCGGATGGGTCGCGCAGGCCGGCGCGGCGGTCGTTCAGAACGTGCGCTTGGGAAGGTCCGGGAACCATTTTTCGTGAAGACGGCTTTCCGGGAACAGGATGGCCCATGCCGTCAGGAATATGAGCTTCAGGTCCAGCAGGAAGCTCCGTTTGTCCTGATACCAGAGTTCGACTTGGCCCTTATAGGGATAGATGGTGTCCTTGTAGAAGGACCAGACATCCCCGCCCGCATCCCGCACCGCCGTGATGATTTCCTCTTCGTCGCGGAATATGATCGAACCAATCCCCGTCAGGCCGGGCTTGGCATCGTAGATGACGCGTTGCACTTCGTCCGGATAGGCATCGAAACTCTGCGGCATGACCGGACGCGGGCCCACAAGGCTCATATGCCCGAACACTATGTTGAGGAGCTGCGGCAATTCGTTGATCTTCGTCTTGCGAAGAATGCCCCCAAGCGTCGTGAGACGCGGATCGTTCCTCGTCGTAATGATCCCTCCAGCCATGTTCGGGGCGTTCTTCAGCATGGTGGCGAACTTGTAGATGTGGAAACGCCTATTTTTGTGCCCGACCCGTTCCTGCAGGTAGAAGACCTCACCCTCCGAGGTCATCCGGAGGGCTATGGCGACCGGGATGAGCAGGGGTAGAAGCAGCAGGCACGCGAAGCCGGCCACGCCGATGTCGAAGGCTCGCTTCAGAAACAGGTACATGGTTTCGTCTTCCAGAAGGTTTGCAGGCATGGCGCTGTAGGCTTCAGCCGCCGACAAGACGCCGTGCCGGGTTTCCAACATAAATTCCGGCGGTTTCGATCGACCGGGTAATGACGGCACCGATCCCGATGGTGACGTCGTCGCACACGGACAGATCGTCTCTCACCACAGCCCCGGCACCCACGAAGACGCGGTCGCCCATCTGCACGCCTCCGCAGAGCGTTGCATTCGGTCCGACAAAGGCATGATCGCCTAGGCGGCAGTCATGTTCAACGACGCTTCCGCTATTCAATATGGCGTATTCCCCGATGTGCGTCCCGGAATTGACGAGCACGCGCCTGAAGACGGCACCGCCCCTGCCCATGCGGGCGGACGCGTCGACCAGGGCCGAGTCCGCCCGCACGGTCGGGAAAAGAGCCCCGCGCCGGGACAGGCTGTCGATCACGCGGTAACGCAACGAGCGATCGGCGGCTGTGTTTGCGTACGTCAATCCGATAACGACATTCCTGCCAGACAGATCCAGATCGTCTTCGGGGCCGAGCCAGGATTTTCCCAGCAGATCGCCCCGGTCTGAAAGATCCGTGTAGCCTTCGACGCGGTAGCGCGGCGATTCGTTCAGAAAGGCGATCAGGCTACGGCTGTTGCCCCCTCCGCCAATCACGATCAGAGAGGTTTCAGACACGCGCGGTGTCGGTCAGACGGATGAAACCGTCGCGCGTCCGCACGACGCGTGTGTCATCATATAGTTTCGCAACCTGGGTCCCGGGAAGCTCACCGGCGCCGAATGGGAAACCGTCCAGGATCTCCGCCCGCTTCACCAAGAACCGCTGCCCGTCCAGTGTCGTCGTGGCGCAAGGATAGGGGTCCGAGATGGCTCGAACCAGATTATAGATGTCCCGCGAGTCGCGGCTCCAGTCGATCTCGGAATCGTCGCTCGTGCGGAGCCGCCGGAAGTTGACGTCATTCAGAGACTGGGGCCTTCTGGGAGCGAGACCTTGTCGGAAGAGCGGGAAATAGGCCCGCATGAGGGAGCGCGTCGCCGCATCGATCTTGTCCAGAACGTCCCCGATATAGTCGTTCTCGGAAATCGGTATTCTTTCCTGCCCGATAATGTCGCCGCTATCGGGCACGGTCGCATAGTAGAACATGGACAGCGCCGTTTCGGTGTAGCCGTCCGCGATCTGCCAGGCGAGAACGGACCGGCCCCGGTCCATCGGCAATTTCGAGGGATGGAAGCCGACCACGCCCATTCGGGGAATTTTCAGCAGCCGGTCAGGCACCAGCTCCGACCAGCCGGCGACCATGACAAGTTCGGGGTCGTAGGCCTCGATCCGGTCCATCACCGACTTGGCTGAGCCGGTCTTGAGGATGTGCGGCGCGTCCGGAAAGGGTGAGTGGCGCGGTCTGTCGGCATCGTCCGGATAGGTCACGCACAGGCCGAGATCGACATGCCGGTTCTTCGTCAGATAGTCGAAGACGATGCGGCCGTTGGACAGGCCGCCGATGAAGAGGGTTCTGATCGGTTTAGTCATTGTCAGCGCACAATGTCCTTTAACAGCATGAAGCACTCCGCATATTCCGCATTGATCTGGCTGCCTCTGTAGCGGTTATAGGCCCGCATCGTGTCCGCGCTCCGCGTCATGGGTGACGGCATGAGTTCGGAGCGGAACAGGTCGAGAATTTCCATTTTCCGGTCCTGATAGTCCGACACGTCGACGAACACGTTCGGCATGAATGCCGCCTCGGGCAGGGCGGGCGCGAAATCCGTCTCCGAGATCACCTCCATCATCATCACGCGCTCCACGGACGGGTAGCGGAAAGCCTTCGTGCAGGCCTGGGCGGCTTCGAACACGCGGCGGTGATCGGAATGGGGGTCGGACCGGTTCGGCAGGTATACGATGTTGGGTTCGAAGGAACGGAACGCACCACCCAGTTTGGGAATGATCACGCTCAGCGACAGATCCTGGAGCGTGATCTCCGGAAGGCCGAGTCGGAAGACCGCGTCGAAGCCGTACGCGTCTTCGAGCTGCGCGATGGTCTCGGCCTGGGACGTGTTCCCATCGGTCACGAAAATGCAGCCTATACGGTCGCCCTGGTCGCGGTGACGGAGCAGCGTTCCGCCGGCCCCGATGGTCTCATCGTCCGGATGCACCGAGACGACCAAGACGTTCTTCCTTGTCGGTCCGGGCAGCGTCATCACATCTTCTCGTCGAGATAGCGGCCCTTTTCGACATGGCCGAAATTCGGAAGGGTTCGGTTGAACAGATCCACGATGGGGCCTTTCTGCCATTGTCCGTCCGCACGCATGGCGGCGACATCTGCCAGGAAGGCGTCCAGAACGGCGTCGTCATAGGAGAGATCGCTCTTGACGATGCCGAGCGCCTCGAACCTATCCAGATCGAGCGTCTCGCCCTGCGTGAAGAACTCCTCGAAACCTTTCTCCCCGGTCGTGTCCGAATCGAAGAAATAGACCGGCCAGCGGCGCTGCGCGATCAGTTCGGCGGCGCGGCCGCGGGCTTCGTCCTCGCTGGCGCACTCGAACGGCTCATAGCCCAGCGCCTCCACGTACCGCACGGCGATGTCGGAGAAACGCGTGAGCTGGAGCGCCTCGCTCATCTTTGGGAAGAAGATGTCGCGATTGTCGCCGAGCAGCGCGGAGGACAGGCACAGCTCTCCGCTCTCCTGCGGCACCACGAAGTAGCGGCGCACATCGCGTGGCGCGCTGATCGGCTGCTGCTTGGCGAAACGCTGATTGAAGCCGTGCAGGAGCGAGCCGTCGGAGAAGGCGACGTTGGCGAAGCGCGCCGTGCTGATGGGCAATGTTTCGCTTTCGCGCATCAGGAACATTTCCATGATCCGCTTGGACGCCCCCATCATGTTGACGGGATTGGCCGCCTTGTCCGTGGACACGCAGAAATATTTGGACGCACCCTGCCGCCGGGCGTGGGCGAGGGTGGAGAGCGTGTTGAGCACGTTCACCTCGATCATGCGCATCAGGGTGAAGGGGTCCTTTTCGGACCGCACATGCTTCAGCGCAGAGAGGTTCAAGACATAGTCGTAGGGCCCCTCGGCCGCCATCAGCGCGTCGAACTCGACCCGCCCGCAATCTACCGCGAAAGTGCGGAAATCGCCCTCGATATAGCCCAGCGTGGAGCGCAGGTCGCGCACCAGCTCGACCATGTTGTTTTCCGAGATGTCGACCGCATGCAGCGCGCGGGGGCCGCGCTTGAAGATCTCGCGCGTGGTCGCCTGCCCGATCGTGCCCGCCGCGCCGATCACCAGGAAGCGCGAGCGCGACACGATGTCGGACAGTTCCGCCTCGTGCGCGGCGATGTCGCCCTCGAAGAGGAGCCGGTCGCGGCCGATGACCTGGAGCATGTTCATGAGGGGACCACCTCGGCGATGCGCGCGTCGGGAACGGATGAGGGGATGTTGACGATGCGCGCCTCCAGCCATTCGGCCGTTTCCACGCCGTCGCCGTTCACGCCCACCGTCTGTGCGGCCGAAAACATGGGAAGCGTGTTCATCAGCCGCCAGACGGGCCGCGTCATTACGCCGGCATCGTTTGTCCGGGCGAGGAAGGCTTCGCGTTCCTCCAGGTCGGCCAGCCGGAGCGCGTTGAACCAGTTATTGGGCCGCGTTCCCGCAATCGGCTCCATCAGGTGGAAGCCCAGTTCCGGCAACAGTTCGCGGTAGCCTTGCGTCACCTCGGCCTTGATCCGCTGCATGGCGGGCAGCGTCTCCATCTGGGCGCAGCCCAGCGCGGCGTTCAGGTTCGGCAGACGGTAGTTGAAGCCGACGCGGTCATGCACGAATTCGTAAGGGTGCGGCACCTTGGCCGTCGTGGTCAGATGCTTGGCCGCGCGGGCCAGTTCCGGGTCGTCGGTCAGAATCATCCCGCCGCCGCCCGTCGTGATGACCTTGTTACCGTTGAAGGACAGGGTCCCCATGCGCCCGAACCGGCCCGTATGCGTGTCGCCCACCCATGAGCCGAGGCTTTCCGCGGCGTCCTCGATCAGGACCACATTATGCGCGGCGCAAAGTTCCGCCACTTCCCGGATGCGCAGCGGCAGGCCGAATGTGTGCATGGGCACGCAGGCCCGCACCACCGCGCCCGTTTCGCGGTTGACGCAGACTCCGCCTTCCTGCCGGGTGCCGGTTTCCAGGAAATGCCGCAGCGCCTCCGGGCTGAGCCCCATCGTGTCTTCGTCCACGTCGACGAAGACGGGACGGGCGTGACAATAGGAGACCGCGTTGCAGGTCGCGATGAAGGTGAGCGGCTGCGTGATGACCTCGTCGCCGGCTTCCACACCGGAAAGCACCAGCGCGGCGTGTATCGCGGCCGTTCCGTTGACGGTCGCGACTGCGTGGGCGGCACCCGTGAACCGCGCCACATCCGCTTCGAAATCCGCGACGCGCTGTCCGGCGCTGGACACGAAGTTGCTGTCGATGGCGTCGACCACATAGTCGCGTTCGCGGCCCGCAAAGACCGGACGGTGCAGGGGCACGAAGCCGGGGCCGTACACGCCGCGCACATGCGCGATCAGCGCATCGATCCTGCTGTTCAGTTCATCCATCGGCAGATCGTGTCCGGTCCCTTCGCGCATGGGTCGCGCAAGGAGCGTCGTTTGCCGAGGCATCCGCCTTTTGACAAGCGGTTTCACCCCGTCTGGACCGGCACCCTCCTGTTGCACGGCCCCGCATGCGGCCGCGTTTCTGCCCGACGCCCCAGCCGGAAAGCCGCCTGTGGCCCCGCCGCTCCGGGCGGGCTAAGGGGCACCGCATGTCCCCACGCAAGATCTTCATCACCGGCACGGCGGGTTTCATCGGATTCCACCTTGCGCGGCGCTTGCTGGACGACGGCGCGCGGGTGCACGGCTATGACGGTTTCTCGGATTATTACGACCTGTCTCTCAAGCGCGACCGTCATGCGATCCTCTCGGCGGAGGCCGGTTTTTCCTTCACCGAAGGGCTGCTGGAGGATGCGGAGGTCCTGCACGCCGTGGCGAAAACGTTCTCGCCCGACATCATCGTCCATCTCGCGGCGCAGGCGGGCGTGCAATATTCGCTGCAAAACCCGGACGCCTACATGCGCAGCAACGTGCTGGGCGGATACAATGTTCTGGAAACCGCGCGCCGCCTGCGGCCCCGGCATCTGCTGATGGCGTCCACTTCGTCGGTATACGGGGCCAGCGAGGACCTGCCCTATTCGGAAAACCAGAAGACCGACCGTCCGCTGACGCTCTACGCGGCCACGAAGATGTCCAACGAGGCCATGGCCCACGCCTATGCCCATCTGTGGGGCGTGCCGACGACGCTGTTCCGGCTCTTCACGGTCTACGGTCCCTGGGGACGGCCCGACATGGCCTATTTCAAGTTCGCCGAAGCGATGACGGAAGGCCGGCCGATCCAGGTCTACAATCACGGCCGGATGCACCGGGACTTCACCTATGTGGCCGATGTGGCGGAAGCGTTGATGCGCCTGATCACGACGATCCCGCCCGGCCCCGGCGAGACGCGCAGGACCGTCGCGGGCGACAGCCTGTCGCCGGTCGCGCCGTTCCGCGTCGTCAATGTGGGCAATTCGGACAAGGTCAGGCTGCTCGACTTCATCGACGCCATCGAGGCGTCGCTGGGCGTGACGGCGCAGCGGGTCATGGTCCAACACCAGGCGGGCGACGTGCCCGCCACCCATTCGGATTCGACACTGCTGCGCGACCTGACCGGGTTCACGCCCCAGACCGACTATCGCGACGGGATCGCGCGCTTCGCGGACTGGTTCCGGGACTATAAGGCGCGGCAGGCCTGAAAGCGCCGGCTCAGCCAAGCGCCTCGCGCCAACGCGCAACCTGTTCGCGCACGCGATCCGGCGATGTGCCGCCATAGCTCTGGCGGCTCGCCGCCGACGCCGACGGGCTGAGCACGGAAAAGACGTCGTCCGTAATGCGCGGTTCCACCGCCTGCATGTCCGACAGGGCAAGCGCGTCCAGCGTCAGGCCCTTGCCTTCCGCCAGCGCCACGATCGTGCCCGTGACGTGGTGCGCGTCGCGGAACGGCATGTCCAACCGCATGACGAGCCAGTCGGCCAGATCCGTCGCCGTGCTGAAAGCCGCCCCGGCCGCGTCCGCCAGTCGCGCGGCGTCCGGCACCATGTCCGTCACCATGCCCGCCATGGCGCGCAAGGAAAGCTCCAGCGCGTCGAACGCCTCGAAGACCGGCTCCTTGTCCTCCTGCATGTCCTTGGAATAGGCCAGCGGAAGGCCCTTCATGACGACCGTCAGCGCTGTCAGGCTGCCCAGTATGCGCCCGACCTTGGCCCGGACCAGTTCGGCCGCGTCGGGGTTGCGCTTCTGCGGCATGATGGAGGAGCCGGTCGTGAAGGCGTCGGACAGGACGACGAAACGGAATTGCGCGGACGTCCAGATCACGATCTCCTCGGCGAGTCGGGATAGATGGGTGGCGCAAATCGACGCGGCCGACAGGGCTTCTAGGGCGAAATCGCGCGCACTGACCGCATCGAGGCTGTTGGCCATGGGCCGGTCGAAGCCGAGCGCGGCCGCCGTCATCTCGCGGTCGATGGGATAGGGCGTGCCCGCCAACGCGGCCGCGCCGAGCGGGGATTCGTTCATGCGGGCGCGGCAGTCGCGCATGCGCCCCCGGTCGCGCGCGAACATTTCCAGATAGGCCATCATGTGATGGCCGAAGGTCACGGGCTGAGCGTTCTGCAAGTGGGTGAAGCCCGGCATGATCGTGCCGGCGTGAGTGTCGGCCTGCTCCAGCAGGGCGCGCATCAGGTCTGTCAGCAGCGCATCGAACAAATCCAGGCTCTTGCGCGTCCAGAGGCGGAAATCCGTCGCCACCTGGTCGTTGCGCGACCGGCCCGTATGCAGGCGTCCGCCCGCCTCGCCGATACGATCCTTCAGGCGCGCCTCGACGTTCAGGTGGATGTCCTCCAATTCTTCGGACCAGGGGAAGTCGCCCGCCTCGATCTCCGCCAGGATCGCGTCCAGGCCGTCATGAATCGCGTCCCGGTCGGCAGCCGTGATGATGCCCTGCGCCGCCAGCATGTCCGAATGGGCCTTGGAGCCCGCAATGTCTTCGGCGGCGAGCGTCCGGTCGAACCCGATCGAGGCGTTGATGGCCTGCATGATGTCGGACGGTCGTGCGCTGAAACGCCCGCCCCACATGCTCTGGCCCCCTTTATCGTTTCCAGGGCCGTTTTCAGGACCCTTTTCCGAGCCGGGGCCATTTCCTACCTGTGAGGCCATGTTCACGCTTTCCAATGCGATCAAACTGATGATCTTCGGCGGGCTCCTAGCCTTTGCGGTGTCGGGCGTGAAGGCCTGTCAGCCCCCGGAAGGCGCGCTGGACCGGTTCGCCACGGGCAGCCTGAAGAAACTGGTCAGCCTGGAGAGCCCGCCGACGCAACCCGCGCTCGAGTTCGCCACGCCGGACGGGACGACGAGGTTGGCCGACTATCGCGGCCGGGTCGTGCTGGTGAATGCGTGGGCCACCTGGTGCCCGCCCTGCGTGGCGGAAATGCCGAGCCTGGACGAATTGCAGCGCTTGCGCGGCGGGGACGATTTCGCGGTCGTACCGGTCAGCCTCGACCGCACTCTGGAGGAGGCCGCCGAATTCTACGAACGCACGGGTCTGACCGACCTGCCGCTGATCCATGACGGGACCTTTGCCATCAATGCCCGGCTGGAATTGCCGGGCCTGCCCACCACGGTGATCTATGACGCCCATGGCCGCGAACTGGCGCGTCTGCCGGGCGAGGCCGACTGGGCGAGCGAGGAGGCGCTGGCCCTGATCGACCATCTGACGGGACGGTGAGCGCGGACGACGAAGAGGTTTGCCCGGTTTGCGACCGGCCGTTGGGCCGCAGGCGCGAACGGCACCACATCGTCCCCAAGAGCAAGGGCGGCAAGGATATCGTCGCGGTCCATCCGATCTGCCACCGTAAGATCCACCGCGTCTTCACCAACGCGGAACTGGCCGCGCTGGGATCGATCGAGATGCTGAAGAGCTATCCGGAAATGGAGCGGTTCATCCGCTGGCTGGGGCGCAAACCGCCGGACTTTCATGCGCCGACGCACTGAGTGGCATGCACCGGCGCGCTGAAATCGCGCCTCGGGGCCGATGCGTTGGTCGGGATCAGCGCCCCGGCGAGACCACGATCACGCCGCGACCCCGGCGAGCGCGCAAGGGGCTGTTGGCGTCGCGGTAGAGATAGCCCTCATTGCGCACGCGCTCGCGTTCCAGATCGAGGCGGCGGCTTTCCAGGCGCGACCGGGCGCGCACGGATTGAGCGGCGAGGGATTTCTGCGCGGCGATTCGCTTCCGCTCCAGGCGGATGCGCTCGACCGTGGCCACATCCATCGACGGCAGCGCGCCCGGCGCCTGCCGGACGACCCGCACGCCCTGTTCGCAACTGATGCTGGCCGACCCGGCCTGCACGGACGGGCAATGAGCCTGGGCGGTCAGCGGAAAGGCGGCCCCGGCAAGAAGCGCGGAAAATCCGAGAGCGAATGTCTTTTTCATGTCCGTAAATGCCTCTTTTGCAGGGTTACACCGCCGATCATGCAAGCACCGGACCAGAAAGCCCTATGGTGTCAGGGCATCCACAGCGGCAGCCCCGGCGCAAACTCTGACGCGAACCCCGGCGCCCCCTCCAGCGCCAGCAGACGGGCCTTGCGGTCCACCCCGCCCGCATAGCCGCCGAGCCCGCCATCGGACGCGATCACGCGGTGGCACGGCACGACGATGGCCAGGCCGTTGGCGGCGTTGGCCGACGCCACAGCCCGCACGGCCCGGTCATTGCCAACAGCGACGGCCAACTCGGCGTAGCTGCGCGTCTGGCCGTAGGGAATGGCCTGCAAGGCGTCCCAGACGCCGGTCTGGAATTCGGTTCCGGCCGTTTCCACGGCGAACGAGAAATCGCGCCGCGTGCCGCCGAAATACTCGTCCATCTCGCGCCGCACGGTGCGCGTCACCTCGGTCTCGCCCGGCACCACGGCCCGGCCGTGCACGCGGCGCAGTCGCTCGAACTGGCTCGGCAGGCGCACCCGGTCGACGAATTCGATCAGATAGAGCGCGCGGTCGTCCGCCACCACGATCATGCGCCCCTCGCATGTGTCGAGCCAGCCGACATAGAGCGGGTCGGCGCGGCGCGCGCCTTTCGCCTTGGCGGGCGCGGTGCCGAACGTCTTGGCGAACGCCGCGCGGAAGCCTGACGGGCTATCGAAGCCCGCATCGAGCTGTGCGTCGATCACGCTCGCCCCGCTCTTGATGGCCCGGGCGGCCAGGCCCAGACGGCGCAGGCGGGCATAGTCGGACACGCTCATGCCCAGCCTGGCCTTGAAATGTCGGCGGGCCGTGGACGGGTCGATCCCGGCCGCCGCCAGGTCGGCTTCGCGCACATGGCCGTCCTCGCTGTCTTCGACCATCTGGATCACGGCGCGCATCAGAGCGGCGTCCGCCTGGCCGGGATGGCAGCGCTTGCACGCCCGGTAGCCCGCCCGGAGCGCGGCCTCCGCGCCGTGGAAGAATTCGCAATTCTCGAACCGCGGGGCGCGGGCCGGGCAACCGGGGCGGCAGAACACGCCGGTCGTGCGCACGCCGATGATGGCGTCCGCCAGCGCCCCTTCGGGCGCGCGGCGCGCGAGGAAAGCCTCGTACACGTCCCGGTCCGGCAGCGGGCCGGAAGGCTGGA
>JBCCCX010000045.1:0-15332 GCA_039033275.1 Pseudomonadota bacterium | reverse complement strand
GAGGCCGGTGGTGTCGCCGAGGCCGACGGTGTTGGCGGTTGCAAACAGGCGGAATGCCGGATGCGGTTTGAGCACGCGCGCCTGGTCAAGCAATGTCAGGCGGCCGGAGCTTTCCAGCACACGCTGGATCACGAACATCACGTCTGGACGGCCTGCATCATATTCGTCGAAGACCAGCGCGACATTGTTCTGATAGGCCCATGGCAGGATGCCTTCGCGAAACTCGGTAATCTGCTTGCCGTCCTTGATGACGATGGCATCCTTGCCGACCAGGTCGATACGCGAAATATGGCTGTCCAGGTTGATGCGCACCAGCGGCCAGTTCAGCCGCGCGGCGACCTGTTCGATATGGGTGGATTTGCCCGTGCCGTGATAGCCCTGGATCATCACCCGGCGGTCATGGGCGAAGCCAGCCAGGATGGCCTGCGTGGTCGGCCCGTCGAACCGGTAGGCCTCGTCCACGGGCGGGACGAATTCGCTGGCCTGGCTGAAGGCGGGAACCTCCATGTCGAAATCCACGCCGAACGTCTCGCGGGCCGAGACTTTCGTATCGGGCTGGAACAGGGGAAACTGGTCGGACATGCGGGCTCTCGGAATCTGAATGGGATCGCGGCGGGGATTAGGCGCTGTTTACGCGGAAGGGAAGCTCAACGATTGAAGACGAAGCGCCGCTGCACGGTAAATGACAGGAAAGGCCACGCCACGAAATAGATCGCCGCGATGAGCCAGGGCGCAAGCCCTGTAAAGCGCAGGCCCGTCTCCATCCAGAGTGCGTTGAGACCGATGCCGACGCCCTGCCATAACAGATAGAGCGGCAGGGCGCGGCGCTTGCCCACGTCGGAGCCGAACACCCAGCGGTAGGTTACGAAGAATGCCACGGCCGTCGTCAGGCAATAGAAGAAGACGTTGACCGGACGCGCGGGCAGGCCCGCGCCTTCCGTGCCCAGCCAAACGCCCCCCACATAGAGCGAGACCATGGCTCCGCCCATGAGCAGGAAGCGCTGGAATTGAGGGTTCATCGGATGGATACGGAGAATTCAGGAGAGCCGCGAGGATCAGCCCAGATTGGCGTTCTTGAGGATTTTCCAGGCCTTGAGCACGCGCTGAAAGCTCTCTTCCGCGTCGCGCTTGCCCTGGTTGGCGTCAGGGTGGAACTGCTTGACCAGCTTGGTGTAGCGCTTGCGCACCTCATCGGGCGTCGCGCCCTCGTCGAGACCCAGATCGTGCAACGCCTTGAGCGCCATCTTGGACACGGCTCGGCGCGGAACGGCGTCCACGCTGCCCGGGTCGACACCGTCGCCGAAGATGCCGTAGCCTTCCGACGTGGCCGACGTCGCGCCCGCCTTGCGGCGTTTGTTGGCCTGGGCGCGTTCGGCCGTATTCTTGCGCACATCCCAGGTCGGGCGGTGGCCGTGGCGCGCGCCCTGCTGCCATTCGGCGATGTCGCTGTCGGTCATGCCCTGGAAGAAGTTCCAGTTCTTATTGTATTCGCGCGCATGCGCCTGGCAGAAATTATGGTATTCGCGCAGCCTGTCCGGCGATTTCGGCGCCTTGCAGCCCCCCATCTTGTCGCAGCCCGCCCAATCGCAGGGTTCCTCGGTCGGCTTTTTCTTCTTTTTCGCCTTGGCGGCGCTGATGTCGATGCCTTTGGATTTCCAGGAAGAGGGCAAGAAGGGCTCCAGCGATGCGGGTGAAATTCAGGACGGCGCAACATGGCGGCCGGGCCCGCCGAAATCAAGGGAGTATGACGGCTCGCCACGGACGACGCATCGCGCTAGGTCGGGCGGCATGGACGATATACTCGGACGGATCGAGAGCAAGTTGCAGGGCGCCTTCGCGCCGTCGCGGCTGGCCGTGGAAGACGAATCGCACCTGCATGCCGGTCACGGCGGCGCGGCCGAACACAAGGCCGAATTTGGCGACACACCCAGCCATATCCATATCACGCTGGAAGCGGGCCGCCTGTCCGGCCTGTCGCGTCTGGCCCGTCACCGCGCGGTGATGGACGCCATTTCCGATGAGGTCGCGCGCCTGCACGCCGTCCGCCTGACGCTCAGCGCCCCGGAATAGCCTCGTCTGCCACCTTTTGCCTCACCCAGCAGTATGTGAGGTCCCGACGGGCTCGCCCGCCACATAGGTCGCCTCGACCGTGATGTCGCGCACGTCCGGGGCCGTCAGCGGATTGTCGCTCAGAACCACAAAGTCCGCCCATTTGCCCATTTCCAGCGTGCCGAGCGTGTCCTCCTGGAAGGCTACGTATGCGCCGCCCGCCGTCATGGCGCGCAGGGCCGCCTCTCGCGAAACGGCCTGCCCGGGACGCCATCCCCCAGAATCCGAGCCCTCAGGCGGGGTCCCGTCCGCCTGCGTGCGCGTCGTGGCGACGTGGAGCGTCTGCATCGGCCTCCACGGCCCTTCTGGTACGCCGGAGTTCAGGACCAGCCGCGCTCCGCCGTCCAGCACGTCGCGCCAGGCATGGGCGCGGCGAATGCGGCGCGGGCCCACTCGCGCCTCCAGCCACGCCATGTCGGCCGCCGCCCGGTTCGGCTGCATGGAGACCACGACGCCCAGCGCGGCCGCGCGCGCGGCGAAACCGCGTCGCACCAGCTGCGCCCCTTCGATGCGCCAGCGATGGTCGGTTTCGGCCCCAATCCCGGTTTCAGTCTCGGCCCCAGTTTCGGCATCAGTTTCGGCCCCGGTCTGGGTCTCAGAACCGGCAAGCCGCCGCTCGAACGCGCCCAGCACATTGTCCGTCGCCGCGTCGCCCGTAGCCTGGACCGCCATCTGGAAGCCGGTCCGTTTGGCCTTTTCGGCCAATGCCTCGATGCGGGCCAGCGAGACGCGTTCCGCCGGGCGGGTCGAACCCGGCGCATCGGTATAGGGCGCGACCAGCAGGGCGGTGCGCGGACCCAGATCGCCGTCATGGGGAACAAAGATACCCCTTATGTCGAGCCGGTCCAGAGGGTCGTCCAGCGGTCCGGCCGCGAGCCCATCCGCCGTTGCTTCCATATCGCTGCCGTCCAGATAGCCGACCACGCGGATCGGCAGTGCGCCGTCGTCGGCCAAGGCGCGGAACGCGTCCACGTCGGCCGCGCCCATGGCCAATTCATGGACGGCCGTGATGCCGGCCGCGGCCAATCGCTCCAGCCCCGCCACGATGGCGTCTTTCCTCTCTTCCAGATCGGGCGCCGGCATGGCCGCGCGCAACAGGTCCTGCGCCCGGGCCAGAACAAGGCCGGTCGCCCGGCCGTCTGGGCCGCGCAGGATCGTTCCGCCCTCCGGGTCCGGCGTGTCGTCCGTGATGCCAGCGGCCCGCAGGGCGGCCGCATTGGCAAGGGTGGCGGAACCATCCAGCGATTCCATGACGACGGGATTGTCCCGAAAGGCGGCATTCAGCAGCCCGTTCACCGGGCCGCCGACAGGGCCGTCAACAGGTGCCTCATCGCCCTCGACGTTGAGAGCGCTTGCGCCCCAACCCTTTCCGACGATCCACGCTCCCGCCGCCATATCGGGCCGCTGCGCGCGGATGCGGGACACCATGTCCCGGACCGACGCAGCCCCGGTCAGATCGACCTTGGCCGCATCCAGTCCGAACGCGCGCACATGGGCGTGACTGTCGATGAAACCGGGCAGGACGGTCCGACCCGATAGGTCGGTGACCACCACGCCGGGGTGGCGCGCGCGCAGCCGGTCCTCCGGCCCGAAAGCGGCGATCCGGCCCTGTTCGATCAGCATCGCCTCCGGCGGCGGCGCCTCGCGCCCGTCCAGGGTGACGAATTCCGCGCCGACCACGAGGCGCGTATCGGGCACAAATGCATCCGGGCTGCAGGCGCCCAAGCCGAGCAGCGCCGCCCCCGCGAGCGCCCACCCGCATCGGTTTCGGGATGGCAGGCTCATGGGGCTCGTAGCGTGGGGAAGGGCGGCAATGTCATGGTCTACCGGATACGCCGTGCGCCCGCCCCACCAAGACGCAATGCGGCCACTCCGGTCAAGGAACGGTGCAATGCGGACGGCTTACCCGTCCTTGCGTTGGTCAGGCTCGAAGGTCTTGCGCACCTTCAGGCTCTGAATCTGGTTGCGCTCGCGGGTCAGGATCTCGAACCGGTAGCCATGGTAGGCGAAAGTCTGTCCGGCCGTGGGGATGGTCTGGCTCTCATGGATCACCAGCCCGGCGATGGTCACCGCCTCGTCGTCGGGCAGCTTCCAGTCCATGGCGCGGTTCAAATCCCGGATGGCGACATCGCCGCGCACCACCGCACCCCCGTCCTTGAGGCGAGACACGCCCTCCAGCTCCTCGTCATATTCGTCCTGAATGTCGCCGACGATCTCCTCCAGAATGTCTTCCAGCGTAATCACGCCCATCAGAGAGCCGTATTCGTCCACGACCAGGGCGAAGTGCTCGCGCTTGCTCTGAAAGGCACGGAGCTGCTTGACGACCGATGTCGTTTCGGGAACGAACCAGGCGTCGCGCAGCAGCTTCTTGACGTCGACGGACGCCACGTCGCCCGCCTTGGCCAGCGCGGCGAGCCAATCCTTGACGTGGATGACGCCGACCACATTGTCGCTGTCGCCAGAATAGGCCGGCAGACGCGAATGGCCCGAGGCCAGCACGTCCTTGAGCAGTTCGTCGTTCGGCGCGCCGAGATCCACCATGGACAGGTTGGACCGGTGGATCATCACGTCCTCGACGGTCAGCTCGCCGATCTCCAGCACGCCGTAGATCTGGTCGCGCGCGCGCTTGGCCACGCCGCCTTCCTGCAGGTGAAGATCGACCGCGCCCTTGATTTCGTCGGCCGCGGTCCAGGCGCTGGCGTCCGTGTCCACGCCGAACAGGCGCAGCACGCCGTTCACGATGACTTGCACCACGGACACGATGGGTCCGAGGATGCGCACGATCAGCGCGATCGGCCGCGCCACGACCAGGGCCAGCTTGTCGGGCTGGGAGATGGCGTAGGTCTTGGGCAGCACTTCGGCGAAGACCAGGATCAGGGCCGTCATCACGGCGGTCGCCAGCGCCAGCGCGGTGGCGCTGTCGCCGAACACGTTGGTGAACAAGGTCGTCGTCAGGACGGAAGCGAGGATGTTGACGAGATTGTTGCCCAGCAGGATCCCGCCCAGCAGCCGTTCGCGGATATTGATCAGGCGCGTCACCACGGTGGCGCGCTTGTCGCCGTCCTTCTCTGCGGCGTGCATGCGCACGCGCGAAGCGGCCGTAAGCGCCGTTTCGGAGCTGGAGAAGAAGCCGGAGCAGACCAGCAAGGTCAGCACGACCCCGATCAGGATCAGGTTCTGGGGTTCCAGAAAGGCGCTCATAGGGACTGGCTCACGCGGTGGGTTTATCTTGGGAAACGGTTTGGGACACGTCCTGCAGATAGGATCGCAGTTCGGCTTCGGGCACGTCCCGCTCGATGAAGGCGCGTCCGATGCCGCGCGCCAGGATCAGCGTGATCCGTCCGCCTTGGTTCTTCTTGTCCTGGCGCATATGGGACAGCAGCGCGTCCGGATCGGCCAGCAGCGCCCCCATATCGGCACGCACCGGCATGGAGAGGCGCGACAGATGGGCCTGCAGGCGTGCGGCGTCGCTTGCCGGGCACAGGCCAAGCCGGACGGAGAATTCGAACGCCATGTCCATGCCGGCGCTGACCGCCTCGCCGTGCAGCAGGTCGCCCTCATAGCCGGCGGCCAGCTCCAGAGCGTGAGCGAATGTGTGGCCGAGATTGAGAAGCGCCCGGCTTCCGCTTTCGCGTTCGTCGCGCGCGACCACGTCCGCCTTGGCCATGCAGGACACGCTGATCGCTTCACGCAGCGCCTCCGGCTCCAGCGCCAGCACGCGCGCCCCCAGCCCGTCGTCGAGCGCCATGAAGAATTCCGGCCGGTCAATTAGACCGTATTTCAGCACCTCAGCATAGCCCGCCCGGACTTGGCGTGCGGGCAGGGTCCGCAGCAATGCCGTGTCGGCCAGGACAAGACGGGGCTGGTGGAACGCCCCGACCAAGTTCTTGCCGTAGGGCGTGTTGATCGCCGTCTTGCCGCCCACGGAGCTGTCGACCTGCGCCAGCAGGGTCGTGGGGATCTGCACGAAAGGCGCGCCGCGCTTGAACACGCTGGCCGCAAAGCCGGCCAGGTCGCCGATCACGCCGCCCCCAAAGGCGATGATCGTATCGGACCGGTCGAACCCGGCCCGGAACAGCGCGTCCAGAACCGCGTCCAGCCCCTCCATGCTTTTCTGGGCCTCGCCCTCGGGCCGGACGATCACATGAGTGCGAAAATCAGAGAGCGCTTCGGCCAGGGCGGAGCCGTGCAGCGCGTGGACCGTCTCGTCCGTCACGACCGCGACCCGGCCTGATGACCCGATGTCCCGCAGGCGGTCGCCCAAGGCGGACAATCCGCCCGCGCCCACTGCAATGTCGTAGCCGCGCGTGCCGAGTTCGACCCGCACGGTCTGGTCGGCCAGAGGGTTGTCCCGTCGCTCGTCCGGTGTGCCGTCCGTCATGATGCCGGCTCCGCGTCCGGCAGATCCTTATATGCCCGGATCGCCCGCTCGACCCGCGCAACCGTGCGCGCATGCGGGCCGCGCGACACGGGGACCGTGACGTGCGCCAGCGCATAGATGGGCTCGCGCGCTTCCATCAGTTCGCGCATCTTGGCGCGCGGGTCCGGCACGTGCAGCAGCGGGCGCGTATTGCGGCGCGACACGCGCTGCATGATGGTCTCGAAATCGCCTTTCAGCCATACGACAAGGGCGCGCTCCAGAAGGATCGCACGCGTGGGCGGATGGATGAAGGCGCCGCCGCCCGTCGCCAGCACCAGCTCCGGATCGGCCAGCAGGCGCTCGACCACGCGCTTTTCGCCGTCGCGGAACGCCGCCTCCCCATGGTCGCGGAAATAGCCCGCCACCGTGCGGCCCGAAGCGCGTTCGATCTCTTCGTCGGAATCGCGGAAGTCCCGCTCCAGCGACTTGGCGAGGCGTCGCCCGACCGTGGTCTTTCCCACACCCATCAGGCCGACCAGGGCGATCGGGCGGCTGCGAATGTCGGCTAGGCCCTTGCCGGAAGGGACAATGTTGGGGGATAGAGCCCGTGAGTCTGTCAAAACGTCTCTCGTTGCCGCCTCCCGGCGGCTGGGTGGAATGGATGCGATGGCGAGCGTAAGTTCATTAGGGCCGGGGCTCAACATATAAACGGAAGAAAGAGAACCCCATGAAAAAGATCCTGATCATCGCCGGGCTGCTGGTCCTGTTGCTGGGCGGCACGCTCGTCTGGCTGGCCGGCTCTGTGGGACCCGACACGGCGCCGCAGGACCTGCGCACCATCGACCTGTCCGACAGCGACGAAAACTGATCGCCATGGCCACTGAGCGCAAACCCGCGCGGGCGGGCAAACCGGCCTTGAACGCTGTTGCGGGACTGGGCGCGGCACTCTGCCTCGCCCTCGCTGGGCCGGCCTCGGGTCAGTCGGCTGCGACCGAGCAGCCCGACATTACGGTCGACGCGCTGGACGCGCCGCGGGCCTTTGCGCCCGGCATCGCCCTGGATAATGCGCTGGATGCGGAGAGCTGGCGCGGTACGTCGGCCGACCGGGCTTTGCGCCTCATGGAGGAGATGCCGCTGCGTTCCGATCATCCGGTCGTGCGCGACATGTTGCGCCGTGTCGTGTTGTCCGGCCTCGTGCCCCCGGCCGGAGCTGACGGTGCGGGAACGGATAGTGTTGGCACAGACGGCCGCGCCGCGGCCTTCGACCGCCTGCGCGTCGCGGCGGCGCAAGCGCTGGCCACGCCGGACGAATATGCCCGGTTCGAGACGCGCAACCCGGCCGCGCGCGATCCACGCCTGCGCGCCGACGCCCGCCTCGCCCGCGGCGATCTGCCCGGCGCGTGCGACATGTCCGATGCCGTGCAGCGCGGGCGCGGCGAAACCTACTGGGTGCGACTGCGCGCCGCCTGCCACGAATTGCGCGGCGAGACGTCCGCCGCTGACCTGGCGCGCGACATATTGCGCGACCGCGGCGAACCGATCGCGCTGGTCGTGCCGGACCCGCCCGACGGCTTCTGGGCCCGGGTCATGGGTATGGACGATGCCGAACTGGATGCGTGGATGACGGAGCTGGCGGGTGAGCCTGAGCCCCCCACAAGCCCGCCCGAAGCGCCGCCCACCGACGCACCGGTCGATGAACCCGATGAATTGGGCGGCGTGATCGACGGCACGCAGGAGGGCGCGCTGGAAGCGGCTCTGGAATCTTCAAGAGAGTTGTCCATAGGCGTAACGGGGCAGGACGATCCCTTCGATCCGCTTCCGCTCTTCGCCGACCCGCCGCCTGCCTTCGACCTGGACGCTGCCCTAGCGGATGCATCCGACCAAGGCACGGCCCGCCTCTACGTGCTGGGGCGCGAGGGCCGCGCGGCTGCGGTGGCTGCCTTCGCCGCGCGCGCCGCCCAAGGGGGCGTGGACCCCAATGCGGTGCTGCCGCGCGTGCCGGCCGTGCTGGACCCCGCCGACATGGCCCGCGCCGACCTGCCCCTCTTCGCGCGCTACGCCGCGGTGCGGCGCGACGTGACGCTGATGCGGGCCCTGTTCGACGCCATCGGCCCGCAGGGCGACGGTGTGGAAGTTCCGGACGACGAGGTGTTGCGCCGCACGGCGGTGCGCGAGCGGCTCGCCCTGGCATCCGATGCACTTGGCGGAGGGTTCTACGGCCGCGCGCTGGGCGAAGGCCTGGAAGAGGCGTTGCGGGCCGGGAGCCCTGGTGCGCGGACCGACGCGCTGATCGCCCTCGGTCTGGGTTCCAACTTCTCCGAGGAGGTGGAGACGCTATTGAAGGGCGCGGCCGAGACCGACGTGCAGCCCGTGCGCTGGATCGCGCTCGACCATGCGGCGGACCGCGGCGCGCAGGCCGAGACATTGCTGCGCGTGGCGTCGCTTATGTCCGAACGGGACGCGCCGGACGCGCTGGCGCTCTACCGCGCTCTGAGAGCCTTGCGCAAAGCGGGCCTGTCCGACACGGCCGGGCAGCTGGCCGCCCACGCCTTCCTGCGGACCCTGTCTTCGTGAGCGTCGAGGCCTTTCTGGAGATGATGAGCGCGGAGCGCGGCGCGGCCGCCAACACGCTCGCCGCCTATCGGCGCGACCTGCGCGACTGGGGGGACGCCCTGTCGCCTTGGACCCTGCTGAATGCCTCGACCGGCCATCTGGAGGGCGTGCTGTCGGGATGGGCGTCCGGCCCGGACGCGGTCAGCGCCGCCACGGCCGCGCGAAAGCTGTCGGCCGCCAAGCAATATTGCCTGTTCGCGCAGGGCGAAGGGCTGCGCCAGGACAATCCCGCACACCGGCTGCGCGCCCCGCGCGCCTCAAAGCCACTGCCCCGGAGCCTGTCGCGCGAGGAAGTCGACCGGATGCTGGACACGGCCGGATCGGATATTTCGCCCCGCGGCCTGCGCCTCACCGCCCTGCTGGAAATCCTCTATGCGGGGGGCCTGCGCGTGTCGGAACTCGTGTCCTTGCGCACTGCGCAGGCGCGTCGCCGGGACGGCTGCCTGTTGATACGCGGAAAAGGCGGGCGCGAACGGCTCGTGCCCCTGACTCCGCCCGCGCTCGACGCGCTGCAAGCCTGGACGCAAGTGCGCGCGCAGACGCTGCCGAAGACGGCGCCCGCGTCCGACCGGGCCCGGCCCTTCCTGTTTCCGTCCAGCGGCAAGCATGGGCACCTGACCCGCGAACGTTTCGCCCAGATGCTCAAGGCGCTGGCCCGCACGGCCGGGATCGCGCCCGCGCGGGTCAGCCCTCACGTGCTGCGCCACGCCTTCGCCACCCACATGCTCGAAGGCGGGGCGGACCTGCGCAGCCTCCAGACGCTGCTGGGCCATGCCGACATCTCCACCACACAGATCTACACCCACGTGCTGGATGCGCGCCTGAAGGCCTTGGTGGAGGCGGCCCATCCTCTTTCGGCCCCTATGTCGCCCGATTCTGTGTCGCCAGATTTTGCGTCACCCGATCCCGTATCGGCCGACCAGCCTGCGGACCCCGTCCGATGAGCCGGAAGGACCCGCGCGACCCGGACCTGATCCGGGACCTCGACCTGCTGCTGGACGCGCTCTGCGACGAATGGGATTTCTGCGCGGGCGTGCGGGGCGCGGACCTGGTGCAAGGCACCCGGCCCGTCACGTCCAAGCGTTTCACCGACGCGGTGCTGGACGCGGAGGCCGAATTGCCCGGCAACCGCGCCAGCTGGGAGCGGCGGGTCAAGCGCCGCTTCGTGCAGCGCTACGGCCACAGCGTGACGCGGCGCGAATACCGCCCCTAAAAAAAGAGGCGTGCGGCGGCGCACTGGACAGACGCGCCACGCACGCTAGGAGGCGCGGATGGCTCAGACCTATCTGGATTTCGAACGCTCCGTCGCGGAACTCGACAAGGAGGCCGAGACGCTGGCGGAGACCGATCCGACGGCCGCCCAGCAAGTGAGCGGGCGTGCGGCGGGCGAGCTCAAGAAGCTCTATGCCAAGCTCGGCCCGTGGGAGAAGACGCAGGTGGCGCGCCACCCGGACCGGCCGCACTTCTCGGACTATGTGCGAAAGCTGGTGACGGATTTCACCCCGCTGGCGGGCGATCGGCAGTTCGGCGACGACCACGCGCTCCTGGGCGGTCCGGGTCGCATCCGGGGGCGTGCCGTGATCGTGATGGGGCACGAGAAGGGCAAGGATCTCGACACGCGCCTGAAGCACAATTTCGGCATGGCGCGGCCCGAAGGCTACCGCAAGGCCGTGCGCCTGATGGAACTGGCCGAGCGCTTCCGCCTGCCCGTCGTCAGCTTCGTCGATACGGCCGGGGCCTATCCGGGGCGCGGCGCGGAAGAACGCGGACAGGCCGAAGCGATCGCGCGATCCATCGATATGGGCCTGTCCCTGACCGTGCCTTACGTCTCCGTCATCACGGGCGAGGGGGGCTCGGGCGGCGCGGTCGCCATCGCCACGGCCGACAGCGTGCTGATGCTGGAACACTCCATCTACTCGGTGATTTCCCCGGAAGGTTGCGCCTCGATCCTGTGGCGCGACGGCAGCAAGGCCGAAGACGCCGCCAAGGCGATGAAGATCACCGCCCAGGACCTCAAACGGCTGGGCGTGATCGACGGCATCGTGAAGGAACCGGTGGGCGGCGCGCACCGTGCGCCAGACGAGGCCGTCAAGCGCGTCGGGGCCAAGATCGCCGATCAGCTCACCACGCTTTCGGGGCTGGAGCCGCGCGCCCTGCTGGAGCGCCGGCGCGAGAAGTTCCTGAATATCGGCCGCTCTCTGCCCGGCGCGAAGTAGGTCCTGCGCGATACAAAACCCGGCGGCAAACCGGGTTCGCTCTTTTCCGTCAGACCTGAAAAAACCCGGACGGCGAACCGCCCGGGCCGTCCCTTCCCGTCCTCCCGTGGAAGAGATGTCCCCTTTTTCGTCTCCCGGTGCTAGAAGCTGGTGGAGATGCCCGTCCCGAACCAGAGCAGCTCGTCGCGCTGGCGCAGCGCGCTGAAGTCGAGCACGTCTTCGGAATTGATGGTATAGTTGACCCCGGCATAGACGGAGGCGTCGTCCGTCAGCGCGTGGGACAGGGCGAGGCCCGCCGTCGCCCATTCGTAGGAGAAGCCGTCCCCGTCCACGAGGCCGACCGTCACGCCGAGATCCATGCCGTTCTTCTCGCCGATGCCCACGCTGTGACCGACCGCGCCCTCCAGCGTGAAGGCCTCCAGCGTCAGGTCGTAATAGGCTGCGAGAGACGGGGCGAGCGGGACGTCACCCCAGCCGACGGCAGCCGAAACTTCATAGGTTCCGGCCGCTCCATTGTCCGTCTCGAACAATCCGCCGCCCTGCGGATAGTGGTAGTAGGTCACGCCGAGATCGAGCGACATGGGTCCGTCCAACGGGACGCTGTAGCCGGCATAGAGATCGATCTCGTCCGAGGACGCGGCCGAGCCGTCGCCGAAACCGCTCGAGGCCCAAGCGCCTGCGGTGAAGTTGCCGGTCGAAAACTCCACATAGGGTTGGAAGGAATCCGCGCCGAGGCTCGCGCCCCGGAAGACATATTCGGTGACGTAGTCGACGCCGATGGACCAATCGACATCCTGCGCGGCGGCCGGCATCGCAGCGGACATGGCCAGCGCCAGTCCCGATACGGCCGCGCCGGAGATGAGGTTGTTGGGTTTCATTGTTTGCTGCTCCCTGCTTTGCCCGGATGGGGTAGGCGGGGATGGACCGAGATAACGAGTCCGCCGGTCGAATGATCCCGGCCGCGCGCCCTCGCGCCCGCAAATTGTGCATGTTTCGTGACGGTTCTGCATACGTTCGGTGCTTCGCATGACAGAAATCAAACGGCGGACGACGCTTAAGCGGGGTTCCCCCCACCGGTTTTCCTGAGCCACAGCCCCCCGCCCGGATTGTCGAGGAACGCGCCGAATTCCTCCCTGACCTGCGTTGTGTGCTGGTAGGCGAAATACTGGTTGAAGAAGACGATCTCGAAAACGTCCTGGTACATGAGGAAGAATTGGATCGCGTAGAGCTCGTTCCAGGACCGCCGGTCCTGGAAGATCCACTCTCTGGGATATTCGAAGGGCCAGAACATATCGTGGAAATGGATCAGAACGCCACGTTTCAGGATCGGCAGGATCTCGGCCAGCTCCCAATAGACGTCGGAATGCGTCTTCAGCACGTGGGTGGAATCGATGAATAGGATGTCGCCCGCCTCGAGCGTGCGGAATATGTCGAGATCGACATCCTGCACGGGTTGGCCGATGATGGTTGCGGAGTTGCGGTCCGCTCGTCTCATCATGGATTTGAGCAGCTTCGGATAGGGATCGATGAACGTCATGTGCGGCCGGTCCGGGAAGTGCGTGTCGACCGTATCCAGCAGCAGGGCGGAGGAAAAACCCGAGCCTATCTCTATGATGCGTTTCGGCTGGGTTTCGCGCAAAATCGCTTGGTAGACATAGGCGTCACCCTCGCGATAGGCCGGGTTCTCGATATAGTAGCGTCGCCCCTTGGTCTTTTGGCGCGGCAGGTCGGCGTCGCGCATGTGCGGCAGGAGCCGCCGCCAGAAATCCTGCATCGCTTCCGCGTCGACCTTTATGCCTTTTACGGACGGGTCGTGCGGCGACCTCAGTACGCTTTCGTCCAGGGATCGGGTGTCGACCACGGGGCTGTAAAAGTGTCCGGGATCGACCGACAGCTCGCGCATCGATGCGATACGAGCCCGCACCCGCTTGTCCTTCAGCATGGCCGCAAGGTGGTTGCGCAGACCGTATTCGGATCGGGCCAGATCGATGCGGTGGTCGAGGTCCGATTTGGCGAGCTTGTCGCCGAAAAGGGCGTTGTTCAAATCCGTCAGCAGCTTCCGCAACTTCCGGTCCGGCATCCTGCCGTCGCGCAGCAACCGGACACGTTTCTGCGCGGAAGGCGAGGCGATCAGCTCCGCCAGCAGCGACTCCATGTTGCGGCCGCCTTCGGCCTGGCTTTCGAAATAGTCGATGTGCGAAGGATCGACCTCTTCGCCGAACAGGAGCAGGTAGAGGTCGCGCAGCGACTGGCGCGTCAGAGCCCTATCCGTTTCGGTCATGCCGCGCCCTTCACCCTCTGGGACGCGCCGTCTAGAGAAGCATTCGCGCCGTCCGGAACGTTTCTAGAGCGGCGATGGCGAAAACGCCAGCCTGGGTCGGCCAGCGGAAAGTGGACTTTGATGAAGTGGACTTGGATGAGCGTCAGGCCACCTTGCCGCAGCACTGCTTGACCTTGAGACCGGATCCACAAGGGCAAGGTGCATTGCGCGGCAGCTTGGCCAGCACGTCCGCCGGTACGGGCGCGTCGTAGGTAGGCTGACCAGGGGCCGCGCCTTCGGTCTTCGCCATGGCCGTGCTGCCCGAAGACCCCGCCACGCCGGCCGAAGCGCCCATCAACTCCATCGGGGAGCGGGCCGGCGAGGTCCCGGCGCCGGCCTGTTGCTTGAGGCGCTGCGTGCCGCGCCGCGCGGCCTCCAGCGCATCCGCCTGGCCTTGCTGCTGGGCTTGCTGGGCGCGCTGCTGGCGCTGGAGCTGCGTATTGAGCAGGAGGTTGAACATCGCCTTGGTGACGTCCTCGCGCAAGGAGACGAGCAGCTTGTCGAACAGGGTGAAGGCCTCGGACTTGTACTCATTGAGCGGGTCGCGCTGGCCATAGGCCCGCATGCCGATCACGCTCTTGAGCGCGTCGAGCTGCTGCAGGTGCTCGCGCCAGTTGCGGTCGATGACCTGGAGCAGGACCTGCTTCTCGACCCGGTGCATCTCGTCTTCGGGAATGCCGGTGGACAGTTCCGCGGCAACGCGGTCGGTCGCCTCCTTGAACCGCACCAGCATTTCTTCGTCGGCGATGCCCTCTTCCGCCGCCCATTCCGCGAACGGGAAGGCGATGTTCATCGCCTCCTTGGCGGCTTCGGTCAGGCCTTCAATGTCCCACTGCTCGGCATAGGCCTTTCGGGGGACGTGTTTCTCGATCAGGTCCTCGCAGAGCTGGTGGCGGAAATCCTGGATCACGTCGGACACATCGTCGTCGGTCATGAATTCCATGCGCTGTTCGAAGATGGTCTTGCGCTGGTCGTTCATCACGTCGTCGAACTTCAGCAGGTTCTTGCGGATGTCGAAGTTGCGGGCTTCCACCTTGCCTTGTGCGCGCTCCACCGCCTTGGTCATGAAGCGATTGGTCAGCTCCTCGCCTTCCTCCCAGCCCATCTTGCCCATCATGGACTTCAGGCGCTCGCCGCCGAAGATGCGCATCAGGTCGTCTTCGGTCGACAGATAGAATTTCGACGTGCCCGGATCGCCTTGGCGGCCCGTCCGGCCGCGCAGCTGATTGTCGATGCGTCGGCTCTCGTGGCGCTCCGTGCCCAGAACGTAGAGACCGCCTGCGGCCAGCGCCTGGTCCTTCAGGGCGGCGACCTCGGCCCGGATAGCCTCGGCCGCGTCGGCTTTCTTCTTCTCGTCCAGCCCTTCGGTCTCCTTCTCAATGCGCATATCCGCATTGCCGCCCAGCTGGATGTCCGTGCCGCGACCGGCCATGTTGGTGGCGATGGTGACCGCGCCCGGCACGCCGGCCTGGGCCACGATCTCGGCCTCTTCCTCATGGTGCTTGGCGTTCAGGACCCGGTGCTCCACGCCCCGGTCGGACAGGAAATTAGACAGTTTTTCCGACTTTTCGATGGAGACCGTACCGACCAGCATGGGCTGGCCCTTTTTCTTGGCCTCGCTGATCTCCTCCACGATGGCGGCGAACTTCTCGTCCTCCGTGCGGTAGATCACGTCTTCAATGTCGATTCGCTGGATCGGCCGGTTGGTCGGGAT
>JBCCCX010000044.1:0-15506 GCA_039033275.1 Pseudomonadota bacterium | reverse complement strand
GGCGGCGGGGGCTGCGCCCCAAACATATGTTTGACCGCCCTCCTCCCCCCCCGCCGCTCGGCCGCCCCGTCCCCCCCCCCCCACGGCCGCATCCGAGCGGGCATCGCCCGCCAGGCCGTAGACGGTCTCGGTCGGCAGCGCGACCAGCTGGCCGTCCCGCAGCAGGGCGGCCGCGCGGGCGTAGGCGTCGGGGCCGCCGGGAAGGATGGTCGCGCTCATCCGGTGCTACTAGCCGCCCCGGCCCGCGAATGACAGCATGCGCCGCCGATGACGGGGTGCCCCCGATTGCCATTGCCTGTTGAAAGCCGACGCCCGGCTTGCCATTGGCGGGGCCATGTCAGGGAAAAGCACGAATATGGCGATGCGCACCTCCGGCCCGGTTGCCGCCGAACTGTCCGCGCCCGCGCAAAAGATGGGCTGGCGCAAGCGTATCGTGGAGGAGTTGAAGTTCTTCGTGCAGCTGGCCGCTATCCTCTTGCTGCTGCTCACCCTGGTCTGGGGGCATTACAAGATACCGTCCGAGTCCATGCAGCCCACGCTGGAGGTGGGCGACCATATCTACGTGTCGAAATTCGCCTATGGCTATTCGCGCCACTCCCTGCCGTTCGGCCTGCATGAGCTGCCGCTCCCGGACGGGCGCGTGTTCGGCCGCCTGCCGAATCGCGGCGATGTGGTGGTGTTCCGAAATCCCAATAACGGCATGGTGATGATCAAGCGCGCCATCGGCTTGCCCGGCGACCGGATCCAGGTGCGCCAGGGGCAGCTCTACATCAACGATGCCGCCGTGCCGCGCGAGCCTGTGCAGGAACTGCTCTACCGCACGCGCGACACGTTCCGCACCGTGTCCGGCGCGACGGAATATGAGGAGACGCTGCCCGGTACGGATGCGGTCCACCCCATCTTCGAACATCGCGACAACGGACCCCTGGACAATACGGACGTCTACGTCGTGCCCGCCGGGCATCTCTTCTTCATGGGCGACAACCGGGACCGGTCGACCGATTCGCGGGTCGGGCGCACGGACCGGACGGGCCGCGCCCTGCCCGCGCCCGAAGTGGGACCGGGGATCGTGCCGTTCGATCATCTGATCGGCCGCGCCGACCTGCTCATGTTCACCTTCAACCGTTGCGACCGCACAGAGGGGCTGCGTTGCCCGCCGCAGGGCCGCGCGCCGTCGCGGCTCTGACAGGGCGGCGGATTGGCGGTCGCACGCGATATTCCGGATAGGCCCGCCGGGGTCGACACGATCATACTGGTCCGGCACGGCAGGCCGGCCCTGTCGCGCAAGGTCCGTCTGACTTGGCGCGAATATCGCGACTGGTGGCGGCGCTACGACGAAGGCGGGATCGAGCCGGGCCAAAAGCCGCCCAAAACGGTGGTACGCTGGGCGCGCTCCGCCGACCTGATCCTGTCCAGCCCGCTGCCCCGCGCCGTAGAGAGCGCGGAGCTCGCCGCCGGCCGCGCGCCCGACGAGACGCTGCCCGGGCTGGTGGAGGCCGCCCTGCCGTCGCCGCCCCTGGGTCCGCTCAAGCTGCGGCCCAAGAGCTGGGGCACGGTGGCACGCATCCTCTGGTTCGTCGGCTATAGCGACGGCATGGAAAGCCATGCCGAGGCCCGGCAGCGCGCCGATGCCATTGGCGCAGCACTCGAAGCCCGCGCCCAAGGTGGCAGAATCGTCTATGTCTCCGGACACGGATGGTTTAACCGCATGCTCAAGGGCAGCCTGATCGCGCGCGGATGGCGCTGCAGGAGCCAAAATGGGGACCTGCACTGGAGCCGCCGCCGCATGGTGCGGCCTACCCCCCGCACCGAAACGAAAGAGGACCGCGCGTGAGCGACACACCGATCAAGGATCTCAGCTTCGAGGACGCGCTGTCCGAGCTGGAAGGCATTGTCCGCCAGCTGGAGGGCGGCGACGCCCCGCTGGAGGAAAGCATCGCCCTCTACCAGCGCGGCGCCAAGCTCAAGGCGCATTGCGAGGGCAAGCTCAAGAGCGCGCAGTTGAAGGTGGAGAAGATCGTCCTCGCCCCGGACGGCAGTGCGAGCACGGAGCCTTTCGACGCGGGGTAAGGATGGGACGCTTGCGTCAGACGACGATCGGCAGGGCGCAGACCCTGCGCCGCTCGCCGACGGTCGCGGAAGACAAGCTCTGGCTCGGCCTACGAAGCAAGCAACTGGGTGGCTTGCGTTTTCGCCGTCAGCATCCGGTCGAGCCCTATATTCTGGACTTCGCCTGCGTGGCCTTGAAGTTGGCCGTCGAAGTGGACGGTGCGACGCATGGAACGGATGAGGAAATCCGCTACGACGAAAGACGGACGGCTGAACTCGAGAAACAAGGTTGGACGGTTGTGCGCTTCCCGAACGAAGATGTCTTCCGACACTGCAACGCGGTGCTCGACGCCATCTGGAAGACAGCGCGCCGAATGAAGCCATGAGACTCGAATCGAAGCGTGTTTCTCTTCCCCCCGCGACGCGGGGGGAAGTGGCTGGAGCGAAGCGGAAGTCGATGGGGGGAAGCTCAAGACGGAAGCCGTACTCCGAATGTGCGTGCCTCAATGTCAGCAAAGGTCGAACAGTCTGCGGTCTGACAGGGCGCTCTTTTCAAATACGGCCGTTATCCACCTCTGAATCCTTCCCCCCATCGACCTCGCGACGCTCGGCCACTTCCCCCCGCGCCACGGGGGGACGAGACCCCCTGCGCGGTTGGACAACACACCCATGACCACAACCCTCGCCAACCCCTTCCGCGATCGCCTCTCATCCGTCGCCGACGATGTCGAAGCCGCGCTCGAGCGGCTCTTGCCGCGCCCGATCGGGCATCACGCCGTCGTGGCCGAGGCGATGCGCCATGCCGCGCTGGGCGGGGGCAAGCGGCTTCGGCCTTTCCTCGTCATGGAGACGGCGCGGATGCTGGGCGGGGACGCTCCCGCCGCGCTGCATGTCGGCTGCGCGCTGGAATGCCTGCATGTCTACAGCCTGGTCCATGACGATTTGCCCTGCATGGACGATGACGATCTTCGCCGGGGCAAGCCGACCGTCCATGTCGCCTATGGCGAAGCGATGGCCGTCCTGGCGGGCGACGCGTTGCTGACCCATGCGTTCGAGCTGCTGGCGATGGAGGCGGCCCATCCGGACCCGGCCGTGCGCGCCCGGTTGGTGCTGGAACTGGCCCGCGCGGGCGGGACGCACGGCATGATCGGCGGCCAGGTAGTGGATATTACGGTCGCGGAGTCCGCCCGCGACACGGCGCTCATCACGGACCTACAGGCCATGAAGACGGGTGCGCTGATCCGCTACGCCGCGCTGGCAGGCGGTCTGGTGTCCGGCGCGTCCGTATCCGATCTCGACGCGCTGGACCGATATGCAAACGCGCTGGGTCTGGCTTTCCAGATCCAGGACGACGTACTCGATGTAGAGGGAGATGCAGCGGTCGTTGGAAAGGCGGTCGGCAAGGACGCAAACCTCGGAAAGGCCACATTCGTGTCGCTGCTCGGCCTTCAGGGCGCGAAAGACAAGGCCCGCGACCTCGGCGAGACGGCGCGGGTGGCCCTTGCGCCCTACGGCGAAAAGGCGCAAATGCTGCGCGGGACCGTGGATTTCGTTCTGGAACGCCGCCACTAGGTGTCGCCGGACACGACGAGACAATGAGTAAGAAGAAGCTGATGGTCGACACCCCCTTGCTGGACACGGTCAACGTGCCCGCCGACATGCGCGGCTTCACCCGCGATCAGATCAAACAGCTGGCCGAGGAAGTGCGCGCCGAAGTCATCGACGCCGTGTCGGTCACGGGCGGCCATCTGGGCGCGGGGCTCGGCGTGGTGGAGCTCACGGTCGCCTTGCACCATGTCTTCGACACGCCGGACGACAAGCTGATCTGGGACGTCGGCCACCAGTGCTATCCGCACAAGGTGTTGACCGGACGGCGGGACCGCATCCGCACCCTGCGCAAGGGCGGTGGCCTTTCGGGCTTCACCAAGCGGGCAGAGAGCGAATACGATCCGTTCGGCGCGGCGCACAGCTCCACATCAATCAGTGCGGGCATGGGCTTCGCGGTAGCGCGCGACCTGGACGGGCGCGACAATCATATCATTTCCGTCATCGGCGACGGCTCGATCACGGCGGGCATGGCCTATGAGGCGATGAACAATGCGGGGGCGTCCGATTCGCGCCAGATCGTGATCCTCAACGATAACGACATGTCCATCGCCCCGCCCGTCGGCGCGATGAGCCATCTACTGTCCCGCACCGTCTCGTCCGGCGGCTATCAGGCGCTGCGTGGTGCGGCCAAGTCGGCCATCGCCGGCGCTCCGCGCCCGATCAAGCAGACGGCCAAGCGCGCCGAGGACTATACGCGTGGCATGTTCATGGGCGGCACCTGGTTCGAGGAGCTGGGCTTCTACTATGTCGGGCCCATTGACGGGCACGATCTCGACGCGCTGATTCCCGTGCTGGAAAACGTCAAGAAGATGAAGGACGGGCCGGTCCTGCTTCATGTCGTCACCCAGAAGGGCAAGGGCTACGCGCCGGCCGAGAACTCCGCCGACAAATATCACGGTGTCTCCAAGTTCAACGTCGTGACCGGCGAGCAGAGCAAGTCCGTGCCCAACGCGCCCTCCTATACGAACGTCTTCGCTCAAAGCCTGATCAACGAGGCCCGCAAGGACGACCGCATCGTCGGCATCACGGCGGCCATGCCGGGCGGCACGGGCATGAAGGAGTTCGGCCAGGTCTTCCCCGACCGCATGTTCGATGTCGGCATCGCCGAGCAACACGCCGTGACGTTTGCGGCCGGCCTGGCGGCGGACGGGTTCAAGCCCTTCTGCGCCATCTATTCGACCTTCCTGCAGCGCGGCTACGACCAGGTCGTGCACGACGTGGCGATCCAGGGCCTGCCCGTGCGTTTCGCCATGGACCGGGCAGGGCTCGTCGGGGCGGACGGGCCGACCCATGCGGGCGCGTTCGACATCGCCTATCTGGGCTGCCTGCCAGGCATGGTGCTGATGGCCGCCGCCGACGAGGCCGAGCTGGCCCGCATGGTCGCTACGGCCGTAGCGCGCGACGACGGCCCCACGGGCTTCCGCTACGCCCGCGGCGAAGCGACCGGAATCGATATTCCGGACAATCCGGAACCGCTGGACATCGGCCGAGGCCGCGTGTTGCGCGAAGGCAGCCAAGTCGCCATCTTCTCCTACGGCACGCGCCTGGCCGAAGCGTTGCTCGCCGCCGAACGGCTGGAGGGGCGCGGCCTCTCCACCACGGTCGCCGACGCCCGGTTCGCCAAGCCGTTGGACAGCGACCTGCTCGGCCGTCTGGCGCGCGAGCATGAAGTGCTGATCACGGTCGAGGAAGGCTCGGTCGGCGGCTTCGGCGCCTT
Organism: Pseudomonadota bacterium; assembly: GCA_039033275.1. Taxonomy (GTDB): domain Bacteria; phylum Pseudomonadota; class Alphaproteobacteria; order Caulobacterales; family Maricaulaceae; genus Litorimonas. The sequence goes on along the minus strand of JBCCCX010000044.1, from coordinate 10,132 downwards.
CTGCTTGCACGACCTGTCCGCCTCTGGCGCGCTCGATCGCGGCGTGAAGATCCGCACCATGACCCTGCCCGATACCTTCATCGACCAGGACACGCCCGACGAAATGTACCGCCAGGCCGGCCTCGACGCCGACGCGATCATGGCGAAGGTTTTCGAGGCGCTCGGGCGCGAGGCGGGAGCTGGGGCGAAACGCGCCTAGGGTCCGGAGTCCGTATCCGCGCGCACGCCCGACAGGACGTCCTGGCGTCGGCGCAACGCGTCCCAAAGCCATTGCATGACCGCCTTCACTTTCGGCGCGTGGCGCAGGTCGGGATGGGTGAGGATCCAAAGGTCGTAGGCATGGACCGCCTCCGAATGTCCGATTTCCACCAGCCCGGGATCCGTCTCCGCCATGAAGCAGGCGAGGCGTCCCAAACCCAGCCCTTCCGAGACCGCCAAGAAGCGCGAGACGATATCGTCGATCACCAATCGGATGGGAGCGTCCGGATAGGGCGAGGCGGAAAGCCAAGCGGGTGGGACAGCCTGGCCGTCGGACCGTTCCAACGGAGCGCTGATCCACTGATAGGCGTCCGGCGAGGTCGCCTCGAGATAGTCGCGCTGGCCGTAGAACTTCAAACCGATCGGGGAAACCAGCCGGCCCACGAGATGCGGGTCGGGCCCAATCTGCCCGCGCAAAACCACATCGGACTGGCCCCGGTCGAGATCGGCGAGACTGTCGGAGGCGACGATGCTGAGCTCGATGCCAGGATGCGCCTTCGCGAAGCCGTCGAGATCGTCGAGAAGACCGCCCAGTTGCAGGAATGCGCGCGGTACGGACAGGCTGAGCGGACCGGACAGCGTGTCCGCCGCCCCGCGCCTCAGCCGCTCCGCCTCATAATTCAGCGCCTCCATCCTTTCGGCGACCCTGATGCACTGCTTGCCATAGTCGCTGATCCGGTAGGAGCGTCCGGATCGGACGAAGAGGGGCATGGGCTGGGACGTCTCCAGTGCGGAGAGCTTCCGCGCCACCGTCGTATGGGTGACGTTGAGCCGTTCGGCCGCAGCCCGCAGCGTTCCGGCCCTGTAGATGGCCAGAATCAGCCTGTGATCGTCCCAGTTGTCCACAAAAGCTGATTGTAACGTTTACGCACCATTGGAAAGCGGAATCTTGGATCATCCATCCTCATTCTCTCGGTTAGAGCGGTTTTGTCACGAATAACTTCCAAGGACACATGCCATGACACACCTCTCATCGAACCTGTCGCTGACGCGCCGCACCCTCGCAGCCCTGCTTGCATCCATGACTTTCGCCTGGGCGGCTGCGCCGGAAACCGCCCACGCCCGCGCAGGCATTTCCGACGGCGCATTGACGCAACAGGACGCATCGCTCGTCATGCCTCTGAAGGCCGGACAAGTGCTGGACATCGTCCTGACCCATCCGCGCTTGGGCCGTGAGGGGCGGGAGGCCCGATCCATGTTCGACGCGCGCGTGCTTCCGCTCATGGAAGAGCGGCCCTTTGCGCTATCGGGGCGGGTTGGAGTCCAGGATACGATCATCGGCAAAACCTACGCATCGGATGTAGAGTTTCACGTCTATCCCGATACCCGGACCAAACGGGCGCTGGATGGCGACCGGAACTGGTCGGAAATGCGGGATTACCGCGCGGAAGGTTGGCGGCGTCTCGACGCGTTTTCCGTCGTCATCCCAGCGGATTTGGAAATGCGTTTCGATCCGGCGAAAAGCTACACGCTCGCTATCGCCTGGACCCATCCGGCCAATCCCGGAGATTACGACCGCTATCTGGACGGCGTGGCGTCCGAGTTCGAGGCCGTCGGCGCGCGGTTCGCTCACCGCTTCCGCGACATCGCGTTCACGACGCGGTCCGGGGACCGTCCCATCCCGCCTGCGCAGATCGTCATCGTGGAATGGAACGATGAAGAGGGGTTGCAAAAGCTGCTGACCAGCGATGCCTATCGCGACCATGCGGCGTTTTTCAGAACCGGCGTCTCCGATTTCCAATTCTACCGCCTGTCTTCGCCGACTGTATCCTAACCCTTCTTTTGGATCGGACGGCCTGCGCCGGGGGTACGCCCCCCGGCGCAAAACGGTATGACGGATCCATGCGCGCCGACCTCTACCTCGTTCAGCACGGCCACTTCCCGTCCCGCGCCCGCGCGCAGGCGGCGGTGAAGGCGGGGCTGGTACGGGTCAATGGACGGGTGTTGAAGAAGGCGTCCGCCCCCATCCCGGACGGTGCGGTGGTGGAGGCGGGCGACGTGCATCCTTACGTGTCGCGCGGCGGGTTGAAACTGGCTCATGCGCTGGACGCGTTTGGCATCGATCCGTCCGGGCGGACCTGCCTCGATGTGGGCAGCTCCACGGGCGGGTTCACCGACGTGCTGCTGCGCGCGGGCGCCGCGCAGGTCTACGCGGTCGATGTCGGACGCGACCAGATGCACGACAGGCTGCAGGGCGACGAACGCATCGTGCTGATGGAAGGGCAGGATGCGCGCGAACTGAACGCGGCGATGTTCGAGCCTGTCCCGGACCTGCTCGTCTGCGACGCGTCCTTCATCTCCATGACCAAACTGCTCGGCCCGGCGCTCTCGATCTGTTCGGAAGCCGTGCTGCTCTTCAAGCCGCAATTCGAGGTCGGGCGCGACAATATCGGCAAGGGCGGCCTCGTGCAGGGTGGCGTAGACGCGGCGATGGCGCATGTGCAGCGTTGGCTGCGCGGGGAAGGGTGGCAGTTGGCCGCCAAGGCGGACAGTCCAGTCCGGGGCGGATCGGGAAATGCGGAATATCTGTGGCACGCCGTGCGGCGAGGCTAGTCACAGCGAGCCGCCCTTGCGGAACTGCAGGATGAGCAGGACCAGCGCGGCCACGGCGATGGTCAGGCTGAACCAGTCGAGCCCGTCTCCGTTCAGCCAGCGCAGGGTGGACAGGCCGATCAGGACGATGGCGAGCAGGGCGAGAAGGACGGGTCCGTAGCGGTTCAGCATGGCGGCACCATGGCGCTAAGCGCCCTGTCCGTAAACCGGGCCGCTTTACAGCGCGCGCCGCTTGAAGACTGCACCATGGGTGTTAAAGCGCCCGCGATCTTCCTTCAGGACACCTCCAATGCACGATTACCGCAGCCATACCTGCAACGAACTCCGCGCCGAACATGTCGGCCAGACGGCCCGCCTGTCGGGTTGGGTCCACCGCAAGCGCGAGCACGCCAATGCGCTCTTCATCGATCTGCGCGACCATTACGGCATCACCCAGGTCGTGGTCTATCCGAGCGCCGACTTCTACGAGACCGCCAAGCGCGTGCCGTCCGAGAGCGTCATCACTGTGACCGGCGAGGTGCTGGCCCGCGATGCGGACGCCAAGAACCCCGAGATCGCGACCGGCGACATCGAGGTCCGCGCGGCGGAGTTCACGGTGGAGAGCCAGGCCGAGCCGCTGCCGCTGCCCGTCTTCGGCGAACCGGACTATCCCGAGGATATCCGCCTGACCTACCGCTATCTCGACCTGCGCCGGGAGACGCTGCACAAGAACATTCTCCTGCGTGGTCAGGTCATCAACAGTCTTCGCCGCCGCATGATCGAGCAGGGGTTCACCGAATTCCAGACGCCGATCCTGACGGCGTCCAGCCCCGAAGGCGCGCGCGACTTCCTGGTGCCGTCGCGTCTGAACCCCGGCAAGTTCTACGCGCTGCCGCAGGCGCCGCAGCAGTTCAAGCAGCTGATCATGGTCAGCGGCTTCGACCGTTACTTCCAGATCGCGCCCTGCTTCCGCGACGAGGATGCCCGCGCCGACCGCAGCCCGGGCGAGTTCTACCAGCTCGACGTGGAGATGAGCTTCGTGGCGCAGGAAGATGTGTTCTCCGCCATCGAACCCGTCATGGCGGGCGTGTTCCAGGAGTTCGCGGACGGTCGCGAGGTCGAGACTCCGTTCCCGCGCATCCCCTACCGCGAAGCCATGGCCAAATACGGCTCCGATAAGCCTGACCTGCGAAACCCGATCCTGCTCCACGACGTGTCCGACTACTTCACGGATGAGAGCAAGACCGGCTTCGGCATCTTCGCCAAGATCACGTCCGGTGGCGGCAAGGTCATCGCCATCCCCGCGCCCGGCGCGACGGACAGCCAATCCCGCAAGTTCTTCGACGAAATGGACAAGTGGGCGAAGAAGGAAATGCAGGCCCCGGGCCTCGGCTATGCGCGCCTGAGGGAGGAAGACGGTACGGTCGTCTCCCAGGATCCGGCTCTCAAGAACTTCGACCCGGACCATCTGAGGGCGCTGCTCGAAGCGATGGGCCTGGGCGCGGGCGACGGCGTGTTCTTCTCCGCCGGGAAGAAAGACGCCGCCTACAAGCTGGCGGGCGCCGCAAGAGACCGGATCGGCAAAAATCTCGGCCTGGTCGAAGAGGGCGTGTTCAAGTTCTGCTGGATCGTCGATTTCCCCATGTATGAATGGGACGAGGACAATAAGAAGGTCGAGTTCTCGCACAACCCGTTCTCCATGCCGCAGGGCGGGATGGCGGCGCTGGAAGCGGCCGACACGGTGGAGAAGCAGCTCGACCTGCTCGCCTGGCAGTACGACATCGTCTGCAACGGGGTCGAGCTGTCATCGGGCGCGATCCGGAATCACAAGCCGGAGATCATGTACAAGGCGTTCGAGATTGCGGGCTATGACAAATCAGTCGTGGACACGGAATTCGCCGGCATGATCAACGCGTTCAAATACGGCGCCCCGCCGCACGGCGGCATCGCGCCGGGCGTCGACCGCATCGTCATGCTGCTGGCGGGCGTGGACACGATCCGCGACGTCATCCTGTTCCCGATGAACGGCCAGGCCCAGGACCTGATGATGAACGCACCCGCAGAAGTGAGCAAGGAGCAGCTCAAGGAGCTGCACATCCGGACCGTGCCTGTGGAGAAGGACGCGTAAGCGGACGCCAGCGCCAAAGGGCGACGGTCCATTTTTTCTTTCTCCCTTCCGTCCCCGGCATTTATTGAGCCTGCACCCGGCTTGATCGGGTGGGGTCTGGTCACGTTGACGCTCACAAGAGGATGGCGAGAGGGTCTTCTCGTCTTGTGGACCCAGCCGACGGCAGACCCCGGCAATCAATGCCGGGGACGGGATCGGGTAAATTCCGGGGATGGGAGCAAAGGGCGGCTATAGGGCCTGTGCATAGCAGACACCTGTCCCCGGACTTGATCCGGGGTCCAGAGCGACCAGTCCGGACGGTGCGGCACAACCGCTCTGGCTCCCGGGTCGAGCCCGGGAGCGGGTAGGGACGGGAGCGGGAGGGTAGCAAGCCCATAAAAAAGCCCGCCTAATGGCGGGCTTTCTCAATCTCGGTTAGGGAAGAGCCTACTCTTCCTCGCCCGTCGCGATTCCGCTTTCCGCGTCGGCAGCCGGGGCTTCCGTCGGTTCGGCGTGGGCAGCGCGGGACAGGTCGGCTTCGGTCGGCACGCCTTCTGCGGCGTCGCCTTCCACGACCGTTTCATCCACGACTTCGTCCGGGGCGGCGCCGCCTTCGAACATTTCGGCGACGATGTCGGCGCGCTCGGCAGCGGCTTCCTCGGCGTCGGCGCGTTCCTCGGCCATTTGCGTGGCGATCACGTCCTCGCCCTTGGCCTGGCGCTCGGCCTCGTCCTCGGAGCGGGCGACATTGACCGTGATCGGAACGGACACTTCGGCGTGCAAGCGGATCTGAACGTCGTGGATGCCGAGCGTCTTGATCGGGTTCTCCACGATGATCTGGTTGCGCTTCACGCTGATGTCCTTGACCATCAGCGCTTCGTAGACGTCGCGGACCGAGACGGAGCCGTAGAGCTGGCCCGTGTCGCCGGCGCGGCGGATCATGGTGATCTGCGTGCCCTCGATGGCCTTGCCCTCTTCGCCGGCGCGTTCGCGGTTCTCGGCGTTGCGCTGTTCGAGATATTCGCGCTCGGCCTCGAAGCGGGCCTTATTGGCCTTGGTCGCGCGCAGGGCCTTGTCCTGCGGGATGAGGAAGTTGCGGGCGAAGCCGGGTTTCACGGAAACCACGTCGCCCATTTCGCCGAGCTTCTCGACGCGTTCGAGTAGGATGACGTCCATTTTACTTCACCTCGTAAGGCAGCAGGCCGAGGAAGCGGGCGCGCTTGATCGCCTTGGCCAGCTCGCGCTGTTTCTTGTGGGACACGGCCGTGATGCGGGCCGGCGCGATCTTGCCCTTTTCGGACATGTAGCGCTGCAGCATCTTGGGGTCCTTATAGTCGATCTTCTGACCGTTCTCGCCGGAGAAGGGGCAGACCTTGCGGCGGCGGCGGAACGGGGTCCGGCTCGGCAGGTTCTCGATGCGAATGTCTTGTTTAGCCATGGATCTTGCTCCCTAGTTCCGGTCGCGGCGCTTGCGCTCTTCGCGCTTTTTCAGGATCGGGGACGGGTCCTCGTTGAACTCGTCCACGGCGATGGTCATGTAGCGCAGCACATCCTCGTTGATGCGGTGCTGGCGCTCGATCTCGTGCAGCAGCCCCGGCTCGGAGTTGACCTTCAGCAGGCTGTAATGGGCCTTGCGGTTCTTGTTCATGCGGTAGGCCAAGTTGCGCAGACCCCAATATTCGGCCCCTTCGACGGTCGCGCCGAGGGTTTCGATCTTGGACGCCAGCGTCTGCATGAATTCTTCGACTTGGTTGGACGAGATGTCCGGGCGCGTCAGCACCACATGCTCGTAGAGAGCCATAGCGTAAGCCTTCTGTCTTGGACGACGGCGACACGGCCCGAGAAGGTGGGGTTCGCATCGGTGGATGGGCGGCCCGGAGACGTCCGGAACCCACCGTCGACCGGTGAAGCGCGGCACATATGGGGAAGGGGCGCGGGTTTCAAGCGGGAATGTCGGTTGGGTTTTGGGCCAGGGTCGCACCCCCCACCGCCTCACGACGTTCGGCACCTCCCCCTGCTCGGGGGAGGGATTACAATAGCAAGACGCGATCCCTTCCCCGAGCAGGGGAAGGTGGCCGTAGCGCGCAGCGCGGAGGTCGGAAGGGGGTGCTCATTCAAAAGTGTCTGGCGAAGCCAGTCCGCCTTTCCTATAGCCCCATTCATACCATTCGGAGCCCCCATGACCCCATTCGCCTTCACTTTCCCCGGCCAAGGCAGCCAGTTCGTCGGCATGGGCCAGGCGCTCGCCGAGGCGTCACCCGCCGCGCGCGACGTGTTCGACAGGGTGGATGCGGCGCTGGGAGAAAAGCTGTCGGAGCTGATATGGAACGGCCCGGAGGAAGAGCTGACCCTGACCGCCAACACGCAGCCCGCCCTGATGGCGTGCGGCATGGCGGCGATGGCGGCGCTGGAGGAGGCGCACGGCATCACAGTGGACCGCGCCCGGTTCGTGGCGGGGCATAGTCTTGGCGAATATACCGCCCTCTGCGCGGCCGGGGCGATTAGCCTGGAGGACACGGCGCGGCTGCTGCGGATCCGCGGCAATGCCATGCAGTCCGCCGTACCGCCCGGAAAGGGCGCCATGGCGGCCCTGCTGGGCGCGTCGTTCGGGCAGGCCGAAGCGGTCGTCGTCGCGGGGCAGGCCGTGGGCGACTGCCAGATCGCCAACGACAATGCGCCCGGCCAGATCGTGATCTCGGGCGCAAAGGCAGCCGTGGAGGCGGCGGCCGGTAGCGCCAAGGGGCTGGGCGTGAAGAAGGCGGTGATCCTGCCCGTCTCCGCCCCCTTCCACTGCGCGCTGATGCAGCCCGCCGCCGACGCCATGGCGGACGCGCTGGAGGATATCGATATCAACGCACCTGTCTTGCCGGTGGTGAACAACGTTCAGGCCGCCCCCGTGACCGATCCGGTGCAGATCCGCACCGATTTGGTCACGCAGGTCACGGGCCGCGTGCGCTGGCGGGAGAGCATGCAATACATGTTCGACGAAGGCGTGACCCTGTTCGCGGAGCCGGGCTGCGGCAAGGTGCTGTCCGTGATGATGCGCCGTGCGCTCAAGGACGCGACGGGGTTGCCGCTGGACACGCCGGAGGCGCTGGAGGCGTTTGCGGGGATGGTCGAGGCGTAAGGGCGCTCAAGCTTTGCCTGGGGGGGAGAATTCATGACAAACAGCCAGATCGCGCAGGTCGTTGTAGGCTTTACCGGTTTCGTGCTCTCCGTCAGCGCCTTCTGGCTCGGCGAGTATTTCGATTGGGACCTGACGACGGAAATCTACATCGCGCTGTGCGTGGCGATCGCGACGATACTCATCGAACTCGTCATATCGTTCCGCGCGCTCAAGGAGAGTATCACCAAACTCTATCCTTCCCTCGATTTCTCGGTGAACGAGCAGAAGGCGATCTACTCCCTCATTTCCGAAATCATCGAGCTTCGCACGAACAAATCCGATCCTTTCAACGCCGTGGCTCTCAACAGCTTCGAAAAAGGCCAGGAAGCGGTTCGATGCGCGGCAGCCAAGAACGATTTCGAGATCGAGAATATGTTCGAAGCCAATTTGGTAGCGTTCAGCTTGCTGAAGCCGGGGGACGAATGTCTTGTGCTGAGTTCCGTCATTAATCCGGATTGGTGGCACTACGACCAGCACCTCATCCCCTATAAGAAGGTGAATTATGACCAGGCCCGACGGGGCGTTAAGATAAGGCGCGTCTTCATGCTGGACGACGAAGCCGAATTCACGAATATGAAACCGATCATGCAGGAGCAGAGCGAGAACGGCGTCGAGGTCTCCTGGGTCATGAAAGACGATCTTCGCGGTCTCTCCTTCTTTCCGGACTTCACACTCATTCCGCAGCACCGATTGGCCATCTATACGCCGTCCATCGACAAGCTGATGAGCTGTGTGGTCACACAGAACCGGTCGATCCTGTCCCAGATCCGGAGCGATTTCGACAAGATATGCGCACGGGCGAAACGGTTCGAAGCGGCAGTGTAACAGTGAAAAGCCGCTGGATTCCCGATGCCTGAAGCTTTCGATAGGTGAGGCTGTTTTTGGAAGCGCGGCGCACCGATATCTGTATAGTTCAAATCGAGGTTTCTTTGATCATCGTCGAATGGTCGTGACAAGGTCGGTTCTTACATGAAAACAAGCATGTTCTCACTCGAAGGAAAACGCGCCCTCGTGACCGGCGCGACGGGCGGTCTGGGCGGTGCGATCGCGCGGCAGCTTCACGCGGCGGGGGCGCATGTGGCCCTGTCGGGGACACGGGCGGAGAAGCTGGAAAGCCTGCACGCGGAGCTGGGCGAGCGCGCCGTGGTGACGCCCGCCAACCTGTCCGACGGAGACGCGGTTGACGCGCTTCCGGGACAGGCGGCGGACGCGCTGGGCGGAGCGGTGGACATTCTCGTCGCCAATGCGGGGATTACGCGCGACGGGCTGCTGATGCGCATGAAAGCGGAGGATTTTCACGATGTCATCAAGATCAATCTGGAGTCCTATTTCCGCCTCGCCAAGGCCTGCCTGCGTCACATGATGAAGGCGCGATCGGGCCGGATCATCGGCATCACCAGCGTCGTCGGCGTGACGGGCAATCCGGGCCAGACCAACTACGCCGCCTCCAAGGCCGGCATGATCGGCTTTTCCAAATCGCTAGCGCAGGAAGTAGCGTCGCGCGGTATCACGGTGAACTGCATCGCGCCGGGCTTCATCGCTTCGCCCATGACCGACGCGCTAAGCGATGCCCAGAAAGAGGCGACATTGGCGCGCATTCCCGCCGGAAAGCTGGGTCAGGGATCCGACATCGCGGCGGCCGCGCTCTACCTTGCCTCCGACGAAGCCGCCTATGTCACGGGCCAGACGCTGCACGTGAATGGCGGGATGGCGATGATTTAAGGCTAGCCCCACGGATTTGCGTCCTCGGTAGGGGTCTAAGGACGCCAACGGCGTCCGTCGCAAACCTGCGCGCCAGCGCGCGCGTCCCGAAGGGGCGCGAAAGGAACGGTGCGCCGTCAACCCATCCCGCAAGCCGCACGGATCGCACGATCAAGTCGTGCGATGACGGGCTGAAGGAACGAGACGAACCGTCCGCCCCCATCTTCCGCTCATCCCGGCGGACGCCGGGATCCAGGGAAGCGCAACCGTTCAAACGCCGTCAACGGCGGAGTGTCTTAAGGGTCTCAGACACTCAAACACATGCCCATCCGGCCCATCATCCGTCGCCGCAACAAAAGGACCACCCG
>JBCCCX010000043.1:0-15644 GCA_039033275.1 Pseudomonadota bacterium | reverse complement strand
GGCCGTCAGACTGGGCCTGCTCGCGCTGCATCCGTGCATCGGCATAGGCGTTCATCGTGTCGGTCAGTCGCGCCTCGGCAGCCGTTGCGACCACGCCGCGGAAATTGACTGGAAGTTCCTCCACCGTATCCACACCGTATTCGGCGAGCAAATTCGCGCGCAGCTGGTCGAAGGCCGGGTCGGCGGCGTTGTGGCCGTCGCCGGCCTTGCGGGCGTCCTCCTTCATGCGCATGTCGGTCACGATCTTGCCGTCGGCTGGAAGGCTCGCACCGACGGCCGTGACGCCGATGCGCGGAAGAATCAGCGCCACGCAGAACCAGACTGCCAGCAGCACGGCCAGTGCCACGCCCCGGCTGCGCGCGACGGCGGAAACGAGCAGGATCAACCCCGTCCAGACGCCGAGATAGAGCATCTGTCCCGCATAGAGGGCCAGCGCCGTCAGAAGCGGCTCGCCCAATGCCACGGCCGAAAGGCTCGCGATCAATGCAGGCACGGACAGCAGGGCGGTCAGGGCCAGCAGGGCCATCCCCTTGCCCGCATAGAGCTGCGGCCCCGTAACGCCCTGCGACAGGAGCGGTCCCAGCGTGCGGGCCTCTCGCTCGCGTAGGAAGACCGCATGGCCGACCGCGATCAGAAGAAGCGGCAGGAAGAGGTGGTAGAGCGCGGCAGGCGAAAGGCCGCCGAAGCCCCCTGCTCGCGCCTGGGCGCGCGCATCGGCGAACATGGCCGCATTCTGCCGGTGGCCTTCGAGGAAGATCGATTGTCCCGTTACCGCGTCCACGCCCGGATCGAACACGGAAAGTGGCGCGGGCGCGCGGAAGACGTAATGGCCGTAATGGACCATACGGTGGGGGTGGCGCGCAGGCTGGGCGAGAAAGATCTCCTCGGCATGGGCCTGCTGGTGCAGCCGATCCTGGCGGGCCTGCGTCATGTCGGCCGCCGTCAGCAGGCTCACCACGATCAGAAGGGCGCAGAACAGGCCGAGCGCGGATACGGCGAGGCGCGAGCGACGCCACTCTCGCCACTCCTCGCGTGCGATACGGACCGCCGCGCTCATGCGGCGGCCTTTCCGGTAAAGGCGGCGCGGACCGTGTCCGTGTCGATGGGCGCGCCGTCCTGCGCTTCGAACTGCCCGACCATATGGCCGCGCCGCAGCAAGCCGATCCGGTCCGCAACCTGGCAGGCGCCGTAGACGTCATGCGTGACCATCAGGACGGTCCGGCCTTCCTCCGAGAGGCTGCGCACCAGCGCGTTGAACTCATCGATCGCGACCGGATCGAGGCCCGATGTGGGTTCGTCCAGCAGCAGGATGGGCGCTTCGCGCAAGAGCGCCAATGCGATGGCCACTTTCTGGCGCATGCCCTTGGAATATGTTTCCATTGGGCGGCCGCGCGCGTCCGATTGCAACGCCACACGGTCGAGCGCGGCATCGATGGCGCTGCGGTCCGGGTCGATACCGGCGAGGTCGAGAAAGTAGCCGAGGTTCTCATAGGCGCTGAGATGCGGATAGAGCGTCGCGGCTTCGGGGAGATAGGCGATGGACTCCCGGACCGCCGCAATGTCCCGACTTACATCGCGGCCCAGGACCCGGGCCGATCCACCGCTAGGTTTCAGGAAGCCGAGCAGGGTGAGCAGCGTCGTGGACTTGCCTGCCCCGTTGCCGCCCAGCAAGGCGTAGACACTGCCTGCGGGCACCTCGAAGCCGATGCCGTGAAGCACATCGGTGCTGTCGCGTGTGACGCTGAGATCGGCGACGGAAACTGCGACGTGGTCTGAATGCATGGGATCGTTCATAGGTAGCTCAACCAGGGTTTGTCGTGTTTCTCGCGGTGTTTGAAGTCCGAAAAGAAGCGCGCCAGCGGAATGTGCACCGCGACGAGCAGGACCGCCCCGACCCAGATCCAGCCCACGCCGTCCAGACCGAAGCGTTCGCCGGCCCGGCTGTCATGCGTTGCGCCGAAGATCAGGTAGAGGACCCAGTAGGCGGCGAGCAGCACGTAGAGGTGGACGACATAGAGGAACATCGGAACGGAGCCGAAATACTTCAACACCTTCGTCACCGGGTTCAACCGGCGCATGGAATCGAACCAGGCGAGCAGGAGAAGCCCGACGCCCAATGTCAGCAACAGATAGGCGAGCGACGGCGGATACTTCGTGAAATTCACGAAATCCATGACGGTCCGCAAGGCCGTCTCCTGCACCGACCAGGGCAGCGTTTCGCCGTAAATGTTGAAGCCGCGCAGGACGAGCAGGGCCGCAAGGCAGGACAGGCCGATGGCGATCAGCACCCTGCGCCGCGCTTCTGGGTCAAAGGAACGCGCAAATAACGGTCCGGCGAAATAGCCCAGCATGATGACGCCGATCCAGGGCAGGACGGGATAGGACAGGCTGACCGTCAGAGGGCCGATCTGGCCCAGATTGCCGCCATCGTGGAGCGTCGCCCAGATGACGTACCAAAGACCGTCGGCTTCCGCGTCGTAGGGGGTCAGAAAATTGTGGCCGAATACGATCAGCAGACCCAGCGCCCCGATCGCCCAATAGTTAAGCCGGCAGGCGACCGAGAGGGCGATCATGGAAAGCCCGATGGCCCACAGCACCTGCAGGAAGAGGAAAGTCGGGTAGCTGTCGACCCAGACAAGATAGTAGAGTACGATCTCTATCGCGCAGATGACCAGGCCGCGCTTGAACAGAAACCCGCTCGGCGAGCGGGGCGAGCGGTCCGGCGGATGAGCGTAGAGCCACGCGCCCATGCCGGCGAGGAAGATGAAGACCGGCGCGCAGAGATGGGTCAGCGTGCGCGTGAAGAACAGGTCCGGCTCGATATGATCGAAAATCGGATCGCCGGTCCGCATATGCATGTAGAAACGCTCGCGCACATGATCGAGCATCATCAGGACGATCACGAGACCGCGCATGATGTCGATCGAGGCAATCCTGGAGGCTGTTTCCGGCTTCATGATCGAACTTAACCGATCTGGGCGGCAAGTGCAGCCCGGATCGGAGTCCGCCTAGAACTCATAACGTGCCGTGAACCGGAAGCGGCGCGGCGCCCCCGGCTGGACCCAGACATCGGCGAACGAGTTGGTGTAGAAGGTCTCGTCGAACAGATTGTCGACATCCAGGCGGAGTTCGACATTCTCGACGGGTTCCACTTCGGCGAATATCCGCACGGTCGTGTAGTCCGGCAGAGTGAAGTCGGACCCGACGAAACCGTTCTGGTCGTCTACATAGAGAAGACCACCACCCAACTCGAACTCCATCTCGCCAATGTCCCACTCCTTGATCAGCTGCACGTTCAGCTGATGTTCCGGTGCGTTGATGAGGGGATCGCCCGGATTGATGGTGAAGCCGAACCCGTCGGCGTCCTGGAACGTGTTCCTGAATTCCGCATCCGTGTAGGCGTAGGAGAACCAGAGGCGCAGGTCCTCCGCGAATTCCGCGTTCGCGTCGAATTCGACGCCGCGGCTGCGGGCCGCACCCGCTGCGAAGGACGAGAAGCCCGTATTGGCGGGACGGTCGTCATTGACGAGAATGTTGCTCTGGTCGATCTCGAACACGGCAAGCGTGGCCGACCCCGCGATGCCGTCGAAATAGCGGCCCAAATCGGCCTTGATCCCGGCCTCGATCGCTTCGGTCAGGTTCGGATCGAACTGGTTGCCCAGGAAATCGACCCCGCCCTGCTGGCGGAAGCCCTCGCCGTAGCTGGCATAGAGGCTAAGGCCCTCATTGACGAGGTAAACGGCACCGACCTGGGGCGAAAAGCGCGAGTCCGACAGGGTCCGCGTCGTGGGGGCCACGCCGCCCAACTGCGTCAGGTCCTGTTCGAAATCGTCGAACCGCCCGCCCAACCGGATCTGGAACCTGTCCGTGATGTCGATCTGGTCCTGTATATAGACCCCGAAACCGGACAGCACTTCGTTGCGGTTGGTATTCGGCCCCGGGACGGGATTCAGGTTCACGCCATAGACGGGGTTCGTGACATCCAGCAGCAGGTCCGTCGCGATTTCCTGCGGCGTCGGATTGGTGATGTCGCCGGTAAAACGCGTCCGGTAGCGCTCGATGAAGAGCGTGTTGTCGAACGCGTCATAGTCGGCGCCGAAGATGAGGCGGTGGCGCAGCCCGCCCGTGTCGAACTCGCCCGCAATCTCGGCACGGAGCGTCAGATAGTCGGACTCGAAATCCCGCGTGCGGAAGAAGCGCGATACGGTCTGACCGTCCAGACGGAAGGTCTGGCGCGATCCGAATTGCGGCTCGAAGGAATCGCCTTCCAGGCTGGTCTCCCGGAAGCCGACACCCGTGAGCAGGCTCCAATTGTCGTCGAGATCGACTTCCGCCTCAATCTGGTGGCCGATCACCTCCGTCTCGATGGGGACGGGTTCGCCCACGAAGACCCGGCGCGGGGAGAAGCCGAAATTCTCTGCGAAGACGACGCCCCGGTCCTGCGGCAGCTCCTGCTCGGTATATTCCAGCTCGTAAGTGACCGTGATCGAGTCCGTCGGCGCGAGCGTGATGGATGGATAAAAACCCCGCTTCTCGGTCTCGACGCCTTCGCGGAAGCTCTCCGCATCCTCGTAGAAGCCGACGAGCCTGACGCCGACGCGGTCATTTTCACCCAGCGTACTCTGCACGTCCGCTTCGAAACGGTACTGATCCCAGCTTCCGATCGTGCCTTGGACGTATCCGCCCGTCTCGAAGTCGGGGCGCTTGGTGATCAGGTTCACCGTGCCGCCCGGTTCGCCGCGGCCGAATAGGGCCGAGCGCGGGCCTTTCAGGATTTCCACGGCTTCCACGCCAACCAGGTCGCGCGGTCCGCCGAAGCCCCGGCCCGCATTGAAGCCGTTGACGAGAAAGCCGCTCGGCAGGTTGATGTCGCCGGAGAAGCCGCGGATGGCGAAGGAATTCCACAGGCCGCCGAAATTGTTCTGGCGCGACACGGATGCCGAAAGGTCGAGCGCATCGTTGAGATCGAGCGCGCCGACATCCACTAACAGATCGTTGTCGATGGTCTGATTGGCTTGCGGAATTTCCAGCGCCGTGAAGTCGCCCTGATAGGCCTGGCGGATTCCGGTCGTGACGATCTCGTCTATGGACATGTCGCCGAAACCGTCCTGCGCGGACGCCGCATAGGGAAAAGCCAGGAGGCTGGTGCCTGCAAGCAGCAGGGCAGAATAATGGATTGGACGCACAAGAGTCCCTTTCGTGGGATGAGGCAGATTCGTATGGTTCCCGCTGGAAATGCAGGGAGGCGTAAAGGGTTCAGGCCGCCGGTCGGCAACTCCGGAAGAGGGTCGGGTCGTTCTGGCAGACGCTAGCGGGGCGGGGCGCGGGGTGCGTCCAGCCAGCGGTCCGGATCGCGGGGCGGGCTGAGCCCGGTCGTGACACGGCGCATGCCGATGTCGCACGACACCGGATTTGCTGCGTGCGTTTCGATCAGGAAGGAATAAGCGGCGAATGGATGTTCGGTGACCGTCTGCTCATCCTCGCCGTCCGAGGCCGCGACGATGCAGACTTCGCAAACATCCGCCGGGGCGTGGTCATGTTCGTGATTATGATGCGCATGGGCGCTGGCCGACATCTGGACATGAAACATGATGATGACCAGCCAGGCGGACAAGCCCCGCAGCATCCAGGCCACTATGCGGATCCCCGACATGGCATGCCGCCTAAAGCAATAGTATAACACGATCAAGCCGACGAACCCTTTGCGCCATACTCTTTTGGAGAGAACTGCCTCCATCGAGCAAACCGCTTGGCTCGACGGGCGAATTCAATCAGGAACGGCGGATCGGCCCAGGTCAAAGAATATGTCCCAGGGATCAGGCCGAAGGAGGTGTCCATGCATCCGGATCTGGTTGCGTTGCAGCGCATGGCGGCGCGTCCCGCGCGGCGGATCGTCGGTCTGATGAGCGGCACGTCGATGGACGGGCTGGATATCGCGCTTTGCCGCGTCGAAGGCTCTGGCCGCGATGTGCGCGTGGAGCTGGAACGCTTCGGCACATGGCCGTTCGAGGCGGACTTCCTGGCCAAGGTCCGGCCGATCCT
Organism: Pseudomonadota bacterium; assembly: GCA_039033275.1. Taxonomy (GTDB): domain Bacteria; phylum Pseudomonadota; class Alphaproteobacteria; order Caulobacterales; family Maricaulaceae; genus Litorimonas. The sequence continues at coordinate 9,602 of JBCCCX010000043.1, read as the reverse complement.
CTCGGTCGAGACGGTGCGCCTCGCCGATGTGTGCGCGGCCAATGGCTGGATCGGACGCGTCCACGGGCAGCTGGTGCTGGACGCGTTGCGGCAATGGGGCGTCGTGCCGGGCGAGGTCGACCTGATCGCCAGCCACGGCCAGACCGTCTATCATCACCCGAAGGAGTCCGACCTGTCGGATTTCGACATCGACGCGACGCTGCAGATCGGCGACGGCGACCAGATCGCGCGGACGACCGGCATCATCACGCTCAGCGATTTCCGGCAAAGGCAGCTGGCCGCGGGCGGGCAAGGCGCGCCGCTGGTCGCCTATGGAGACGCGCTGATGTTCCGTTCGGACGCCGAAGCCCGCATCCTGCTCAATCTGGGCGGTATCGCGAACTTCACGCACCTGCCCCGGCACGGCACGGCCGCGCGGTCCCGGTCCACGGATTGCGGCCCCGGCAACACGCTGCTCGACGCCTATGTGCGGAAGCATTTCGCCCCGCTCGCTTTCGACGAGGATGCCGCACTCGCCAGGGAAGGCTCCGTGTCGGACGCGCTCCTGTCCGCACTGATGGACGATCCATTCTTGCAGGCCGCGCCGCCCAAGACGACCGGGCCGGAGCGCTTTAACCTCGACTATCTGGCCGCAGCGCAGGACCGCAGCGGAACGACCGGTCTCGACCATGCGGACATACTCCGCTCGCTTGTCGCCTTCTCGGCCCGAGCCACGAGCGAGGCCATGCTGGCGATGATCGGTGGGTCGGAGACGCCCGTCGTCTATGTCAGTGGCGGCGGCGCGCACAATCCGCTGTTGCGCAGCCAGATAGAGGAGATGTCCGGTCTCGGGCCGTTCCGCGACATGGGCGAGCTTGGGCTGGCCGGCGACGCCAAGGAGGCGGTACTGTTCGCCGTGCTGGCGAACGAATGCCTGTTCTTCGACCCAGACAGGCCGCCCGGACTACCGGACGGCCTTCCCCACACTTCTATGGGGAAGATCTGCCTGCCGCGTTAGGTTCCGCTAGAAGCGGCGCTTCAGGCTGGCCGCGAAGGTCGTGCCTATATTGTAGTCGTCAGTGATGATCTTCGTGTCGCCCAGCTCCTGGAACGCCTCATACTTGTCGTCGAGGATGTTCTGGATCTTGAAGCCGACTTCGTAGTCGCCGCCGCGGATCTCGAACGGCACGTTCAGGACGAAATCGAGGCTGAGCGGAAGTTGCTCGTCGATGGATGGCAGGCCGTTGGAGCGGTCCTCCACGGCGCGGATGCGCTGCGACGTGTAGTTCAGCAGCAGGAACGCGTCCCAGCCCTGGTCGTAATTCTCGATACCGAACTGCAGGTTCACGAGATGATCGCTCTGGCCCTGCAGCTTGCGGCCGTCTGTGTAGAGGCCGGCAGCCGGCAGGATGACGGGCGCGACACCAGCCGTCGGGTTGACCGTCGGCGGCACGATCCGCACCGTGCCGTCGGCCGACACGGAGCTGTCCGTGAAGGTGTAGTTGGACCGGATCACGAAGTCCTGCCCGCCCAGCCAGCCATTGGCAAAGGGGAAGTCGTCGGAGATGGCGAACTTGCGCTCGAACTCGACCTCGATGCCGTAAAGCTCGGCCGACGGTGCGTTGATGAAGCTGGTCGCGTTGCTCTCGCCCAGACCGTTGAAGATGAACTCCTCGATCGGGTTTTCCAGGTCCTTGTAGAAGCCGCCGACCGTGAAGAACTGCGCCGGGCCGAAATAATATTCCAGCCGCGCATCAAGGTTGATGCTCTCGCTGTTCTGCAGGAACGGGTTGCCGATGAAACGGTCGTCCGTGTCGGTGTTGACGAAAATAGAGGGTGTCAGCTCGCGGAACTGCGGGCGATTGATCGTCTTCGATGCCGCCAGACGCAGCTGCCAATTGTCCGCGAACGTGTAGGTCGCGGTGGCGGCGGGCAGGATGTAGCTCTCGTCGACCGACTCGAACTGGAAGCGCGAATTGGGCACCAGCGCCTGAGCGATGGCCGTGTCCTGCTGGCCATCCTCGAAACGCAGGCCGCCGGAGATGCGCAGGTCCGGAATGATTTCCGTTTCCAGCGAGGCGTAGGCGCCGAATGTCTCCAGATCCGCAAAGGACAGGTCGGGGAACTGACCCGTCGGGATGCGCCGTATGTCCAGGATGCCCGCATCCACAACCGCGTCGGAGAAGATCAGGTCGATCCGGCTGTCGCGCAGCGGCTCGGGGATGATGCCGAAGTAGAAGAAGTCCGCCTGAACGGAGTCGCGGGATTTGTCGAGATAGGCGCCGCCGATCTTCAATTCGACTTCCCGGTCGCCCATATCGAACGGCACGGTCAGGTCCACACCCAGATCGAGCGTCGTGTCGTCCAGGTCCGAGAAGGTCAACTGGTTGGACGTGATGCCCAAACGGTTGAAATGGAAGCGGAAACCCCGGCCATCCTCGAAATTCTCGTAATTGACGCGGCGCTCATAGGGCGCGTCGCGGCCGGCTTCGGCATAGGAGGCGCGCCAGGTCAGTTCGGCGTCGTTCAGGCCGGGCAGGAAGTGCTCGCCTAGAATCTGGCCCATATAGACTTCGCGTTCGATCCATTCGCTGAAGTCCTGGCGCAGGATGTTGTTACCCTGGTCGGCCGTACCGGTATAGGACCGGGCTTCGGCCGAAGACTGGCGCGTGACCAGACCGACAAACTGCACTGTGTTGTTTTCGTCGAACTCTACGCCGACGCCGAGCATACCGTTCAGCGAGATGGAGTTCTCGGTCGATTCCTGGAAGCCGCCATCCAGCAGGTTCAGCTCCCCGTTGGCGCCGATATTGGCGCTGTTGTTTTCGCCGCGGCGCGTCTGCCAGCCATTGTCGTAGCCGACGGTCGCCAGAACGCCGATGCTCTGCCCGCCATCCAGGTCGAACCGGTCCCCGGCGGATATGCGCGCCCCGCCGTTGAAGGGCAGCTCCTCATCGATATCGAAGACGAGCGTGTCGAAATTGTCGAAATTCTCGGTCGGCACGCCATTGGCATCCAGCGGCGGCAGGTCGCGCAACCCATCGTCGAAGCCGAGAAAATCGAGATCACCGCCCGGATAGACGAGACCTTGGCGCAAGGATGTCGCCGTATTGTAGGATCCGCTGACGGACAGTTCGAGGAATCGCTCCTCCGGCAGGGCGCGTGTGCGCAGATTGATGGCACCGCCGCCAAATTCTCCGGCGAACTCCGGGCTGTAGGTCTTTTGGACCACCACGTCCGACAGAACGGAGGTCGGGAACAGGTCGAGCGGGGCGACGCGGCGCAGCGGCTCCGGCGACGGCAGTGGCGCGCCGTTCAGCGTCGCGGCGGCGTAGCGCTCGTTCAGGCCGCGCACGATCACGAATTTACCCTGGCTGAGCGACAGGCCCGTCACGCGGGTCAGGGCGGAAGCGATGTCCCCGGCGCCGATCTGGGCGAATGTGTCCTCGTCCAGCACGGAGGTGATCTCCGATGTGATCTGCTTTTCGTTGGGAATGAACACGCCGGTGGCGATGACTTCATCGTCCGTCGTCGGGGTCTGGGCAATGGACGGGCCGGTCGGGCTAGACGTCGTCTGCTGCGCCGCGGCGATGGCCGGGAACTGCGTCAGGGCGGTGCCAAGCAGCAGCGCGCCGAGCAGCGTCCGCGTCCTGTGGGTATTGGTCATGTTATGTGTCGCGGAAGAGGTCACGAGGCGATCCATGTTCTAGTTCGTTCGGTCTGTGGGTCCGGTCACGTGCGGAGGCCGGACAGCCGGCCCGGGCACGCAGCCCGGGCTGGGAAAGTTCGGCCCTACTGGTCCACCAGAAGCGTCCAACCCTGGTACCAGGTGTCGGATGCGTTCTCGACGGCACCGATATAGGTGACGGGATCGAAGAAGCTGTCCACGGCCTGGACGTTGGTCGCAGATACGGCCGCTTCCGGCGCGCCAGGCACGTAGCTTTCGTCGGAGATGGAGGTCGTCCCGCCGATCACCACGTTGGAACCTGCCGCGATCACGGCGGCTTGGGCCGCGTCCTGAGCCGCGTCGTCGCTTTCCAGATCGGCATTGTTGCCGGCGATCAGCGCGCTGTTCAGCGTGATGCGTCCCGCCGTGGCCTCGGCTGCGGTGGAGCCGTCATCGATGTCGAAGCCAGCGTCCTGGAAGCCCGTGACGATGCCGTTATAGAGCTGGGCGTTGGTACCGGCGCGAAGAACGATGCCGGTGTCGCCGCCGGTGCCGCCGACGAAGGTGAAGTTGGAGATGGTCGGGTTGGAACGCGGCAGCAGCGAGTTGTTGGACCCGCGATTGTCGCCTTCGATGCCCCGGTCACCGACCGCGTCGGCCTGGTCCACGATGACATACTGCATCTTGCCCTGCCAGCCGTCGGTCCAGTCGAGGCTGTCGTCGCCGATGCCGGTCAACACTACGTGCTTGGCATTGACGTTGCCGCCGAAGAACTCGACGCCGTCATCGACATTGTTGTGGACCTGGATGAAATCGACCTGCGTGCCGGAACCGACCGCCTGGAAGGCGATGCCGTTCAGCTCGTCCTGATCGTTGATCAGGTTCCCGGCGAAGGAGACGCGCGTGTAGAACAGGTTGCCGCTATTGTCGTCCATGGCGTTGCCGCCGAACAGGCCCGACGAGCCCTCGCCCGACTTCTCGCAGCCGACGGTGCCGCCCGTGGCCGTGCCGTCGATGCAGTCGTTGATCGGTGCGCGGCCATTGATGACCAGACCGCCCCACTTGCCGCGGTCATTGGCGAGGTCGGCCGTGCCGAACACCTCATCCCGCGAGGTCATGATGACCAGCGCGTTGGCGGTTCCGTTGGAGCGGATCTGCGAGCCGCGCGAGATGATCAGATAGTCCTGGCCCTGCGCGCCAAAGAGGGTCGTGCCCGCATCGATGGTCAGGATGGCGGAGCTGCGGTCCGCAATCGGAGCGGCCGGGTCGCCGCCCAGATCCTCGCCCACGAAGACCGCGCCTTCCAGCTGGTAGACGAAGTTGTTGTTGAGCCGCACATTGGAAGTCAGCGTGCCGGTCAGCGAGCAGATCTGCTTGCCGCCGACCACGTCGCCCGTGGATAGGGTGCCGGACGGGCACTCGGTCGGGCTTTGGAACAGACCGAAGGTCCAGCCCTGCGCCCAGTTGCTGTCGCGCGTCTCTGTCGGCGAGAAGGCACCGATATAGTTCACCGTGTCGAAACCGGCCGTCATCGGGTCGGTCGCCGTAACGGCGGATTCCGCCGCGCCGGGGAAGAAGGTGTCGTTCAGCGAGCTGTTGCCGAGAACGATGTTCGGGCTGCCCGCGACGGCCGCTTCGAGATCGAACGTCTCGCCGGAGTCGCCGCTCTCCACATTGTCGGCATTGTCGAAGAAGTGAGAGGCAAAGGACAACGATCCGTCCGCCACATTGTCCAGCGTGCTCTGGTCGTCCACATCCACGCCCGCATCCTGCCAGCCTGTGATGATGCCGTTGATGATGCGGCCTTCCGTGCCGGCGCGCACCACGATGCCCGTATCGCCACTGTCGCCGCCGATGAAGGTGAAGTTGGAGATGAGCGGATCGGATGTCGGCGTCAGCGCGTTGTTGGAGCCGCGATTGTCGCCTTCGATGCCCCGGTCGCCCGCACCCGGACCCTGCTGCACGATGACGTATTGCGCGCCGCCCTGCCAGCCATCGGTCCAGTCGAGGCTGTCGTCGCCGATACCGGTCAGGACGACATAGTCGCAGACCACGTTGCCGCCGAAGAATTCCACGCCGTCATCGGCGTTGTTGTGGACCTGGATGTGGTTGCAGGTCGTGCCGGAACCGACCGCCTGGAAGGCGATGCCGTTCAGCTCGTCCTGGTCGTTGATCAGGTTGCCGGCATATTTGACCTGGAGATATTCGATCGTGCCGGAATTGTCCGCTGGGTTGTTGCCGCCGAACAGGCCGGACGAACCTTCGCCCGATTTCTCGCACTGGGTGGTGCCGCCCGTGGCCGTGCCGTCGATACAGTCATTGATCGGCGCAAAGCCGTTGATGACCAGGCCGCCCCATTGGCCACGATCGTTGATCGGATCGACCGTGCCGGCGATGTCCTGGATCGAGGTCATGATGACCGGCTGCGTGGCCGTGCCGCGCACATTGAGGCGCGATCCGCGGGCCACGACGAGATAGTCCTGCCCGGCCTTGCCGAAGACTTGCGTTCCTGCGGGAATGGTGAGCGTCGCCGACTGTCCGCCATCTTCGCCGACGAAGACCGCGCCTTCCAGCGCATAGGCGTTGGTCGCATCCAGCGTAAGGTTCTGAGTGAGCGTGCCGGTGATGGTACAGGCCGTGACGTCCACCTGGCTGTCGCTCGGGCCGGTCGTGATGGTTTCCTGCGTCGTGCCCGTGCCGCAGCCGTTTGCGCCGACGAGGTTGACCGCTCGGTTACCGGGCGTTCCGGGCGGCGTCGTGGGCGGCGGGTTGATGACGACGGGGCCGGCATCGCCTGGCGACGAGGTCGTGCCGCCGCCACAGGCGGCGAGGGCCAAGCCGCCCGCAGTTGCTAGAAGAACCAGTTTCAGGGACTGATTGAACATGAAGATGCCTCACGAGGTTCGGTAAGTCGTGTCTGTGAGGAATCGTTCGTCCGGCTCCCCACCGCGTGAGGCGCCCAACACCATCGTTATGTGACGCGAAGGCTATGAATCCGTGTCGCTAAGGTGAAAGGCTCGTGAAGGTTCGGTGACGCACCTTGTGGATAAGCGGGCCATGCGTTTGAATCGAAACGAAAACGGCCCGCCCCTACCAGGCAGGCCGTGAGTCTTTTTTTAGTTCCAGGTCGACATGTCCCGGTCGACGCGGCGGAATTGGTCCCTATTGCGGGTCCAGCGCGTCCATGCGTTCGGTCACGGCGTCCCAACCGGGACGCAATGTCAGCGCGCGCTCATAGGCGTTGCGCGCCTCATCCGTCTCGCCCGCCATCTGATGCGTCAGGCCAAGACCGTATTCGGCCAGCGGAGCCGTCGCCGCGTCTTCCGCACTCATGCGGAAGCTAGCCTGCGCGGTCGTCAGGTCCTTGTCCATCATGGCGGCGAAGCCCTGACCCAGCGATCCCAGATCGGAATTGCCGGACAGATTGCCGGCCCGGCTGAAGTCGCTGGCCGCATCATCGAAGCGGCCCAGCGCCATCTTGTGCAGGGCGCGGCGTGTGTAGAGGTGCGCGCGCAACTCGTCGTTCGGGACGGAGGCGCGGATCGTCTTGCTGCAGGCGCGAATGGCGCGCGAGGAGCTCTCACCGTTCAGGCAGTCGCTCACTGTTTCCTGCAAGGCAGCGGGAAAGGCCGCAAGACCATCGGCGATCGTCGGGTCCGCGAAGGTCTCCCCGGCATGGGCGGCGGTGGCACCGGCGAGGGCTGCGGAAACGGCAAGGGTGGCAGTCAGGATATAGTTTTTCATGGCGTCGATTCTTCCAGTTCGGGCCGAGTGGTTTTCGTTGCGGGGCCATCGAGACTTATCGGCTTCGGTCAGGATGGCGGTTCTGTGAAGATTATATGACATGACCGTCACACGAATGTCAACAGTTAAGTGACACTAATATGACATAATATGTCATAAAGCCGTCATTGCCTTGAAGGCGTCGTTTGGCGTCATTTGATATGGGCCTGCACGCGGGCTGACCGACGCGCTTGCCAAATCAACCCATCCCTGACTCTGAGATTCAAGCCATTCCGCTCTCGTGCGAAGGGCGAAACGATCAGGGTCGTCCACGCGTTGCTCAACCACCCGGCGCGTGTGGCGTGGGGAGATGCGGTGATTCATTTCATGTTCGACGAAACCGACGAGGAAGAGGCCGAGCTGCGCGAGCGCTGGCGCAATCTGGTGGAGGACCGGCTTCCCGCCCAGGCGCGTCGGCGCAAGGACTGGCCGGTCTATCTGGATCACTGCTTTGCGCGGATCCTCCTGGACAATGCCTTCGGCGTCATGTGGCGCAAGGCGATCGAGCCGCCGGCCTGGCGCAACACGCCCCTGCCCGTCCTGCAGACAGCCATCGACTTGGGCGAGGCCGTGCTGGCGGGCCGGGCCGACCTATGGTCACTGAATGATTCGTCGCTGCGGATGCGGGGCAAGAAGCCGCGCGGCAAGAAACCGGCCGTGAGACAAGCGCGCCGCCGGCGGAACCGCGAATGGCACGGCTGCGCCTCCCAGGCGCGGCGTTTCAAAGTCGGCTAGCCAGGCAGGACCCGGAGCACTCAGGCGCGGGACTCTCTTTCGCTAGGCGCGGGCCTCTTTTCGCTAGGCGCGGGCCTCTCTTTCGCTAGGCGCGGGCCTTGGGACCCATCTGCGCGATCGTGTCCTTGATCTGGAGCTTCTGACGCTTGAGCTGGGAGATCTTCACATTGTCCGGAGCGGGACTTCGCATCTCCCGGTCTATCTGGGCTTCGATGTCTCCGTGCCGGGACTGAAGTTGTTCCAGATGAGCCGATAGCGCCATGAAGACCTCCGATGATGGGTTTGGAAATGGAGCGTAGCACATCGCCGCTCGCGCCGCTACAGACGGTCCATGAACGATGGTCAAGATTACGACGAAAACGCGATTGGCAGTGCGGCGGATGAGATGTCGGAGCCCTCGGAGGCCGAAACCCTCGCCCTGCTGGAGAAGCTCCGCCACGAGCACCGGCGCATCGATCAGGAGATCGACGCCCTGCTGGAGACCGGCGTGGCGGACATGCTGAAGGTCCGGCGCATGAAGAAGATCAAGCTCTCCATGAAGAACCAGATCGCCTATTTGGAGAACCAGGTCACGCCCGACATCATTGCGTAAAGCGCGCCTTACGCCCCGGAGCGCTTGTCCAGATACATGGCGCGGTCGGCGCGCTCCAGCACCTTCTCGGGCGGCAGGTCCGGTTCGCACGGGGCCGCGCCCCAGCTTGCACCGACGCGGATGGGGCCGTCCGGATGGTCGAGTGCGAGGTCCCCGATCCGGCAGGCCAGCGCGCCCGCCTTGGCCTTGGCGATCTCCAGGTCGGACTTGAACAACAGCACCCCGAATTCGTCACCACCGATCCGGGCGACCATGTCGCATTGGCGCACGCCCGATAGCAGGCACTCCGCCACGCGTTGAAGGATCTGGTCGCCGATGCCGTGGCCGTAGCGGTCGTTGATCTGCTTGAAGCCGTCCAGGTCGATGAAGATGATGGATGAGGCGAAGCCGTAGCGGCTCATCACAGACTGCGCCCGGTCCACTTCGCGCACGAAGGCGCGCCGGTTGTAAATGGGCAGCAGCGCGTCCATATCGGCGGCCGCCTCCAGCTCCAGCACGCGCATGCGCAGCCGCGTGACCTCGTCGCGCAGCTCCCGGTTGCGGTCTGCCAGCATGGCATCGGTCACGCCCAGCTGCGAGGGCAACGGCTCGGCGGCCGTTTGTAGGAGCGTGCTGATGCGGGTGGTTCGGGCCAAGTGTGTTCGCAGGTCGGTATGGGTCGGAGATTCGCTCCCCATCGCCCGCGCCGGGTTGACGCCCCGTTAACATATGTGTGGGCGGAATGCCGCACGGCGGTCCAAAGCCCGAATTGACCCGCCTTCGCGCATCGCTATGGTAACGCGCTTTCCGGACCCGGAACCCGCGAGACCCTCATGAGCGATTCTGACCAAAGCCCCGAGGGACGAT
>JBCCCX010000042.1:0-15706 GCA_039033275.1 Pseudomonadota bacterium | reverse complement strand
CTCGCGGGCGGCTCCTGGCCCTGGTTCGTGTTCTGGGGCTACCAGCTCTTTATCGTGCTGGCCGCGACAGGGTACTTGATGGGGGTGACGGGCGGCAAGGAATATGCCGAGCCGGAATGGTATGTGGACCTTTGGCTGACCATCGTCTGGGTCGCCTACCTGCTGGTCTTCCTGCTCACGCTGGCGCGCCGCAAGGAGCCCCATATCTATGTGGCGAACTGGTTTTACCTCGCCTTCATCGTCACGGTGGCGATCCTGCACCTCGTCAACAATCTGGCCCTGCCGGTCGCGCTGACCAGCGCCAAATCCTATTCACTCTATGCGGGCGTGCAGGACGCCATGACGCAGTGGTGGTACGGACACAATGCGGTTGGTTTCTTCCTGACCGCAGGCTTCCTCGCCATCATGTACTACTTCATCCCGAAGCGGGCCAACCGCCCGGTCTGGAGCTACAAGCTTTCCATCGTCCACTTCTGGGCGGTGATCTTCATCTACATCTGGGCAGGCCCACACCATCTGCACTACACGGCGCTCCCGCAATGGACGCAGACGCTCGGCATGGTGTTCTCGATCATGCTCTGGATGCCCAGCTGGGGCGGCATGATCAACGGGCTGATGACGCTGCAAGGCGCGTGGGACAAGCTGCGCACGGACCCGGTCCTGCGAATGCTCGTCGTCTCCGTCGCCTTCTACGGCATGGCGACCTTCGAAGGCCCGCTATTGAGCGTGCGCTACGTCAATGCGCTGTCGCACTATACGGATTGGGGCATTGGACACGTGCATAGCGGCGCACTCGGCTGGAACGGATTCATCACCTTCGGCGCGATCTATTGCCTCGTACCTTGGCTCTGGAAGAAGCGCGAACTCTACTCGAACAGACTGGTGGAATGGCACTTCTGGCTCGCGACGCTGGGCATCGTTTTCTACATCACCGCCATGTGGGGCGCGGGGATCAGCCAAGGGCTGAACTGGCGGTCTTACACGGAGCTGGGCTTCCTGGAGTACAGCTTCATCGAGACCGTCAGCCCGCTGCACGTCTTCTACGTGATCCGCACGCTGGGCGGCGCGCTCTTCCTGCTCGGCGCGCTTATCATGGCCTACAATATCCGGATGACAATTATGGGGCGCGGCAGCGCGGTTTCGATCTCTGACGATGCGAGCCGTCGTCCGGCCCCACCGGCCGAACTGGTCCGTCCCGTCCTGGCCCCTGCGGAGTAAGGCGAATGTTCTACAGGCTGCACAAATATCTCGAGAAGAAATCCTTTCCGCTCCTGCTCGGCATCATCGGTGTCGTCTCGGTGGGCGGTCTGGTGGAGATCGCCCCGCTCTTCTACATCGACAGCACGATCGAGGAGGTTGAAGGGATGCGCCCCTATACGCCATTGGAGCTGGCCGGGCGCAACATCTACATCCGCGAGGGCTGCTATGTCTGCCACTCGCAGATGATCCGCCCCTTACGCGACGAAGTCGAGCGCTACGGCCATTACAGTCTCGCCGCAGAGTCCATGTATGACCGCCCCTTCCAGTGGGGGTCCAAACGCACCGGGCCCGATCTGGCTCGAGTGGGCGGGAAATATTCCGACGAATGGCACAAGACACACTTGATCGACCCGCGATCGGTCGTCCCGGAGTCCATCATGCCGCCCTACGCCTTTCTCGCAGACGCGGAGTTGGAATATGAGGATATCGCCGACCACCTGCGCGCCAACCGCCGTCTCGGCGTCCCCTATTCGGACGAGATGATCGAAAAGGCGGAGTCGGATCTGAAAACCCAGCTCGACCCGCTGGCCGACGATTATGACGGGCTGCTGGCCCGCTATCCCAACACGTCGATCCGCAATTTCGACGCGGTGGACGGCAAGCCGACGGAGATGGATGCCGTCATCGCCTATCTCCAGATGATCGGCACCCTTGTCGATTTCGAGGAGTACGAAGCCAGTCTCGACGAGAATCTGAGGTAGGCCCATGAGCTACGATCAGATCGCACACGTCATCAAGATCGGCGGCACCGTCGCCTTCACGGCCGTTTTCGTCGGCGCCATCGTCTACGCGCTCTGGCCTCGCAACCGGGCCAAGTTCGACCGCGCCGCGCAGATGCCCCTTCACGACGACGACGGACCCGACACGACCGAGCGGGAGACGACCCCATGACCGGACCCAACGACATCCACGATCCGAAGGTCAGTGGCGATCCCGGCCGGGATCCCGATCTTGCCTTGCCGAACGATGCCCACGGTGATCACGCACCGCGCTACGACGAGGCGACCGGCCAGTACACGACCGGCCATAGCTGGGACGGGATCGAAGAACTGAACACGCCCATGCCGCGATGGTGGCTCGGCATCTTCTATGCGACCATCGTCTTCGGGATCGGCTACGCCATCGCCATGCCGTCCATCCCGCTGATCAACAGCCATTTCGAAGGTGTGTTGGGATATTCGGACCGGAAAGCGGTCGCCACGGAAGTCGCGGAGATGAAGCTGGAACGCGCCCTGTTCGCCGACAGGCTGGCAGACGCCGATCTGGAGACCATCACAGCCGATCCGGACCTGTTCCGTTTCGCCATGGCGTCCGGGCAGGCTGCCTTCGGCGACAATTGCGCCACGTGCCACGGGGCGGGCGGCCAGGGCTTCAAGGGCTATCCCAACCTCAATGACGACGTCTGGATCTGGGGCGGGACGTTCGAGGACATCCGCAACACGCTGATCGTCGGCATCCGTGCCACACACGAAAACACCCGGTTCAGCCTGATGCAGGGGTTCGGCAAGGACGGGATGCTAAGCCAAGCCGAGATCCGGGATGTCGCCGACTATCTTTTGAACTTCACCGGCCGCGGGATCGATCCCGAAGCGCAAGGTCGTGGGCGCGAACTCTTCGTCGCGAACTGCACCTCCTGCCACGGCGACGACGCGCGGGGCGACCGCAGTCAGGGTGCGCCGGACCTGACGGATGCCGAATGGCTCTATGGCGGCGAGCGGGAGGAGATCATCGAGACGCTCAATATCGGCCGCCAGGGCGTCATGCCCAATTGGCACGAACGGCTCGACGCAGAGACGATCACCGCGTTGGCCGTCTATGTCCACGCGCTGGGCGGCGGGGAACCGAGTGTCAGCCAGGACCCGGACCCTGTGACGCCGGACACAATAGAGGAGTAGCGCCCCGCCTAGATCGGCGGTGATGAACACGCTAATCGACACGGTTGGGGCGGCCGACCCCCGGCGCGAAGCCGCACCGGGGGTTCCGCGTTCGCGCGCCCCCAGCCCGACGCCGTCGACACCGGTCAGCCTCTACAAATCTCGCGAACAAATCTACCCGAAGCTCGCCAAGGGGCCTTTCCGGAACCTCAAATGGTTCGCCTTGGTCGTCCTGCTGACGATCTATTACGGCCTGCCCTGGGTTCGCTGGAACCGCGGGCCCGGGCAGCCGGACCAAGCCGTTCTGGTCGACTTCGAGAACGCCCGCTTCTACTTCTTCTTCATCGAGATTTGGCCGCAGGAAGTGTACTACATTACGGGCTTGCTGATCCTCGCGGCGCTCGGACTGTTCCTGGTCACCTCTCTGTTTGGACGAGTCTGGTGCGGCTATGCCTGCCCTCAGACCATCTGGACCGACTTGTTCATTCATGTGGAGCGCTTTTTCGAGGGCGACCGCAATGCCAGGATCAAGCTGGACAAAGCCCCGTGGTCGCTCTCCAAACTCTACAAGAAGACCGCGAAACACATTGTTTGGGTCTTCATCGCCGCCGCAACGGGCGGGGTCTGGATCCTCTATTTTCACGACGCGCCGACCATCGCGCGGGACTTCTTCGCTGGCCATGCGCCCGCGACGAGCTACATCTTCGCCGCTCTGCTGACCTTCACGACCTACAGCCTCGCCGGGTTTATGCGCGAGCAGGTCTGCACCTATATGTGCCCGTGGCCGCGCATCCAGGCCGCGCTGATAGACGAAGACGCGCTAAACGTTACCTACCGCTATGACCGGGGCGAGCCGCGCGGACCCCACAAGAAGGGCGCGACGTGGGAAGGGCGAGGCGACTGCATAGACTGCCGCCAATGCGTCGCCGTCTGTCCCGTCGGGATCGACATTCGCGACGGATTACAGCTGGAATGCATCGGCTGCGCACTCTGCATCGATGCCTGCAACGGCATAATGGAGAAGGTGGACCGCCCCAAGGGACTGATCGCCTATGACACGGACGCCAACGTGGTCCGGCGAATGGCTGGACTGCCCGCGCGCTACAGGCTGGTCCGGGCGCGGACCGTGATCTACGCGGTCGTGTTCGCGGGCGTCGGGCTCATCATGCTGTTTGCGCTGCTCGGGCGCTCGACGCTGGACCTCAACGTTGTGCGCGACCGCCAGCCCAACTTCGTGCGCATGTCGGACGGCAGCGTGCAGAACGGCTATACGGTCAAGGTCATGAACAAGGCGACGGAGCCACGCCAGTTGGAGCTGTCCGCCCTCGGCCTCCCCAGTCCGGTGCTGAAGGTCGCGGGGCAGGCAGGACTGACGCTCGACGTACCTGCCGACGAGACGATGGATTTCCGCGTCACAGTTCTGGAAGACGACTTGGCGGCGGTCGGCGACCGCGGCGAGTTCACCTTCCAGCTTATCCATACGGAAAGCGGCACGGTCGCGACGCGCGAAACCGTCTTCGTCGCCGGACCCTGATGTTGAGCCTGAGGAGCCGATCATGAGCGGAACCCTGAAAGCCGAACGCGAACTGACCGGACGTCACGTGCTGATCATGCTGTTGATCTTCTTCGGTCTGATCATCGGATCCAGCATCTGGTTCACGACCCTGGCCGTGACGTCCTTCCGCGGGGAGGATGTCGAAAAATCCTACCGCCAAGGACTTGATTACAACCACACGCTGGCCGAGCGGGAGGCCCAGGCCGCGCTGGGGTGGGCAGCGTCGGTCAACACGGTCGGAACGCCTGACGACCGGATGCTCGTTGTCCGGCTCGACGCCGGAGACCGCAAGCTCTTTGGTCTCGAAGTGACGGGAAAGCTCCGCCACCCGGTAGACACGGACCTCGATCGCAATCTTGCCTTCCAGCCTGGACCCGACGGAACGCTGCGGGCCGACCTGTCCGGCCTGATCGGGCAATGGGTCCTGCAGGCCCAGGCGACGGATGGGCGGGATGATTTCCGCTTCGCGTACACGCTGGACCTTCGTTGAGGTGAGCGTCGCGCTCGCACATTTCGTGACCCGGGCCGGCGGGTCAGCCACGCTCGACCTTGTGGTCGGCGGGGCGCGGTGCGGGGGGTGCCTGGCCAAGATAGAGAGCGGCCTGCGCGCCCTGCCCGGCGTCAGCGAAGCCCGTATGAACCTGTCCACATCGCGCCTGCATTTGCGCTGGGACGGCGGGGCGGACCGCGCGGACGGGTTTGCGGCCAAACTGGAAGAGATGGGCTTTACCACTGGGCCCTATCTGCCGGATGCGCAAGACGACCGGGAGACCGCGCAGACACGCCGCCTCCTGCTCGCCATGGCCGTGGCTGCATTCGGCCTGATGAATGTCATGATCCTGTCGGTCGCCGTCTGGTCGGGCGGGGAGAGCATGAGCGTGGCGACCCGGTCGCTCATGCATTGGCTATCGGCCGCCATCGCCCTGCCCATCGCGGCCTATTCGGGGCGCCCCTTCTTCGCCTCCGCCTGGCAGGCCCTGCGCGCCCGGACGACCAATATGGACGTGCCGATCTCGCTCGCGATCCTTCTCGCCTGTGGCCTGAGCGTTTGGGAAACCTGGCACGGCTATGAGCACACCTATTTCGATGCTGCCTTGATGCTGATCTTCCTGCTGCTCGTCGGGCGCGTGCTGGATGCGCGGCTGCGGGCGCGCACGGGTCTCGCCGCCCGGCAACTGGCCGCCCTGCAGGTCAGGAACGCGCGCCGCGTCTTGCCCGACGGCTCGCTCCAGACCGTTCCGGCCACGGAGATTCGCCCCGGAGACTGCCTGATGATCGCCAAGGGGGAGCGCGTTCCCGCCGATGGCGTCATTCTATTCGGGGAAAGACGCCTCGATGCCGCGCTCGTCACGGGTGAGACGGCGCTGCAGTCGGTCGCGCCCGGCGACGCGGTCTATTCCGGCACGATAAACCGCAGCGCACCCCTCACCATGGAAGCTCGCAAAGCCAGTGCGGACTCCTTGCTGGCCGACATCGCCGCCATGGTCGAAGCCGGGCAGCAGACGCAGGCCCGCTATGTTCGCCTCGCCGACCGGGCGGCGCGCCTCTACGTGCCGATCGTCCATACGCTCGCCTTGCTAACGCTGATCGGCTGGCTCCTTGTGGGCGCCCCGCCACGAACGGCCATCCTAAACGCAATCGCCGTCCTCATCATCACTTGCCCCTGCGCGCTCGGCCTCGCCGTGCCCGCCGTCCAGGTCGTGGCCGTGGGACGGCTCTTCGCCAAGGGCGTGCTGATCCGCTCCGGAGATGCGCTGGAGCGACTCGCCACGGTTCGGCAGGTCGTGTTCGACAAGACCGGAACGCTGACACGCGGGCGGGTCAGCGCCGACACGAAGGGTATTCCTGCGGAAGACCTGACGCTTGTTGCCGCTCTCGCGCGCCAGTCCAACCACCCGATGGCGCAGTCTCTTCACACCCATGCGACCCCGCACAAAGCTCGAAGCGTGAAGGAGACCGAAGGACAGGGACTGACGGGAGTCGTTTCCGGACATGCGGTCAGGTTCGGACAAGCCCGGTTCGTCGGTCTCGCGAGCGACGAACCGGGACTGTGGGCGCGCGTGGACGGGCGCGCGCCCTTTAGGATACCCGTTTCCGATCCCATCAGGACTGAGGCGCGCCAAGTTCTGCAATCGCTGAAGGATCGCGGCCTTGCCCTGTCCATCCTGTCCGGCGATGCGCCGGCGACCGTCGACCAAGTCGCGGACGATTTGGGGCTTCCGGATCGGACGGGACGGGCCAAGCCTGCGGAGAAGCTAAACCGGCTTTTCGCGCTTCAGGCGGCGGGGATTCCGGTCCTTATGGTGGGCGACGGCTTGAACGACGCACCTGCCCTCGCCCATGCGGATGCATCCGCTGCCCTCGCCAGTGGGGCGGAGATTTCGCGGTCCGCTTCCGACATCGTTTTGCAAGGCGACACGCTGGCGGGCTTGCCTTTCGCCGTGGACGTGGCCCGGGCCGCGCGCCGAAGGGTCGGCGAGAATTTCGCGCTCGCCATCGGCTACAACATGCTAGCCGTGCCGCTCGCGATCTTCGGCTTCGTTACCCCGCTCGTCGCGGCCGTCGCCATGTCGGCCTCGTCGCTTCTCGTGACGATGAACGCGCTTCGAATGCGCCGCGTGGGGGACTATGACGGTCCAGACCATCCCGGGCGCGCTTTCATCGAGGGGTCGCTATGAGTTCCCTGCTCTGGCTCATTCCTATCGCGCTGGTCCTGGGCTCGGGCGCGCTCGCCCTGTTCGTCTGGGCGCTCCGGTCGGGGCAGTTCGACGATCCGGACGGCGACGCGCAACGCATGCTGGGCGACGACGATTTTCCGCTGACCTAGGTCCTGATCCGCTTCACCGGGTCCTCGCCCCGCGCGCAGACGGCATGACACGGCATGGGGGCGTGCCTTTCCGGCTCGTTGCCGCCCGGCAGTTCGATGCGCAGGGTGCGACCGCTCGCGCAGAGCTGGGTCTCTATGAACCGCGCCCCATCGGGGGCCGGCATGCTCGGCAACAGCACGGCAAAGGCAATCAAGACCGTCCCCAGCCCGGCACCCGTCACCGGACCGGACCCAGCACGTCGAGAAGGTTGCCGGGCGAAGCGGGATGGCGAAGCACATGGAGGCGGTTCTGGGAGAACCGGTCCGTGTCGCCCAGCGGCGCATCGCTGCCCGCCAGCAGAACGATCCTCGGCCGGTCTTGCTCGCGCTCGTGCATGACGAGGTTCAGGAGGCGGTAGAGCGGCGCATCCCCGCTATCCAGGTCTAGAATGATCGCGTCACAGGCACGCACGGTCCGCTTGCCCAGCACATCGTGGGAAAAGCTTTCCGCGTCCTGGACGGGTCTAACCGCACGCCCGCTGGCTTCCAGCAACGGACACATCGAGGCCAGCGCGGCGGAGCGGCCATCGAGCATATAGATGACGGGTTGTGCGGCGGACAGAGACATGAAAAGGCCTTATGCGTCGGTCCCGTGCTAAAGACATGGATACTGAAAACTGTGACCCCTATCACGCGGCGGGCGGAATGCCGGTCGATAGGGGCGGCGTGGAACTGAAGGACATGAGCGCCAACCTGCCAGAGCATGGACGGACCTCCGGCCTGGACGCCGTGATGGATACGCTCGTCGACGCGGCCATCGTCATCGACGGCGACGGTTTGATTCGGCTCATCAACCCGGCGGGCGAACGCATTTTCGGATATCCGGCGCAAGACCTACTCGGGCGGAATGTGAGCGTGCTGATGCCGGAGCCCTATCACGGCGAGCATGACGGCTACATCCGGCGCTATATCGAAACGGACAAGGCCCACATCATCGGGATCGGACGCGAAGTGGAAGGCCGTCGCCGATCCGGCGAGGTCTTTCCCATGCATCTCGCGGTCGGTCGGATGGGCCAAAACGGCACGACGCTCTTCATCGGCATCATCCGCGACCTGACGTCGGAACGCCGCCGCCAAGCCGAGTTCGAAGAGCTGCAGGCGCGTCATTTCCACCTGTCCCGCGTTGCCGCCATGAACGAGATGGGGACCGCCATCGCGCATGAGATCAACCAGCCGCTCGCCGCCACCGCAAACTATATCGAAACGGCCCGCATCCTCGCAGCGCGGGAGGACAGCACGTCCGAGACGATGGGTCCGGTGCTCGATAAGGCTTTGGAGCAGAACGGCCGCGCGTCGGACATTATCGCCCGGATGCGGCGCTTCATCGAGCGCGGCGATGTGACGACGGAGACGCTCGATCTGGAAGACGTGATGGATGCCTCGCTGCAACTCGGCCTCTCCAAGCACAGGGACGCCGGAATCGTTCTGAACAGGCGGATCGATGCCGAGGCGCGTTTCGTGCGCGGCGACCCCGTCCAGATCCAGCAGGTGCTGGTCAACCTGATCCGCAATGGTTGCGAGGCGATGGAGGGCCGGGCCTCCAAGAGCCTGTCGCTGGAGATCGCTCCGGACGCCGAACATCCGGACATGGCCCGCATCGACGTGTCAGATTCGGGCACCGGCCTGGCCGAAGACACGCTCGCCGATCTCTTCACCGCCTTCTCCTCGACCAAGACGGGCGGCCTCGGCGTCGGACTGTCGATCAGCCGGTCCATCGTGCGGGCACACGGCGGCCGGATCTGGGCGAGCGGGAACGAGGCCGGTGGCGCGACATTCGCCTTCACCCTGCCCCTCGCCCAGCCTCGTTCTGTAGAAGATCGATGAGCCGGATGATCCACATCGTCGATGATGACGATCAGGTGCGAGAGTCCTTGGGACTGCTCCTAGAAACGAGCGGTCACGTCGTGACAGGCCACCCGTCCGGCGACGCCTTCGTCGCCGCGCATCCCGATCTCGATCAGGCGGTCGTCATTCTCGATGTGCGGATGCCGGGCCGCGACGGGGTGGAGACGCTGGAACATATAAGGCAGCGGGCCACTTCTACCCCGGTTATCATGATCAGCGGGCACGGCGACATCCCCCTCGCCGTCAGGGCGATGCGGGCGGGTGCGAACGATTTTGTCGAGAAGCCTTTCGTCGCCTCGCGCATCCTCGCCGCCATCGATCGGCTGGGCGGGGCGGCTGACGACATGGGCGAAGACGCCGACCCTTTGGCGGCGCTGACGCCACGCGAACGCGAAGTGGCCTTGGCCATCGCGGACGGCAAACCCAACAAGATCGTCGCCCACGAACTCGGCATCTCCATCCGAACGGTGGAGACCCACCGGGCGCGCCTTATGTCGAAGCTCGGCCTGTCCTCGCTGCCGGACCTGGTCCGACTCGTCATGTCTCGCCCTGCGCAGTGAAAATGCTTTGCGTAGAACTACGTACGTAGAAAACCGAACTGTCCGGGCCACCCCTGTCCTGCGCATAGTCGTCCCGCAACAAGGGACCAATCATGCCAAACAGACTCGCACGGACGGGCGATGCCATCGGAGCCGTCCGCGTCTATCCGGACAAGACACCGATCTACCATCAGGGCGACGTCGCGACGCGAATATTCCGCGTCAATAGCGGTGTCGTCATGACCTTCCGCTTGCTCGACAAGGGACTGCGGCAGATTACGGGCTTCTGCACGGAAGGCGATTTCTTCGGCCTCGCACCCGACGGCGAACATACGGACGGAGCCGTTACGGTCACCGCCGCCGGGGTGCAGAGCGTATCCATCGCCGCATTGGAAACCGATGCGGGCTTGCGCGCACAACTGCTGGACCATAGCTGGCGCAAGGTAGAGGATGCGCAGAACCTGATGATGACGCTGACCAAGTCGTCCTCGGAAGCTCGCGTGGCGGCGTTTCTCGTCATGCTTGCGGAGCGCAAAGGCCGCCAAGCGGAAGCTACGGATGAACCCATTGAGGTCCGTCTGCCCATGTCGCGCCTCGATATCGCCGACTATTTGGGACTGTCTCGCGAAACAGTGAGCCGTCGGCTCAACGAGTTCAAGTCCCGGGGCGCCATCGGCCTGCCCGACACCCACTCCGCTCGTATCCAGGATCTGGCCTCGCTGAAGAGCTTCGCTGGGCTGGCTGCTTAGCTTGCCCGTAAAACCTCCGAAAGCGGTCGTCAGAGACCAGCGCGACTTATCCGCCATGACCTTGCGAAGCGGAGACCCCAGAAACGTCTACTCGACATAGGATTGCATTATGTCTTGGAAAAAAAGGATTTAAGTCCTGATTTTCGATTTATTGCCAAGGCGAGAGTAATCTGGCCCCGTCAATTATTCGATTTACTGGGCAAAGCCTTCAATGACATAGAGCTCCCAAAGCGACGGCAATTTATCGACCTGGATGCGAGCAGTGTGCTGACCTAAAGCATGTTTCTGGGTTCTGCTGAGCTCATGATCAGTTTTCTCGTCAATAGCATGATCGTCCTTGTTGCTGCCATCTTGGCAGTTTTCCTGCAATCGCGTCCGAGACGGGCTAAAACGCAGTTCTTTTATTATGGACACGGTCTGTGTTAGGCTTGCTGTTCACATCGCGCTTGAAGCGAAGAAATAGCCCTTCGCAATCGAGGAGCCGTTTGCCCGTTCGTGGGTGTGGAGCGATATAGTTTGGGGAGTCTCACGACCCCCTCTGCTATCGCCATGATTGGCCCCACTAGATAGTGGCGGGGCCTGTGGCGCTCTATCACCAATTTTCTCTTATCCAGCTGTCCGCACTCACTAACCGCTCATCGGCAACATCCCGAATCGCCGCTTCAAGAATGTGGCGGTTTTTATAACTTCCGAGAACCAATACGCGCTTATTTGAATGAGAAAGGACGGCATTTTTGGCTTCTTCGCTCATAAAGGCTTCCCAGCGTGTTTGCGCTTTAGCATAAGTATCCCCGGCCAGGGCGACCTGTGCTTCGTAAAACCCTGTCGCAAGTGCTGCCGTCGTCGAATCTTGTGTCCGAGCGATGTTTGTCCAGTAGGCTTGTAGAACGGCTTTCGTCGCGGCGTTGTGAGAATTGAGAGCATCCCAGTCATTCTCGCTGCGAGCTGTGAGGTCGCCAAATGCTTGGCTCGCTGCGCCCGTCAATTCGTTGTAGAGATCGCCATCAGGTTCCATCGCAACGACGGTTCCTTCGTATGACGAGAGCATCGGCCATAGCACCTCTGGATATTCCGGTCGTCCTCGTGTGTCCGATAGCTTGGCCAATTCGGTGGGTTTGACCTCCAAAACCATGAGATCGGGGTCGAAGCTCGAGATGATCTCGCGGAGAGACTCATAGTCGAAGCTCGATTCCGTCTCATGCATCGCATGGAGAGCCCCCAAAACGATGACGTCATCTGGCATGGGCGTATGGGTGCGATCCGTTGCTCCAGCGGATGAAGCGAAAAGCGTTAGTAAAATTGGAAGAACCGGCAAAATGGATTTCATCGTGTAACCTCATTGGGAATGACCGCGGAAGTCAGTCCAAACCAGTGAATCGCGCTCTCGGAAACCGATTTTCTGTGAAATGGACTCAATCGTCTTCAGTCGGGATCAAACAGTCTTCCAGGCTTGATCGGTACCTGCGGCTAACGCGAAGCGAGGTCCCGTCTTTCAAAACAATACGGGCGTCGCCACGTCCGAGTGGTGTGAGTTCACGAATTGAGTCCAGCCGAACAATGGAACTCCGATGAACGCGTAGAAAAGATCCGGAAGGTAAGTGACTGTCAAACCATCGCAGAGGTGAACTCGACAGAAAGGTCTGGCTTGCTGTGCAGATTTCGACGTAGTCCCCCGCCGCTTTCAGACAGATAATCTCAAGCGGATCTAAAGCGTACTGCTTGCCGTTGGACTTGATCCAAATCCGGGCGTCTGGCTTCCGCACGTCTTGCGGTCCGGCCGCAGGTTTCGATGTGTCAGTCAGAGTAAGACAAAAAATCAGACACAATCCTATGTATGCCAAGGTCGACGTATCGATATTCGCGTAGAAAACAGGACGGATCATCTCCCATGGTGTTGGATGGGCTTGGCCGTATATCCGCCAGAAGATGACGGCGAACAGGAAGAGGTGGAGGGCCAAAGCAACTGGAAACAGTGCGCTGAGAAACAGAATGAACCGTCGAAAGCTGAAGGTCTCAGCCGAGAAACGCGACAGAACTATCAACAGGACCGGTGTGATAAGAGCCCATATGGAATAGATCGCTGTCGTGTAGGCCAGAGTTGGCAACCATGCTTGCGGGCGTCCTGCAAAGGCTGACCACAAAGTCCCCTGCAGCGATGTCAGAAGAGCGAGACCCACCCATAGCAACATGGAAAGAGTCAGTACTGTCGTCTTATTCCCTGTCCTCACAGGTGGAGATTTCCGGAAAAGACTGTGTATCGCGAGTGGGGTGGTGGCGTCTCGACGAAGGCAGCGTCTGCTCCCGACAACGTAACGCGTATCCGTGTCCCAGGCTCGAACCTGTTGGCAACGGGCAGCAGGTCGATAGTGTAAAGGGCGCGTCCAGGTCGTTGAGATTGCGACATAACACCATCCTTTTCCGACGGTCGATATATCATGCCAACCGTGCTGTAAGGCGCTTCTGTCTGTTCATTATAGGCTGCCTTCAAGCTAGCGTAAGAGAGTAAGGAGGATCGCCCTGACTTATCGACCATGTGCATCCACACAACGAATAGCGTGTTTGGATCCGCAACTTCCGCCTCAAAGGTCAGACGTGGGGTGGCGGCAATGACAACCTCTTTGACCAAAGGGTCCGATGTCCAAGCCAACGACTTCCGGTCTACCTCTGCCATATCCGGATAAAGCAGGCTCTGGAACTTGAACGACGCATTCATGCGGTTGCGCGGTCCCGTCGACGTTGTCGGATCGACGTTCAAGGTGCGGGCCCACTGTGTGTCGCAATTATGAGAGAGCTTATCTTCGCAGAGCTGGAAGTTAAGGGCGGGTGTCCTGGATGGCGGCCAGGCCTCAGTCTCTTGCCAGGTCCACCTGTCTTCGTCCGTTTCGAACCCTCCCTCTCTATAACGGTGTCCATCCTGAACGGCGTAGTGGATGGAGGCATCGTTCGTGACGCCCGTCTCTTCGCCCATCAGAAATCGGTCGAACCATCGCAGGGACTCGGCGGCACGCAGGCGAAGATCCTCCTCGTCGCGCGGACTGGTGAAAGTGCGAGGTGAGTGGGTCCAAGGTCCAAGCGCAAGCTTGGCGGGCGCGGCCGTCCAGTTGGCGTGCCACTTCAACATCTGGTCCGGGAAGTAATCGTTGAAGCCGCCCCAGAAATAGGCGGGGGGGGCTTGCTCCTGCAGACGCGGCAAGGTCGTCAGAAGATTCTGCGATCCGGTCTCGCGTCGTTCCGTGAAGAACGGATTTCCGTCGCGATAGGGGCTGGCATATATCTCGCGGAAAATCTCCTCGGCATGGCGTCCCGCCTTATGTTCGGCAATGGCCGCGGCAAGGTGCGCGCCGTCTTCATCAGCGTCGACAGGAGCGACGGTTGACGGCGCGGTCCGGCCAGCCAATTGATCAACCATCGATCCCCACTCGGCCGGCAGGGACAGGACCCGCACGCCGCCCGGAAAGAACACGTCGAACCCGTCAAAGTAGATATGCGCGGCGAACATGGCCTTCAGGGCGGGCGGCCGTTCGGCAGCGGTGAGGAACTGCGTGGCGGCTCCGTAGGAGCTGCCGTCCATGCCGACCGCACCGCTGCACCAGTCCTGTTCCGCTAGCCACTGCACGAGGTCGTGCCCGTCGCGGCCTTCTTCCGCGCTCATGCAGCCGACATATTGGCCGAAGGAAGCTCCCTGTCCCCGGACGTCGACCACGGCATAGGCATAGCCATGCCGTACCAGTTCGCGCAGATCGTTGGTGAAGGCAGTGCCGTCTTCGGCGACGTAATCGGACAAGGCATGGGTCAGATGTCCATCGACCAGATTGGCGCGATTGTAAGGCGTCATCGTCAGAATGACGGGCGTGTTCTGCGCCATTGCGCCGTCCGTGCCGGATGGGCGGAACAGATCCATCGCAAGCTTTGTGCCGTCGCGTACCGCAACATAAAAGGATTGCCGGACATATCCGGACCAGCGTTCACGCTCCGGCCCCGGCATCTCGCCGAAAGCCCGGCTCACTCAGCAGCGTCCAGTAAGGATGACGGTCTGGGGTTGGCCACTTTCGGCTCACCCCAATCCGTGCCGAGTATATCCATTAATGCGTCCAGGGCCTTTTCGCCGATCCTGCCTTCGAGTTCCCGTTCAATCTCTTCCATCCGGGCCGCCGCCAACCGCACCACCCGCCATCCATCTTCGCTAAACCCGATACACAGGGCGCGTCGGTCCTTCGGATCGACGGTCGGAGACAACAGGCCGAGCTGTTCGCCCTCTTTTGCCAGCTTTTGAACCCACTGCCGCGAGACCTGCATCGCGCGAGCGATCTCGCCGATACGGACCGGGTCGCGACCGATATGCGACAGCATCTGCACCATGGGCGCGGAGAGGTCTCCATAGCCGTCCAAGACGGCCAGGTCCTGCAGGGCGGCTTCGAACCACCGATGACGGGCCGCGAGTAGCTGTCTCAATCGAGGCATGGCAAATCCTTGCGGGTCACGATGCCGCCAAGAACGGGCATCAGGTGCCAGAAAACCATGCGACATCTTGATTGACAACTGAAATTGTCGATTTCTGTTGACTCGTCATGGGATTGTCGCAATTTGACTACCGAGGTTGTCAATCAATCGAAGGCTAAGGGAGAAGCTCGTCATGTCCACAATTACCAATCGTAGAAACACCGCCAGTTCGGCATGGTCTGCCGCAAAACCGGCGGGTCGTGGCCTCTGCGCGCTTTTGCTGTCCTCGGCTCTCGCGCCAGTCGCTTTAGCACAGGACGCGCCACCCCAGGATGACAGGCCCTCCGCCTTCGACGAAATCATTGTGACGGCCACGCGCCGTGCCGAGAGCGCGAACGACGTTCCCTTCAGCTTGACGGCGATTGGTGAAGCCGCACTCAAGGAGCGCAACATCACGGAATTCGATGATGTTTTGCGGACGCTCCCGAACGTCAACTACATCGAGTCCGATGACGGTCGGCAAAGCATCATTGTTCGCGGCATCACGGCGGGACCACAGGGCGAATCCAGCCTCGTCG
>JBCCCX010000041.1:0-15926 GCA_039033275.1 Pseudomonadota bacterium | reverse complement strand
GCTGTCGGACGCGTAATAGGCCGAATAGAAGCGGCCCAGCGCATCGGGTCCCGGCGGCGTCCGCACAGTGGCCAGGCCGCAAGCGCAGCAGCGCACCACGCCCCCGAAGGACAGCTCCGGATCGCTCGCCACGATGGACCCGATCAGCGCGCGCTCGTCATGGCTCGCCGCCGCGCGCACCATCCAATCGGCTTCGCTTTCCAGCACGGTGCAGTTACGGCTATCGCAGAGCGGGCAGGCGAAATCGGCCATGACGGATCGGGAGAAAAGGCTTGCGCGCGTTAGGCGAGCGGCCGTCTATTCGGCCGCGGCGGAGAGGGAGGCAAGGTCGCCCGATGAGCGGATGGCAGACGGCGGGGCGATGTTGAACCGCCCTGGGGAGAAGACGCTTTCCCCGCCCGTATGGAAGAAGTCGGCATCCTGGCGGAAGGCCTCGACCAGATAGTCGAACACGGCCCGGATGCGCGCGGACCGTTTCAGATCCTGGTGCGCCACGAGGTAGAGCGGCTCGCTATGTTCCACCTCCGGCATGACGCGCACGAGGTTGCGCGTGCGCGAGTCGGCGGCGTTGAGTGGGAGCATGCCGATGCCGTAGCCCTGTTCCAGCCCTTCGTAGAAGGCCCAGATGGAATTGGACTTGAAGGTCACACGGCCCGGCAGGTGGATCATCTCTTCCGTGTCGTGGTCCATCAGCCACAGCAGCTTGCCGTCCATGATGGTGGCCATGACCCCGTCATGCTCTGACAGGTCGTCGAGCGTTTCCGGCGCGCCGGCGAGGTCGAGATATTCGGGGCTGGCGAACAGGCCGAAGGACACGTCCGCCACCTTGCGCCCGATCAGCGAGTTCTGCTCGCCCGGGCTGTTCCAGCGCAACGCGATGTCGGCCTCCCTTTGGGCGAGGTTGAAGCTCCGGAAGCCGATGCCGATATCGACCAGCACGTCGGGATGCTCGGCCCGGAAGCGCTGCATCACGCCGGGCAGCCAGGCCGTGCCGACGCCTTCGGAAGCGGAGAGCCGCACCACACCCGACAGCGAATCCTCCAGCGTGGCAGAACTGCGGTCGATGGCGGCGGCCTCGTCCTGCATGCGGCGAATATGGTCGAGCATGCTCTGTCCGAAACTGGTCGGCGTGAGCTGGCCGTCCTGGCGCTTCAGGAGCGGCGTGCCGAAATGGTCTTCCAGCGCGCGGATGCGGCGGCCCACCGTGGGCTGGCTCATGCCCAGCGACCGGCCCGCCGCCGTGAGCGAACCGGCCTCCGCCACGGCGAGGAATACGGGATAGTCGGACCAGTTCGTGTTCATGCCCGCCAGTATAAACATGAATGAAATACGGTCAAGCCATGCGTTATTGAAGAGTATGCGACAAGAGTCCGCGCCGTTAGACGCATTGCAAGAGGGGGCGTCAGATGGTGCAAAAGATTGGGACAGGCGCGGCCTGGGGATTGAATGCGCTGCTGGCCGCGCTGTTCGCGCTGTTCCTGTTCAGCCCGCAGATCATCGACGCGCCCCGAATCGACCCGGACCATCCTTTCGACACGGCGGCGGCGATGGAGCGGCTGGCGCGCATTCTCGGCGACGAAGCGCCCCACACGGTCGACAGCGACGCCGGCGATGCTGTGATCGACCGGTTGCTGGCCGAAATCCGGGGCCTCGGCTTTTCTCCGCAGGTGGACGAGGCCTTCCATTGCAGCGACCGATGGGCCGTCAGCTGCGCGCGGGTCCGGAACGTCGGCTTCTGGGTGGGCGAACCGGGACCGGACGCCGTGATGATCGCGTCCCACCATGACAGCGTCCCCGCCGGCCCCGGCGCGGCCGACGACGGGATGGGCGTCGTGTCGAGCCTGGAGATCGCGCGTCTGATGCGTGCGCGCCTGGACGAAGGCGGCAATCTGCCCCGACCGCTCTACGTGCTGATCACGGATGGCGAGGAGACGGGCCTGATCGGCGCGTCCCGCTTCGTCGAACACGATCCGGTCGCCCGGCGGATCGGCGCTGTGGTCAGCCTGGAGGCGCGCGGCAATCGCGGACCTGCCGCCATGTTCGAGACCAGCGACCCCAATGGGCGCGACCTGGTCGCGCTGCGCCCCAGTCCGGGCGCGCGGATACGGGCCCCGGTCACCAGTTCGCTGCTCGTGGACATCTACCGCGCCATGCCCAACGGCACGGACGTGACGGAGTTCCTGGAACTCGACATGGACGCCGCCAACTTCGCCATGGGCACGCATGAAAGCCACTACCACACGCGCTATGACGATCTGGAGCATCTGAACCGCCGCTCCGTCTTCCATGTCGGGGCGAGCGCTCTGGCGGCCGTGGACGGGTTCATGGGCGTGGACGCGCTCTCGCCCGACCGGCCGCATGTCTATGGCGATCTGTCGGGGCTTGCCGTCATGGTGCTGCCGCAGATCGTCGCCCTGCCCCTTGTTGGGCTGGCGGCCCTGCTCTGCGGCCTGGCGCTGCTTCGCACGGACCGTGCGGCCGTGCCCCTGTGGCGGGTCCTGCTCTTTCCCGTCGCCGCGCTCCTGGCCGGGCCGGGCCTCGCCGTCCTGGCCGGCCTTTCGGTGACCGCGATCCGTCCGGAAAGCGCTTTCGGAACGGCCTGGCCGGTCGCGTTCAGGGGGTTGATCCTGGCCGGGTCGCTGGCCGCGGCCGCCGGGGCGGCGCGCTGGCTCTACAATCCGCGCGCCGCCGACCGGCATCTGGCCGGAGCCTGGGCCGTGGTGATGGCGCTGGGCGTGGCCGCAAGCCTGCTCTTCCCCGGAGCGTCCGTCCTGTTCGCCCTGCCCGCTCTCTTCGTGGTGCCCGGCGCGGCGGCGCTCGTCCTGGCGGGGCGGGACGGAAGGGCGTCCGGACCGGCCGCCCTCCTGTCCCGGGTCCTGTTCGCAACAGCTGCATTGATCGGCCTTGCCCTGTTCCTGTCCCTCTATGCGTTTGCCGAGATCGCCCTGTTCGTGGAGGCGTCCGCTCCGCTGACCGTCTTCGTCGCGTGGCTGTTCGTCGTGAGCCTTCCGCTCGTCCGGCGGCAGGGCGGCTCGGCGCGGCCAGCGCTGCTGGGCGCGGGCGCGCTCGCGGCCGTCTTCGCCGTCGCCGCATTGCGGGTTCCCGCCTATTCCGAAGACGCGCCGCTGGGACGCAATCTGATCCAGGCCGGCGGGGACTATGAGGGAGCGCCCTATTTCATCATGACCGGGCGCGACGGCGTGCCGGAGCCCATGAATGCCGTCCTGCCCTTCGCCCCGGGCGGGCCGGACAGCGATTTCGAAGGCTCCTGGATCGCGGCCGCACCCGAGCCGGACGTCCCGCCCGCACAGCTGGAGGTGCTGCGCAACACGCCCCCGGACCTGGACGGACGGACGGTGGAGTTGCGGATCACGGCCCCGGAGACGGACTGGCTGAGGATCATTCCGCCGAGCACGCCGCCGGCCGTGCGGGCGCTCTCCGTCAACGGCGCGGCGGTCGAGCTGGAAGACGGAAGGCTGCCCTTCATCGGATGCACGGGGCGGTCCTGCCGCGAGCTGCGCATCGTGCTGGAGGGCGTGCGCACCGCCGACCCGATCGAGCTCGACGTCCGGACGGCCCGTTTCGGCCTCGGGGAGGCCGCCGCCGCCCTGCTCTCGGCGCGTCCGGCCTGGACCACGCCGCAGCATATGGGGGACTACCGCCTCCATCGACGCCACTTCGTCGTGCCCGCAGCCGCGCCCGCATCCGCACCTGCACCCGGAGAGAATTGACGCCTGCCCGTGGGTTCGCGCATCTTCATCGACGCCGACGCCTGCCCCGTGCGGGAGGAGACCTACCGGGTCGCCCGCCGCCACGGCGTGCCCGTCACCGTGGTCGCCAACCAGTGGCTGCGCACCCCGCCGGACGTGACCTTCCAGCGCGTCTCCGACGATTTCGACGCGGCCGATGACTGGATTGCGCAGGAAGCGGATGCGCGGACCGTCGTGATCACATCGGACATATTGCTCGCCGACCGGTGCCTGAAAGCCGGGGCGCGCGTGCTGGCGCCCACGGGGCGCGAGATGGACGACGCCACCATAGGCGGGCAGATCGCCGTGCGGGCGATCATGACGGATCTGCGCGATTCGCTCGCGACCAAGGGCGCGGAGCCGGGTCATGCCGGCGGACCGGCGCCCTTCACCGCACGCGACCGGTCCCGCTTCCTCGAGGCGCTGCACCTGATGCTGGAGCGCATGAGGCGGGGTTAGGGTCAGGACCCATTAATCGGACGGGTTTTGATCGCGATGCGCGTGTTTTGGGCTAGGAGCGGGGTCGACGACCTGTCTGGACACGTCGAGAGACTGCGACGACGTCCCAAGGCGCGCGCATCACGACCCCTACGGGGCGGCTTTGGGGTGGCCCGTGGACAGCGTTGCGTCTCTTGCGAAGGCCGACGCATTCCCTGCGAGCCGCGCCTAGCCACAAACCACCCCAAAGCCGTCAAAACCGGCCCGATTAATGGATCCTGACCCTAGGACGAGTCCCTTTCCGCCCGCGCCGAAAAGTCGACGCGTCGTTGACCCGGAGGGCTCGCGCCCTTTATGCGCCCGCCCCATGAGCACAGACAGCACAGACCGTATTGATGCCCTCCAATCCGTCATCGAAGCCGCCTGGGAGGACCGTGCGGCTTTGTCACCCAATACGGGCGGGGAGCGGCGCGATGCCATCGAAGCCGCGATCGCAGGACTGGACGACGGGACGCTGCGCGTGGCGGAACCCGTGGACGGCGACTGGGTCGTCCATCAATGGCTGAAGAAGGCCGTGCTGCTGGGCTTCCGGATCGAAGGCAACGGCGTGATGAGCGGCGGACCGGCGGGGGCGCATTTCTACGACAAGGTGCCGACCAAGTTCGAGGGCTGGTCCGAGGCCGACTTTGCGCGCGCCGGGATCCGCGTCGTGCCGCCCGCCACAGTGCGGCGCGGCAGCCATGTCGCCAAGGGCGCGGTCCTGATGCCGTCCTACGTCAATATCGGCGCGCGCGTCGGCGCGGGCACCATGGTCGACACCTGGGCGACCGTGGGCAGCTGCGCCCAGATCGGCGAGAACGTCCACCTGTCCGGCGGGGTCGGGATCGGCGGCGTGCTGGAACCCTTGCAGGCCAATCCGACCATCATCGAGGATGGCTGCTTCATCGGGGCGCGCTCCGAAGTTGTCGAAGGCGTGATCGTGCGCGAAGGCGCGGTGCTGGCCATGGGCGTGTTCATCTCCAGGTCCACCAAGATCTACGACCGCGAAACGGGTGAGATCGGCTACGGCGAAGTGCCCGCCTACTCCGTCGTCGTCCCCGGAACCCTGCCGGCCAAGGATGGCAGCCACAGCCTCGCCTGCGCGGTGATCGTCAAGACGGTGGATGCCAAGACCCGCGCCAAGACCGGCGTCAACGAGCTGCTGAGGGACTGAACCATGCCTGCAAACGCGCCCAAAGACATTCCCGCCCTGATGGAGGATGCCGAGGCCAGGGGCTACGGCCACCATTTCGAGACGCAGGCCAAGGGGCTCTACTGCCGCGAAACCCAGACGGCCTACGCACTCGGCCAGATCAAGGTGGTCGAAACCCTGTTCAAGGACGCAGGCACCGATCCGGGCGACGAGGCCACGCTCTATCTGTTGGAGGCCGAGGACGGCACCAAGGGCATGTTGTTGATCGGCAACCCCGCCAGCCTGTCGGCACCGGAACGGGCCGTGCTGCGTCAGCTAGACGGAGGCTAACGCGCTGGGCCGCCCAGCTCCATGCGTCCCGCGCAGGTCTGGATGTCGGGGCCACGGGGCGAGAGCGTTCGCCGATCCAGCATGACCTACAGAGCCGAGATTGATGGGTTGCGGGCTGTCGCGGTCCTGCTCGTCCTCTTCTTCCATCTCTCCCTGCCTCCCTTTTCGGGAGGCTACATCGGCGTGGATGTCTTCTTCGTAATTTCCGGATTTCTGATCACCGGAATCATCCTGGAGCAAGGTGAAGACTTCTCACTGCGCACCTTTTACTTGCGTCGGGCGCGGCGTTTGTTTCCGGCCTTGTTCACAACCGTCGCCGTGACCGTGTTCGCCGCGTGGTTCGTCTTCGAGCGCGCCGATCTGATCGCCATGATGCGGTCAGCCCTGCTGGCGCTCGCATCCCTGTCCAATTTCGGGTTCTGGCTGGAGGCGGGTTATTGGGACGTGGACAGCAAGCTGAAACCGCTTCTGCACACTTGGTCGCTCGGGGTGGAAGAGCAGTTCTACCTGCTCTGGCCGTTATTGCTCATGGCGGGAAT
The DNA here is from genome assembly GCA_039033275.1 of Pseudomonadota bacterium. Taxonomy (GTDB): domain Bacteria; phylum Pseudomonadota; class Alphaproteobacteria; order Caulobacterales; family Maricaulaceae; genus Litorimonas. The sequence continues at coordinate 9,678 of JBCCCX010000041.1, read as the reverse complement.
GGCCCTCAAGATTTCCCGCCATGCCGCGCTCATCGGCATGGCCGCCATCGCCGTCATCGGTCTGCAGGCCGCCGAGTGGGCCTTGGACCGCCATGTCGCCGCCGCCTTCTACCTCATGCCGTTCCGGATCACCGAGTTTGCCTTGGGCGGGCTGACGGCGGTCGGACTGCGATATTATCGTCCGAGCCTGCCGATGGGGCTGCGTCAGCTCTTGTTCTTCGCGGGCTTGGGCGCGATCCTGAGCGCCGCGACCCTCTACGATTCGGCCACCCGCTTCCCCGGCCTGTCGAGCTGGTTGCCCTGCTTGGGGACGGTCGCGGTGATCCTCGCGGCCCGGGTTCCGGTCTCGAGCCGGATCCTGACCAATGGCGCGGCGCTCCTGATCGGCAAGATGTCCTACAGCCTCTATCTGGTCCATTGGCCGCTCATCGTCTTCGTGGAGTATCGGTACGGTCCCGATTTGACGGCCTTGCAGACGGGTGGGCTCGCGGTTGCCTCGTTCGGTCTTGCCTATGCGCTCTATCGCTGGGTCGAGACACCCTTGCGTGCGCCCTCCCATTCGGCGGGTCATGCGCCGGGCGTCATGGGGGCGGGCGTCATGGGGGCAGGTTGGGTGACGACGCTGGCCGTGAGCCTGGCGGCTTTTTCCGTCCTGAGCGCGCCGCCACCGGTCTCGCAGATGCCGGCTCACTCCAGTCTCGACGTAGCCGAACAGACCGCATTACCCAGCCCGGAGTCGCTGCTGGCGCGCACGGACGTCAACGATGTGCGCTACGCTCGGCTGCGCGAGGTCTGCCCCGATATCGAAAGCCTCGACTGTCTGACGATCTCAAAGGACCGGATCAACATCGCGGTTCTCGGCGATAGCCTCGGCATCGACGGGTTCAACGCGGTCAGGGCGGCGCTCCCGGACGCCAACGTCATTCCCGCCAACTTCAGGGGCTGCGCGCCCGTCTACGACATTGCAGGCTATCAGGACCGGGCCGGGATCTACACCAATCCGGATCTCGCCGCCGGATGCAGGGACTGGAACGGACAGATATTCGCGGATGGCGGAATTCTCAGCCAGGTCGATATCGTCGTCGTGTCGACGTTCTGGCGTCCCATCCGGGTCGCGTTCTTCGAGGACACACTGACCCGGATGAAAGCCCTCAATCCCGATGTGCAGATCTTGCTGCTCGGAAACGGCACGATCCTGAACCGCCGGTTCGTGGATATTGCGAGGGACATGCCGCTGGGTCGGGGCGCGACCATTCCCGTCGAAGAGATCTACGCGATGACGTTTTCGCTGGACGACGCCGTTGCGGAATTCGCGGAACGGACGGCCAATGTCGAATGGGCGAGCCGGAACGCCTTCTATTGCCCCGGCGGCACCTGTTCAGTCTACACGCCGAGCGGCCAGGATTTCGTCACCTATGACCGGGTTCATGCCTCGCTGGCGGCATCATCGGAGTTCGGACAAGCCGTCCTGCGCCCTTGGCTGCATCGTCTCGTCGCGAGGCTGGAAGCGGACTAGCACCCGCCTGGTCCTCTGATAGGACCGATCCCTTCAATCCGGATCGCTCGACACGGTGGCCCAGGCCCGCTCCTCCGCGCTGACCCGGATCACCAGAACCGCCGCATTGAGCGCGCCGAACACGGCCGCGACCTCCCACAGGCCGAGGACCAGCGGGGCGACGAGGATTTCGGCGATCACCAGCAGGTAGTTGGGATGGGGCACGAGGCCGAACGGGCCCTTGGTCACCTTCTGCTCGCCCGGAACCACGATGATGCGCGTCGTCCAGCGGCGGCCCAGCGTGCCGATGATGTAGAGGCGCAAGGCCTGCAGCGCTGCGTAGAGCAGCAGCCAGCCGATGATCACCGGGCCGTCATGGCCGAACCAAACCATGGCGAGGATCCAGCCGACATGCACGGCCACGATGAGCGGGTAGTGGCCGGGCGAATGCTCCACCCCGCCCATCGCCTTGAGGCCTTTCGTGTTGCGCGTGGCGATGGGCAGCTCGATCAGCCGCTCGGCGATCACGTAGAGCAGGAACAGCGTGGCGGCGATGTCGGCGCCGAAGGTCAGGGTCATCGTCAGTCCACGTAGATCGGCGCGAACGCGGCCGAGAAGCCGGGGCCCAGCGCGCAGGCCAGCAGCGGATCGCCCGTGCCGGCCGCGTCGCCGCGCGCCAGCACCCGGTCGAGCACGAACAGGACGGTCGGCGCGCTCATATTGCCGTAGTCCCGCAGCACGTCGCGTTCCACATCGAGCGTGCCCTGGCCCAGCTCCAGAGAGGTCTCCAACGCGTCCACCACCTTGGCGCCGCCGGGGTGGGAGACGAGGCGACCCAGCGTTTCGCGCGTGATGCCCATCGCCGCGCAGGCCGCGTCAGCCGCGCCGCGCATCTCTTCGGCCACGAAGTCGGGGATGGACCGGTCGAACACGACGGCGAGGCCGTCCTCGTCCACCTCCCAGCCCATGATGGGCAGCGTGTCGTCCCAGGTCTTGGACGCACCGCGTTCCACCCGGATACCGCTGTCCCGGCCGTTCAGGGCCACGGCGGCCGCGCCGTCGCCGAACAGGATCGTCGCGATGATGTCGGCCTTTTTAGGCCGCGCCTTGCGGAAGGAGAGCGTGCAGGTTTCCACCACGACCAGCAGCACCTTGGCATCCGGCTTCGCGGCCGCCAGCTCCCTGGCGACGTTCAGTCCCGACACGCCGCCCGCACAGCCCAGCCCGAAGAGCGGGACCCGCAGGCAATCGTCCCGGAAGCCCATCCGGCCCTTGGCCTGCGCCTCCAAAGTGGGCGTGGCGATGCCGGTGGAGGAGACGGTGACGAGGATGTCGACCTCGCCCGCGGCCCACCCGGCGGCGTCCAGCGCCTGCGTGGCGGCGTCCACATACAGGTCCGTCGCCCCGTCCATGTAGCGGCCATTGCGGTCGGTCCAGCCGCCCGCGCCCTCGAACCAGTCGAAAGGCGCGACGCTGTAGCGGGTGCGCACGCCGGCCGTGTCGAAGACGGGGGCGAGCCGGTCGAAGCCCTTGAAACGCGGCCCCAATATCTCGTGCGCCCGGTCGCGCACCTCGTCCTGCGGGAGGGCGTGGGGCGGCACGCAGGTGGACAGGCCATGGATGAAAACGTTCATTGCGTTCTTGATACGCACGAACGCACCTTGACGCATAGGTCCGCAATCTCACAACTCCGGCACTTCAGTTAAACGGAGCGCTATTCATGGCCATCAAGACGCGGTTCACGGAAGAATTCGGTATAGAAAAGCCCATCGTGCAGGGCGGGATGCAATGGGTCGGCTATGCCGAAATGGTCGCGCCGGTCGCCAATGCAGGCTGCCTCGGCTTCCTGACCGCGCTGACCCAACCGACGCCGGAGGACCTGGCCAAGGAAATCGCGCGCACGAAAGACATGACGGACAAACCGTTCGGCGTGAACCTGACCATCCTGCCGACCATCACCCCGCCGCCCTACGCCGAATATCGCGACGCCATCATAGAAGGCGGCATCAAGATCGTGGAGACGGCGGGCTACAAGCCGCAGAAACATGTGAACCACTTCAAGGAACACGGCATCAAGGTGATCCACAAATGCACGGCCGTCCGCCACGCTTTGTCGGCCGAACGCATGGGCGTGGACGCCATCTCCATCGACGGGTTCGAGTGCGCGGGCCATCCGGGCGAGGATGACATTCCCGGCATGATCCTGATCCCGGCGGCGGCCGACAAGGTCAAGATTCCCATGCTGGCGTCGGGCGGCATCGCGGACGGGCGCGGCCTCGTCGCCGCGCTCGCCTTGGGCGCCGACGGCATCAATATGGGCACGCGCTTCTGCGTCACGCAGGAAGCGCCAATCCCCGATAGCTTCAAACAGCAGATGGTGGAGAATGACGAGCGCGACACGGACCTGATCTTCCGGTCCTTGCGCAACACAGCGCGCGTGATGAAGAACAAGGTGTCCCAGGAGGTCGTCGCCATCGAGCGCGCCGGGATCGAGGAGAAGGGCGGCATCGCGTTCGAAGAGGTCCAGCACCTGGTCAGCGGCAAGCGCGGCCTTCAGGCCATGAAGGAAGGCGACACGGAAGGCGGCATCTGGTCCGCCGGCATGGTGCAGGGCCTGATCCACGACGTGCCCACCGTGGCCGAACTGGTCGACCAGATCATGGGCGACGCGGAAGCGATCATCGACGCGCGGTTGGCGGGTATGCGCGCTTGAGCGGCCATCGGACGACATAATCGCCGCGAACGCTGTGAGCGCGCAGGCGTATCAACCTCCGATCAACGTCAGCTCCGTCTGCCGTCCGTCCAGATAGCGGACCGTCTCCCCGTCGAAAAACGCGTCTTCCTCGGTCCTGAACTCCACGCGCTGGCCGCCCCATTCGGGAACAGTCCGGGTGGCGTTGAGTTCGATGGCCCAGGCTGTGCCGGCGTTCACCGGGCCGGACCCGCGCGGGTCCGGGTCCTGATTGTCCCAAAAGCCGATGGACGGACCCGCCCCATGGCCGTGATGGCCGATCGGGTGGGTGTAGATGGACGGCTCCAGCCCTTCGGCCAGCGCCTTGCGGCGGGCTTCGGCCAGCACCGCATTGCCGCTCAAACCCACTTCGAAGCTTTCCGTCAGCAGATCCTGCACGCGGTTTGCGTCCCGCAGGCCCGCCTTCAGCCCGTCGGGCGCGTCCGTCTCGCCCGGTTTCAAGACATAGGCCAGATGCTGCGTATCGGTCGACAAGCCCAGATAGTCGATACCGAAATCGGTCCAGACCAGGTCGCCGGGCCGGATGACCGTGTCGCCCGTCAGAAAGCCGTCTTCGCCTTCGCGCTGCACGGCGACGGAGGGGTGGAACCAGACGTTCAGCCCGCCCAGCCCCGCCACGCGCTGCCTGTACCACCAGCGCACATCGTCTGCCGTCGTCACGCCCGGTTTTATCACCGCGTCCGAAAGCGCTTCGCCGATGATGGCGCGGGCCGTGCGCACGATGGCGGCGTAGCGTTCGACTTCCGAGGCCGTGCGCGTCTCAAGCCAGCCGATGGCGAGCGGATGGGCGTCCACGATCCGGTCGCGATACCCCTCCGGCAAGGCCGCCATCAGCCCGTCATATTGCGACTTGCTCAGCCCATCCGCGAAGGCCGACGCCGGGGAGATGTTCAGCGCGATCGTTTCGGGGTCGCGTTCCGCCACGATCTCGCCCAACCGCGTCCACTGGTCCTGTCCATCCTCGGGCGTCCAGCCGGGTTCGAAAAAGTCGCCCATGCCGTAGCGGCTCACGGTCAGGCGCTCCACGCCCGCCGCCTCGCCCCGGTCGTGGAAGACGAGGATGGTGCGCCGCCGCGCCCGCATCGTGGTCGCGTCGAACATCGTCGCCATGACCGGATCTTCCAGATATTCGCGCGCCACCAATATCCACATCTCCACGCCGTGCTTTCGCATCAGTTCCGGCAGAAGCGTATCCAGTCGTTCGGCCAGCCAGGCATCGCGGATATCGGCCTGTTCCCGCAGCGAAGGCGCGGGCGGCAACTCCGAAGGAAGGGACCCGGATGGGGCGAGCGGAGTGTCGGAGGCGAAAGCGGGCGGGCCGAAGGACGCCCCCAGGACGGCAGAGACGATAAGGGAACGAAACAAGCGCATGGACCCTGATGGCGAGAGGAACCGCCTGTCGTCAATCGCAAAAGGCGCGCCGCGCCGGTAGGGTTGGCCGGCATGGCGGGCTAGCTTCTCTTCCAGGATGAGAGAGGGCGAATCGGAGCGACTCGGCCACCTCGGACGTATGAAGAGCGATGTCCGCCCCGTTCGACACGCCCGGCCTTGATGCCACCCATCCAGACGCCGCCCCGAATCTTGCCCCGAATCACACCCTGATTCCCCCACGCATCGAGGACTGGTTCTGGGAACAGGACTGGACCATCCGCGACTATCAGCGGACCATGGTGGGGCAGTTCGCGCAGGGCCGCGACACGCTGCTGATCGCGCCGACCGGGGGCGGCAAGACGTTGGCGGGCTTCCTGCCGTCGCTGTGCGATCTGGCGGACAAGGCGAAAGATGCGAAACCCGCCCTGCACACGCTCTACATTTCGCCCCTGCGCGCCCTGACCAACGACATCGAACGCAATCTGATGCGGCCCGTGGGCGATCTGAACCTGCCCATCGAGATCGGCGTGCGGACGGGCGACACGAAGAGCTACCAGCGCAAGAAGCAACAGACCAAGCCGCCGGACATGCTGCTCACCACGCCGGAGAGCCTGATGCTGCTGCTGTCTTATGACAATGCGCCCGAATACTTCGCGCAGCTGAAATGCGTGGTGATCGACGAGATGCACAGTTTCACGACCGGCAAGCGGGGCGACTTCACGGCGCTGGCGCTGGCCCGGCTGAAGACGCTCGCGCCGGACCATGTGCGCTTCGGCCTGAGCGCGACGGTGGCGGAGCCGCAGACGGCGGCCGCTTGGCTCGGCCCGTCCGGAACGCCCGCAGAACTGATCGAGGTGGCGGGCGACACGCCGCCGGAGATCACCATCATCGAGCCGGAACGGCGCTTCCCGCTGGGCGGGCACAGCTCGCGCTTTGCGGTGGAGGATATCTACCGGATCATCCGCGACCACCGCACCTCCATCGTCTTCGTCAACACGCGCGCCCAAGCCGAAGTGCTGTTCCAGCAGCTCTGGGAGGTGAACGAGGACGGGCTGCCCATTGGCGTCTATCACGGCAGCCTGGCCAGGGACCGGCGGCAGAAGACGGAAAGCCTGATCAGCTCCGGCCAGATGCGCGGCGTGGTCTCGACCTCGGCGCTGGAGATGGGGATCGACTGGGGCGACGTGGACGTGATCGTGCAAGTGGGCGCGCCCAAGGGCGTGTCGCGCCTCTTGCAGCGCATCGGCCGGTCCAACCACCGCATCGACGAAGCCTCCAAGGCGATCCTGGTCCCGACCAACCCGCTGGAAGTGGTGGAATGCGACGTGGCGATCCAGGCCATCCGCGACGGCCACCGCGACGGGGACGAATACGGCTCCGGCTCCATGGACGTGGTGGTGCAATATCTGGTCAACCGGGCGTGCGCGGGACCGCTCAAAAAGCGCGAAGCGCTGGCGGAAATCCGCTCCGCCTGGCCGTATCGCGATCTGAAAAAGGCCGACTTCGACGCCATCCTGAACTTCGCGGTGGATGGCGGTTACGCGCTCAAGACCTATGAACGCTTCAAGCGTCTCAAGCGGACCTCGCGCGGCTATCAGATCGCCAGCCAGCCCCAGGCGAGGCGCCACCGCATGAATATCGGCACCATCGTGGAATATGCCAAGCTGAAGGTGCGGCGCATCCCGAACCCTAAATCCAAACGCGGCCGCGTGGTCGGCGAGATCGAGGAACGGTTCGTCATGAACCTCAACCGGGGCGACACCTTCGCCTTTGCGGGCGAAACGCTGCGCTATGAGGGCATTCGCGACATGGCGGTCGAAGCGGTCCCGGCCCCGCGCGCCCGGCCCAAGATCCCGGCCTATGCGGGCGGGATGATGCCGCTCTCCTCCTACCTCGCCGACGGGGTGCGCGAAGTGGTGTCCGATCCCGGCCAGTGGCACCGCCTGCCTGACCAGGTGGAACAGTGGCTGACGTTGCAGTCGCTCTTCTCCGACCTACCCGGCAAACAAGGCCTGCTGGTGGAGAGCTTCTTCGACCGCAACGACCATGTGCTGCTGGTCCACACCTTCGAGGGGCGCAAGGTCAACAATGCGCTGGGCTTCCTGCTGACCAAGCGGATGGAGAAACTGCGTCTCGCCCCGATCAATTTCACCATCACCGACTATGCGTTGACCATTACGAGCCTGGAACCGGTCAATAGTCTGGACGGCATTCTGGACGCCGACATTCTGGAAGACGAACTCGACGAGTGGATCGTCAACTCGCCCATGATCAAGCGGAGTTTCCGCAAGATCGCGACCATCGCCGGCCTGACCGAGCAACGCCTGCCCGGCCAGCAGCGCACCATGAAACAGGTGACCTTTTCCACCGACCTGATCTACGACGTGCTGCTGAAATACGAACCCGACCATATCCTGTTGCGCATTGCGCGCCAGGAAGCGGAAAAGGACCTGCTGGACGTGGACCGGCTGCGCGGTTTCTTAAAGGATGTTGAGAACGACACTGCGTTCCGCACCTTGCCCCATGCGAGTCCCCTGTCCATTCCGGCCATGATGCAGGTCGGACGCGAACAGATTCGCGGCGACGCGCAGGCGAGAATGGTGGCGGAAACCGCCCGGACGCGGACCCACGTCCAGGACTATATGGACGGGATCGGCGACAGCCTGCTCAACCAGGTGAGGGCGTATGTGGACGGGCGGGGGATCGAGACGGAAGACGGCGGCACGGTCGCGTCCGGCGTCGCGCCGTCCTGAGCCGCCCCGCATCGATCCCATGGAGCGCCTCGAATTCGCCACCCCGTCCGGCCCCATCGTGTTCGACCACCGCAAGGGGGCGTTCCTGCCGGCGTGCGAAACCCTGCTGGTCGCGGACCTCCACTTTGAGAAGGGCTCCTATCTGCAGGCGATCGGCCACGCGCCCCTGCCGACCTACGACACGCCTGACACGCTGGCGCGGCTTTCCGCGCTGGTGGACACGTTTCGCCCCCGCCGCGTCGCCGCGCTGGGCGACAGTTTCCACGACATCCATGCGGGCGAGCGGATGAAGCCCGACGCGCTGGAAGCGATGAATGCGCTCGTGGCGCGGGTTGAAGACTTCGTCTGGATCCTCGGCAACCACGATCCCGACATTCCGGACGGGTTGGTCGGCGCGCGGGAGGATCATCTGGAATGCGGCGGCTTCCTGCTGACCCACCATCCGACGGCCCCCTTGCAAGGCGACGGGGTGAATGTGTGCGGCCACCTGCATCCCAAGGTGCGGATCAATCTGCGGCGCGGCGGCACGAGCGTCCCCTGCTGGGCCGTCAGCCGGGACCGCATCATCATGCCGAGCTTCGGGACCTTCACCGGCAGGCTGGACGTCGCCCATCCGGCTATCGCGGACGAACTCCCCGGCGCGCGCGCCTACTTCGCGACGGTCCAAGGGCGGGTCGTGGCGCTGGCAGGATAGAGGACCGGGCCGGGCGCGCACGATTTCCTCCCCCTTCAGGGGGAGGTGCCCCGCAGGGGCGGATGGGGCTATCGCAAGATAGCAACGCGCTTACTTCGGCAGCCCCCTCAGACCTCGCTTCGCGAGCCCGCCTCCCCCTGAAGGGGGAGGAAAGCGCAGCGGAACATCGTCTTCGCTTGAACGGGATTGGCGCGCGGGATTAATCCGTTATAAGCCCCGCATCATTTGTAGACCAATCACTTGTAGAGACCCGAATGAACATTCTCATGACCATCATCGTCGGCGCGTTGGCCGGTTTCGTCGCCAAGATCATCCTGCCCGACAAGCACGAGCCCAAGGGTCTGATCATGATGATTCTGGCGGGCGTGCTGGGCGGCGTACTGTTCACCTGGCTCGGCCAGACGTTTGGCCTTTACGGTCCGGGCGACGCGGCCGGCTTCATCGGCACAGTCATTGGCGCGATCCTCGTTTCCATCATCGCATCCAAGATTTTCAAGAAATAGGACAAGACGTCCCCGGGCGTGTCCCCGGGCCCCCGGTGTTGGGGGGATACAGGTACCGCGTGGCCCGCGGGGGGGCCGGGGAAGCCCGGGGGCGGGGGGGTGAGACCGGG
>JBCCCX010000040.1:0-16535 GCA_039033275.1 Pseudomonadota bacterium | reverse complement strand
GGCGATAGCCAGCAGCAACGCAGCGCTGAACATGAACAGCCGATCGCGCCGCATAGCCTCCCAGACCTCGCCCACGATACTGCGTCTTCGCCAGGCCACCGGGTCGTCCTGACAGACATGGACGCAGATGCGGGGTTCAAGGCTGCCAAGGACCTCGCGGCTGACAATGAGCGCGCCGTCTTCATCGAGGCCGACGTGTCCGATCCGCTCAAGGTTCATAACCTCATCGCGGAAACCTTGTCCTCCTTCGGGCGCATCGACGGGCTGGTCAACAATGCCGCCATCGCCATGAAGGGCGGCTCGCTCGACATGAGCATCGAGGATTTCGACCGCAACATCGCCGTGAACCTGCGCGGCCCGTTCCTGGTCAGCCGCGCCGTCGCCCAGCATATGGTCGCGGAGATTGAGGATCGTGACGACCGGTCCCGCCTCAACGAGCGGCCCTATGCCATCGTGAATATGAGCTCGATAAACGACACGGTCGCGATCCCGGATTACTTGGCCTACACAGTCTCCAAAGGTGGCCTGCGCCAGATGACCCGCGCCATGGCGATCGAGTTGGCGCCCTACGGCATCCGCGTCAACGCTGTCGGGCCGGGCTCCATCAAAACGGAGATGCTGGCCAAGGTGAACGCCGACCCGGCCGCCATGAACAAGATCCTGTCACGCACCCCGATGGGACGCCCCGGCCTGCCCGACGAAATCGCCGCCGTGACGTCGTGGCTTCTTTCAGAGGAAAGTAGCTACGTCACCGGGCAGTGCATCTATGCGGATGGAGGGCGGTTGGCGCTGAACTATACGATGGCATTAGACAAGACTGATGGCTAGCCTCAAGCCTTCACGAACGGCAGGCTGCACACCCCCAAACCCAAGTCGAGGTCAGGCCAAAGCGCAGCAAGCACGGGTTTCATTGTACCGTGCGTCGTAAGCTGCACGGAGCGGCCACCAAAGCCGGCCTTATGGAAGAATATAGGGTCGGGCAACCGTCCCCGGCATTTATTGCCGGGGTCTGCCGTCAACTGGCTTCACAAGTAGAAACCGCTAACATGTCATCGTCTTGTGAGCGTTCCATTGACCGGACCCCGGCAATAAATGCCGGGGACGAAATTGGGGAAGGATGAGGTGTTCCGCAGTTTCGTTCCCCGTCCTAGCTGCTGGGCTTGAACAGGTTTTCCAGCGTCAGATCCGCTTTGCTCACCTCTTCCTCGACCGGTTCCGGAGCGGGTGCGGGCTTGAGCGCCTCTCCACCTTCGACAGCGCTCTTGGCGTCTTCCTTGGCTTTCTTCTCGGCCGCGATCTTGACCGCCTTGTCGAGCTCGATCTGGCTGGTCAGGCCAAGGGATACCGGGTCCTGCGGCTGGATCGTGTTGATCTTCCAATGGGTGCGCTCCCGGATCGACTTGATGGTCGGCTTGGTCGTGCCGATCAGCTTGGATATCTGTGCATCGGACATCTCCGGGTGGTTGCGCACGAGCCAGGCGATGGCGTCCGGACGGTCCTGGCGGCGGGACAGCGGCGTGTAGCGGGGGCCGCGCTTTTTGGGCTTGGGCAGCTCATCCGCGTCGAACGTGTTGGGCTTCATGGCGTAGTTTGGGTCTTTCTCCGCCTTCTCGATCTCCTCGCGGGAGACCTGGCCGTTGGCGATCGGGTCGGCTCCGCGAATACCCATGCCGACATCGCCGTCGGCGATGCCTTCGACTTCGAGGATGTGAAGGCCGCAGAACTCGCTGATTTGCTTGAAGCTCATCGCCGTATTGTCGATCAGCCAGACGGCGGTCGCTTTGGGCATCAGGATCTGTGTCATCGGTTCTCTCTTCCATTGTCGCGAGAGGCCGTTGATCTTCACCCAAAGAAAAACCCCGCTCACTGCGGGGTTGGGGTGCCGGGTCCGGCCTCTTCGCCTTATCGACATCGCCATAGCTAAGCGGTTAGGAACGACTTGGCAAGAGAAGGACTCCGCACATGGACGATGACGCCCCGCGCGCGAGCGATTTTGAAACCTATCGGATCGGGGAAGGACTCTACGGACTGTCGCTCCACGAAATAGAGGCGCGCATCCTCGCCTATGAGCGCGAGATCGACCGGCTGAAAGCGGAACTCGACAAAAAGCGTCGTGAAAAAACCGCCGCCGACCGATTGTTTAACAAGAATTAACCATAATCAGCTCTCCGTCCGGATGCTGCAGACGCTTTTGGCGCGTGGCTTGCAAACCACCGTCATCAGACTACACGCATCAAGACCGGACGATTCATGACCGCCACTCGAAAGCTAGCCGTGCCCGCACCGCGCGATCCCATGACCACTCAAGCCGAGGACCGGCTGCTGCAGTTCACGCGCTCGGAATTGTTCGCCCGGACCTTCCGCGAAGGCATGGATATGGTGGAGGAGACGGCGGCCTATCTGGACGGCCCGGGCCGCGAAGATTCCAAGCGACTGCAGCGTGACGATGCGCTCACTTACGCCTCGCAGAGCATGCGCCTGACGACCCGCCTGATGCAGGTGGCGAGCTGGTTGTTGGTCCAGCGCGCCCTTAAGGAAGGCGACATGACATTGGCCGAGGCGCGCGCGGAGAAATACCGGCTGGTGCCTGAAGAGCGGCCCGAAGGCGGATTGTCCTTTGCTGCCTTGGCCCAGGATGCCAATGGGCTCCCTGCCCGCCTGCTCGACCTGTCGGCCCGTTCCCATTCCATCTACGAGCGCATCATGCGCCTGGACCGGTCGCTTTACGGGACGATCGCCGCGCAGAGCGGCAATACGGTCGCCGACCAAATCAGCCGGTTGGAGTCGGCGTTTGGCCGAGCTGGTGGCTGAACCCAAGGCGTTCGACTTCCAAGGCGTCCGTCACAAAGTTTTCCAGCATCACCAAGGTTAACGCGCGCTGAGCGGCGCGCTAACGGCTCCTTCATCGCGATACGCTAAAAACTGTCCCCGAATGACGAGGGCGGTTTCGTGAACAGAACAGTCACACAGCAGCACAAAACGGAACCGGTCGGACCTCACGGGCCGCTTCTACTCTCCGAGGACGATATCCTCTTTCCGCCAGCCTTGCCGCGCGGGGAGCGGCCGCTTAGCCCTCATGTGGACAGTTGCGGACACCCGATCGACTGGCGGGTCAACCCGCGTCACTATGATTTCATCGGCGCGGTTTTCGATCCGCTGACGCCTTTGCAGACCTTGCAGCGGGCCAAATGGATGACGATGGGCCATGCCTTCCGCTACGTCGTCACGCCCAATGTCGATCATCTGGTGCGCCTGTCGCGCGAGCCAGAGGTTTATCGCCCGCTCTATGACTCCTCCTGGCTATCCGTATGCGATTCGCGCATTCTGGAGGCGATGGCGAAGATGTCCGGCCTGCCACTCTCGGTCGTGCCGGGGTCCGACCTTACGCAGCAGCTTTTCGACAATGTCATAACGGCCGACGATCCCATCACTGTGATCGGTGCCGACGAAGAAATCGTCCGGATCGTCAAGGAACGCTACGGGTTGGACCGGGTGCATCACTATGAGCCGCCCATGGGGCTGCGGCACAAGCCGGACGAAATCGCCGCCTGCGCCCGATTCATCGCCGAGCATCCCGCTCGCTACGTCTTCATTTGCGTCGGCAGTCCGCAACAGGAGATGATCGCCAAGGCATGCGTGGAACGCGGCGATTGCGTCGGCCTCGGTCTGTGTGTCGGTGCGTCGTTGGACTTCATCGGCGGACGCGTCGCGCGCGCACCGAAATGGATGCAGCGTATCCGGATGGAATGGCTGCACCGCCTCCTTTCCGAACCGCGGCGCCTGTGGAAGCGGTACCTCGTCGAAGGCCCGGCCATCTTCTGGCTCTGGGCCAAGTGGTCCGTGCGCTAGCGCCGTTAGTCAGTTAGTCAGGTCAGGTCTTTGATGATCCGGTCACCGTGGCTCGGCGGTGTCGAGATGACGAGAAACTGTATCGGCTCGTCCGTGTCGTTCCGCATTTCGTGCGGCACACCTGCTGGAACATGAAAGCTGTCTTCCGGATGCAGCGTGTGGACGACATCGCGGCTGACCAGGGTCGCCACACCTGACAGGACAAAAAAGACCTGTTCTGCGCGCTCATGGCTGTGCGCAACTTCGCCGCAGCCCGGCGGAATAGTTTCCTGTATGACGCTGAGCTTATCGGACCTTGCGAGATGCCACCCATCGCACCCGTCGCCCCAAACATAGTGAGGCGCGTTCCTCCGAGAGACTGTGCTCATATCATGTCCTTCTCATGCCAAGGCCCTGACAAGCTGCCCCGAGGGTGTCCATCAGAGACCTCGCTGTGTCTTCGAATCCCGATCTCGCCTCGCGCATGTCCACCGACAGGGGCAGGCTGCCCAGCTTGGGCACGTCGAGGTCTAGCTGTCCCTCTCCGAATATCCGGTGCTGCGCCCCGCAGTCCGGGCAGGTGAACAGTGCCATGTTCTCGATCCACCCGATCACGGGAATACCGACTTTCTCGAACATGCCCACGCCCTTGCGCGCATCCAGCAGGGCAAGATCCTGCGGTGTGGTCACGATGACCGCGCCGTCCGGTTCCACATCCTGCGCCAGGCCGAGCTGGGCGTCGCCCGTGCCCGGCGGCATGTCGATCAACAACACATCGAGCGCGCCCCAATCCGTATCCCACAACATGCGTGCGATCGCGCCTTGCACCATGGGGCCGCGCCACACGACCGGATCGGCGCTGCCCGTCAGAAGGCCGATGGATACTGTCTTCACCCCGTCCGCTTCCGCAGGTCCGATCAGGCGGCGTCCCTCGACCATCCGGCTTTCCAACCGTCCCGTCAGGCCCAGCAAAGTGGGGATGCTGGGGCCGTGTACGTCGGCATCCAGAATGCCGACCCGCATTCCTTGTGCTGCTAGGGCTCGGGCCACACCCACCGTAACCGTCGATTTGCCGACGCCTCCCTTGGCGGAGCTGATGGCGAGCGTTTTGGCGACATGGGCGTCGCCCTGATAGCCGTCCGGCCGCTTGTTGGGATGGGGGTTCCGGTCGGCCCGCCGCGACCGGGAGGCCGCACGAGCCGGTGGCATGTCCGGGGCGGGCTTGTGCGTCGTGAGAAGCACGGCGACCTGATCGACCCCGGCAAGCCGCTGTAAGGCGGCTTCCGTCGCGTCGCGCAAGCCGAGGCCTTCGGTCTGCGTCGTCTCGGGCGGCAGGGCGAGGATGACGCGTAATCGCCCGGAATCGTAGACCAGGTCCGCCACGCGCCCCGCAGTGACGATGTCGCGCTCCCCGCTGACATCGCCGACCGTGCCCAGCGCGCGAAGCACAGCCGCTTCGGAATAGTTCGAAGTCGTCATTGGCGAGAGCTCATGCGTGCGGTCCGCATCCGGAAGCCACGTCGCCCTGCGGCGAGAGGCCGAGGACGGTTCCCGCATCGGTGCCGATAAGCAGCGTGCCATTGGCGGTCCGGGACATTCCGGACAGTCGGCCGGGAAGCCTGCCTTTCACAGTCAGGGCGAGCGCGTCGGCCACGATCATTCCGCCCGGCGCTTCCAGCACGGCCCAAACGCCTGCACCGGTCCGCTCTGGATCGCGTCTTTGCAGGCTTATGACGCGGGCGTCGCTCAGCAGCGTCGGTTCTCCACTCTGGGCGTCGTAGCGCACCAGGCCCCCGGCATAGCCGGCCAACCAGCCACCTGGAACCGGGACGGCGCTACGTAGAGCTCCGCGACCCGCATGGGCCAAGGGCAATGTGAACCGTGCACTCGGCCGATACGCGCCGTGCGCATCAGGGCGCGCCACGTCGGACTCGAAGAACGGCATCTCCCGGCGTTGCGCGTCCACGGCGACGATTTCGCTGTGAGGGCAGGGGGCGGACAGGACCGTTTGCACGGGCGGGGGCGTGACCCCGGACTCTTTTGCGGGTTGCAGCCGCAGGGTCAGGGCCTGCCGTGTCTTTCCGGCCAGGGTCTGGGTCGCCTTGTCGCCTGTACGCTCCATGGCGGAAAGGGGCGCGATGGCAGAGGCGTCGCGGCTCAGCGCCAGCAGATCGGCGGCATGGAGAGCTAGGGTGCCTCCCTTCTCGATCTTTTGCAGAAGCGCGTCCCGTCCGGTCTCGCCGAAACGGCGGAACTCCGCTGCCAGAACGCCATAGTCGAAGCTGTCGGCGGGGTGGGCGTCGACGATGGACAAGCAGTGCGACAGGGACCGGCAGACCTGCTGCTCCGCCGCACTCAGCGGATTGCTGGCGCTTGCGGCCAGAGGCAGACCGGCCAGGGACAAGGCGCAGAAGGCCCTTGCCGCACAGGCCGCAATCCCTTTCCAGAATGCCGGGCGCTCCGTCATGATGCACCGCTTACGCGCGCGCCAAGGCCCCGTCCAGCGCACCGCGCGGATGTCTTGCCGTATCGCTGAAATCCCCCTCTTGCCAGCCCGAAACCGCCCGACTATAGGCACGGCCTTGCCGGACGCGTGCGTCCGGAAGCATCCGTGCGTGGGGCGATTAGCTCAGCGGGAGAGCACTACATTGACATTGTAGGGGTCACTGGTTCAATCCCAGTATCGCCCACCACCACGCCATTCGGACCGATTGCGCCGCTCAGGCGTTGACCAACCTCTTGAATACATTGGAACATTCGGCTTGGCCCGGCGGTTCGAACCCCGGTTTCGCGGTCGAACGCCAATCCCGACCCAAAGGCCAGTTTGAGCACAAGTCGGCGGACGTTGTAGTCGCCTTTTTCCCAGAGATTGTAAGGGTTTAGCAGAAAGCTCAACGCGGTTCGAACACTAGCATCAAAGTCCCGCTTTTTCGGGCTGATCTTGTCGCGCTTCTCAAGGGTGATAGCCTTCTGCTCTTCTAGCCCCGCAACTTTTCGTTCTAGCGCATTGACGACTGTCTGATTCTCAGTGCTCAGGAGTCGCGCCAGTGTCTTGTCGATCATGACTCGTATATCGCGCGCCTCCTGATCGAGTGCTTTGCGGTGTCCGCCGACCTTAGTTTCCATCGCGTCCCAAGCTGTGGCCGGCCCCCACGAGGTGGTCCACCTCGTGGAGGCCGGCCAGTTTGCCATGACGGTGTAGCTCGAATCGTTGCGGTCGATCTTATCGAGGATTGCAAATGAGGAACAAGTATCCCAAGCAAGCTGAAGATTGATCCGAGTCGCGAACATAAAACGAGGCACTTGGCATTCGAGAGATGAATCAAGCGGCCTATGAAATACGAGTCTAACCACTCAGCGGATAGCGAAATTGGCGTCCGCGAGAGTAAGCTTCGAAAGCTTGAGCTTGTTGCGATCCTCATAGCCATGGGAGCTCTGAGTTTCGACATTCTATGGGGTCTCACCGTTGAGCAACCCCGGGCTGCCGAAGACAGAGCTCAAGCGGAGAGAACACGAGAGTTTCAGGCTTGGATGCTCTTGAACAACCAGTCAGGAGGCGAGGGTGGCAAGGAGAGTGCGCTCGAGTTCTTGGCTGATCGTGGAGCGATATACGGCTTGGATCTCAGCTGCGGCTCTTCCGATCTCTTAGACGGAAATGAGCATTGCTCTCTGCCAACCTATATTGGCGGTTTAGGGCGAGAAGAAAGTGTCGCACTTCATCTTGAAGATAGTAATCTTCAACATGTGAGGATCACGAACTCAGACATCCCAAACTCGACGTTTAGGACATCAGATTTTTCCAATGCGGTATTTAGGGAGGTCGATTTCTCTGATTCTGTTCTTGAATTCGTAGATTTATCGAACGCTAAGTTCGAGAGAAGTAATCTTGCTCGTGTGAAGTTTAAGGCGGTCATGTTTGAAGGTGCTGACCTTTCAAGTTCCAATCTTGTCGATGCCGATTTTTCCGAAAGCGGAATCCCAAGATCTCTGAAACTCCACGGAGCGAATATTTCAGGGGCAGTGTTTAGCAATCGGCCAGTAGGGGTTTTGAGTGGCCGCACAGTTGGGAACACAGGCGCTGTAATTGTCGCGAGAGGAGAGCAGCCGGACTTTCGCGCAATAGAGACCGCATGGGCTTGGTCGGACGCGTTACCGACAATGCCAAAGTCCGAATTCGGTCCTGTAATCTGTCCTGCTAGCGCACGATCTGCCGTTGATAGTGAGACAGAAATGCCTGATGTCTGCGTCGACGAATTCAATGAACGGATGGACGCCTTCTTTACCCAGTCCGGCATCAAGATAATACCTAGAGACTGAGCAAACTATTTCTCAATTTGAGATAGAATTCCTGATCTATGGGCTATTCGTTTAGTTCATAGACACACAGTCTAATTGCGCAGCGTCTATGGTAGGCCTTATTTCTAACAACAGCGTGTATGCTAAGATCGGGCTAGAGCGTGTCCTCAATCAAAAAATTTGGCATAATTTCGGCACAGTTGCGAGCCGAAATAGGCGAGTTACAGCGATTTTCAGGCGATGGTAGAAAACGATAGCCGTTCAAATGTCAACGACAGGTGACCTGCTAATTTGTTGAGAGTGTTGATTTATTCTTGAATGCTTGTGTAAGCGTCGATGATTTCGCAGTCTTGGCGGGAAAATTGACATTGTAGGGGTCACTGGTTCAATCCAAGTATCGCCCACCACGGACACGCCTATGTTCTGCGAGATGGCTTTGTGCCGGGGTAGCTTGCAGAAGGCTTTTTGGTCCCGGCATCGCCATTCTTCCTGAACACGGACGGGATAAGCTTTTATCGACGCTTCCCAAGCGAGAAGAGTGAATCCGGAGGGGCCAAGGCTCTGTCAGGGTAGCCGAGATCGTCCTCGCCTTCGACGAAAATCGCATTTCACGGAGGGGCTGTCTACCGACATGGCCGGCGGTTTCCCAGGCCGGTCTGGTCATACTCGGCGCAGGCGATTAAAGATGTGTCGTGACCGACCCGTCAGACAAGCCGTCCCGCACCCTTGCGGACATGATTCCAGAAGAGCCTGAGCGGCGTCCGCGATCAAAGCAACTCGATCCTAAGGAGCGCGAACGCCTCGAAGCGCTCGAGCGTGCCGTGCGCGACACGGAGCCGGATGCACTACGAAAGCGAAGCCGCAAAAGGCGGGGGCACAAAAGCGACAAGTCTGGAAAAGCGGCGCGGCGCAAACGCGGCGGATCGGGCCGGTTCTTCCTCTGGTCGATCATCATCTTGTGCGTCCTGGTCGTCCTGCTGGACTAGCCGGTCACGTCCAACATTCTGCCGCCGCTATTCCGCTGCCTCGCCGACTGGCACGTCGAGCCGTCCGATCATTTCCTTCGGGATGACCTGCCAGAAACGGCCCCGCTGGTGCTCCCATTCGCGCAGGAGGGTCTGCGAGAACTCCGAACCTGTCGTGGCGGCGTGCTCCCGGATCAGCTCCTTGAGCTCGCCCTCGTAATGTTCGGATGAAAGACGCTGCCAGACCACATTGTCCGGATTGACCGCGCGTTCGAAATCCTCGTCCTCGTCCAGCACATAGGCCATGCCGCCCGTCATGCCGGCCCCGAAATTGTCACCGACACTGCCCAGCACGACCACTGTTCCGCCCGTCATATACTCACAGCCATTGGTGCCGAGCCCTTCCACGACCGCGGTCGCGCCGCTGTTGCGCACGGCGAAGCGTTCGCCTGCCCGGCCAGCCGCAAGCAGCGTGCCTGATGTGGCTCCGTAAAGGCAGGTGTTACCGATGATGGCGCTATGGTGCGGGGTGATGGGCGTGCGTTTTTGCGGCTTCACCGTAATGCGCGCCCCCGACAGGCCCTTGCCGACATAGTCGTTGGCATCGCCGTTCACGATCAGGCTGAGGCCCCGCATGGCGAAAGCGCCAAGGCTCTGTCCTGCGCTGCCGTCCAGCTCGACCGTGAGCTGGCCGTCCGGTGCACCGTCCGCGCCGAAATGTTTGAAGATGTGATGGCTCGTGCGTGTTCCTACGGCGCGGTGCGTGTTGGCGACAGCATAGGTGAGATGGGTCTTCTCGCCGCGCTCGAACAGCTGTCCGGCGTCGCGGACGATCTGCGTGTCCAGCGTGTCCGGCACCTCGACGCGCTGGCGGCGGGCGTCGTGGATCGGCTCATTGTCAACCTTGGCCAGGATCGGGTTCAGGTCGAGATCGTCCAGGTTCTCCGCCCCGCGGCTGACCTGGGCGAGCAGGTCCGTGCGGCCGATAATGTCCTCCAGCCGTTCCGCCCCCATCTGGGACAGCAGGTCGCGCACTTCCTCGGCGATGAAGGTCATAAGGTTGATGACCTTTTCCGGCGTGCCGGTGAACTTTTCGCGCAAAGCCGGATCCTGGACGCAGACGCCGACCGGACAGGTATTGGAATGGCACTGGCGGACCATGATGCAGCCCATGGCGACGAGCGAGAGTGTGCCGATGCCGTATTCCTCCGCGCCCAGCAGCGCGGCGATGACGATGTCCCGGCCTGTTTTCAAACCCCCATCCGTTCGCAGCGTGATCGGGTCGCGCAGATTGTTGAGTTTCAGCAGTTGGTGCGCCTCACTGAGGCCCAGCTCCCATGGGATGCCTGCATATTTCAGTGAAGTGTTGGGCGAGGCCCCCGTGCCGCCATTATGGCCTGCGATCAGGATCGTGTCGGCCTTGGCCTTGGCGACGCCGGCCGCGATGGTGCCGACACCGGAGCTCGCGACGAGTTTGACGCAGACGCGGGCCGTCGGGTTGATCTGCTTCAGGTCGTAGATCAGCTGCGCCAGATCCTCGATGGAATAGATGTCATGATGCGGCGGCGGGCTGATCAGCGTAACGCCGGGCGTGGCGTTGCGGAACTTGGCGATCAATTCCGTCACCTTGAAACCGGGCAGTTGGCCGCCTTCGCCGGGTTTCGCGCCTTGCGCGACCTTGATCTCGATCTCGCGGCATTGGTTCAGATACTCCGCCGTGACGCCGAAGCGTCCCGACGCGATCTGCTTGACCGCGCTGTTCGGATTGTCGCCATTGGGCAGCGGGTGATAGCGTGCCCGGTCTTCGCCGCCTTCGCCGGAGACCGACTTTGCCCCGATCCGGTTCATGGCGATGTTGAGCGTGCCGTGCGCTTCGGGTGACAGCGCGCCGAGGCTCATGCCCGGCGTGCAGAAGCGGCGCCGGATTTCGTTGACGCTCTGCACCTTGGAGAGCGGGATCGGCTCGCCCAAGGGTTTGATGTCCAGCAGGTCGCGTACCTGGATCGGTTGCTGCGCGCCCTTGGGGCCGATATTCACCGTTTCGGCATAGCGTCGGTAAAGCTCGTAATCGTCGCGCGTGACCGCTTCCTGCAACATGTGGATCATGTCCGCGCGGTAGGCGTGGCGCTCGCCCAGGGCCCGGACCTTGTATAGCCCACCGACCGGCAGGCGCACGACTGCGGACTCATAGGCTATTTCGTGGACGGCCAGCAGCTTGGCTTCCAGACCGGCTAGGCCGATTCCGGAAATGCGGGACGTCATGCCAGGGAAGAATTCGCCGACCAATGCGCGGGAGAGGCCCAGTGCCTCGAAGTTCAACCCGCCCCGATAAGAGCTGATAACGCTGATGCCCATTTTGGAGATGATCTTCAGCAGACCGCCCTCGATGGCGTATTTGTACCGCGACACGGCCTCGTCATCGGTCAAGTCGAGCAGTCCACGCCGGACCCGGTCCTGCACTGAGGCCTGGGCCATGTAGGCGTTCACCGCCGTGGCCCCCGTGCCGATCAGCACGGCGAAATAGTGCGTGTCGAGACATTCGGCCGAACGCACGATGATGGAGCAGGAGGAGCGCAGTCCCTTGGACTTGAGGTGCTGTTGCACAGCGGCCGTGGCGAGGATCATGGGGACCGCAGCGCGGTCTTCGTTCACGGCTTCGTCCGTCAGCACGATATTCTCCGCACCGTCCTGCACGGCTGTTTCGGCTTGCGCGCGAATTCGGTTCAGCGCCTCGACGAGGCCCCGTCCGGGCAAGGTGTCCGGCGCGGGCACGGGGAAGGTGCAATCGACGGTTTTCAGGCGGTCGCCCATCATCCGCTCGAACCGCTCATACATGCCGTTGGTCATGACCGGGCTGTCCAGCACGAGCATTTCACGGGTCTGGGACCCGGATTCCTCCAATATGTTGCGCAGGTTCCGGAAGCGCGTTTTCAATCCCATGACGCGGGTTTCGCGCAACGGGTCGATGGGAGGGTTCGTGACTTGGCTGAAATTCTGGCGGAAGAAGTGGGACAGCGGGCGGTAGAAGTCGCTCAGGACGGCCAGCGGCGTGTCGTCTCCCATGGAGCCGACCGACTCCTTGGCGTCCTCGGCCATGGGCGACAGGATCATCTCCATGTCTTCTAGCGTCTGCCCGCAGGATACTTGCCGACGGACCAACGACTCGCCGGAGAGCTTTGGCTCCGGCTCCGGGCCGAGGAGCGCCTCGTCCAGATTGACCACCTTCTTGAGCCACTTGTTATAGGGGCGCTTTTCGGCCAGCTCGGTTATGATCTCTGTAGACGTGTAGAAACGGCCCTCGTCCAGATTGACCGCGACCATGCGGCCAGGGCGGATGGCGCCGCGTCGGACGATCTCGGCTTCGTCCATGGGGCACATGCCCGTTTCCGACCCCACGGCGAGGATGCCATCTGCGGAGATGGCGTAACGCAGCGGCCGCAGACCATTGCGGTCCAGACCCGCCATGGCCCAGCGACCATCATAGGCCGCGATGGCGGCCGGTCCGTCCCATGGCTCCATCACGGCGTTGCAGTAGGCGTAGAGCGACCGCCAGGACTCAGGCATCAGGTCACCGCGCTTTGAGTAGGCTTCCGGACTGAGGAGCGTCTTGGCCATCGGCGCGGAGCGGCCCGCCCGCACCAGCAGCTCGAACACCGCGTCGAGCGCGGCCGAGTCGGAAGATCCCTTCTGGATGATCGGCTTCACGTCCTCCGCACGCTCCTTGAAGGCCGAGGACGCCATCTTGATCTCATGGTTCTTCATGAAATTGATGTTGGCCTTGACCGTGTTGATCTCCCCATTGTGGGCCAGCATCCGGAAGGGCTGGGCCAGTTGCCAGCTGGGGAAGGTGTTGGTCGAAAAGCGCTGGTGGTAGATGGCAGCACTCGACACGAAGCGTTCGTCGCGCAGGTCGGGATAGAAGGCGTCGATGTCTTGGGCCAGGAACATGCCCTTATAGATGATCGTCTGGACCGACAGGGAGCAGACGTAGAAGCTCGGGATCTGCTCGGCGATGACACGCTTCTCGATACGGCGGCGGATGACGAACAGCTCGCGTTCCAGCGCATTGCCCTTGCGGCCCTGCGGATCGCGGAACAGCACCTGCTCGATCTCAGGCCGGGTCGCCTTGGCCTTGTCGCCGATCACGTCGATGTCGATCGGGACCTGCCGCCAACCATAAATGTAGAAGCCCTCGCGGATCAGCTCGGACTCCACGATGGTGCGCGCGGCTTCCTGTGTGGCCATGTCCAAGCGCGGCAGGAAGATCATGCCGACGGCGATCTTGGCCGTGGACGGCTTGTGACCGGTCTCTTCCACCTGCGCGCGGAAGAAGGCCTGCGGGATGTCCAGACGGATGCCCGCCCCGTCGCCCGTCTTGCCGTCCGCATCCACCGCGCCCCGGTGCCAGACATTCTTCAAGGCCTGGATCGATTTCTCCACCACGTCGCGGCGCGGGGAGCCGTCAATGGACGCGACGAGGCCGACGCCGCAGGAGGATTTCTCATGGGCCGGGTCGTAGGCGTTCGCGTCGATCAGCGCGTCGCGCTTGGCGGTATAGTCGTCGAGCCAGTCGGTCATATCGTTTCGCTTTCACCGTCCGCATAGAGCGCGAATACGTCTTCGGCCGTCAGGCGTGTCCGGTCGCCCTCAAAGGCGTAGTAATCGGGTTTTCTGTCGATGAATAATTCGGTCCGAAGAGGGAGCCCAACGGGCATGTTTTCGATGGATCCGCTGGTGACGCCGATCTTCTCTGGTGTTTCAACCAGACGATAGAAAAGCGACGCGCCACAGTTGGAGCAGAACCCACGTTCCGCCCATTCGGAAGACCGATACCATTTCAGCCCTTCGTCAGACTGGAAGGTGACGTGGGCAAAATCGGGACCGATGAAAGGACCCCCGCCGACCCGGCGGCAATCCGTGCAGTGGCAGACGTTCAAGTGATCTGGCGCCTCCAGGCTGAACCGGATCGACTTGCAGAGGCAATATCCGTTCAAGGTCGTCGTCATTCCGCTGCCTCACGCAGGTCCGCCCGTTCCAGCGCGCGCAGATATTGGTGCATAGCGGCGGCGGCATCGCGGCCTTCCCGGATGGCCCAGACGACGAGGCTCGCGCCGCGCACGATGTCCCCGGCGGCGTAGACCCCCGGCAGGTTGGTCTCGAACGTCAGCGGATTGACCCGCACCGTGCCCCAGCGCGTGGTCGTCAGGTCCTTGGACAGGTCGCCCATATTTTCGGGCATGAAGCCCAGTGCCTTGATGACGAGGTCGGCGGGCACGTCGAACTCCGCGCCCGGCACAGCTTCGGGGACTTGCCGGCCGCTCGCATCCTTGGGACCGAGACGCATCCGGTCAGCCCGCACGGAAGAGGCCGCGCCGCCTATGTCCGCGACCGCACGGGGCGCGGCAAGCCATTCAAAGCGCACGCCCTCTTCCTGCGCATTGGCCGTCTCGCGGCGAGAACCCGGCATGTTGGCATGGTCGCGGCGGTAGAGGCAGGTCACGGACTTTGCCCCTTGGCGCACGGCCGTTCGGACGCAGTCCATGGCCGTGTCGCCGCCGCCGATCACGACCACGTCCTTGCCTTTGGCGGTCTCGCTGTGGACCGTGTCGCCCAGTCCGCGACGGTTGCTGTCGATAAGGTAGTCCAGCGCAGGACGGACACCGTCTGCGCCCGCGCCCGGCACGGAGAGGTCGCGCGCCTTGTAGACGCCCGTTGCGATCAGGATAGCCTGATGCTTCTCGCGAAGCTTCTCGAAGCTGACGTCTGTGCCCACGTCGCAATTCAGCACGAAATGGATGCCGCCCTCTTCCAGGCGTTTCGTGCGTCGCTCCACGATCTCCTTCTCCAGCTTGAAGTTCGGAATGCCGTAGATCAGCAGGCCGCCCGCGCGGTCGTGCCGGTCATAGACCGTGACCTGCCAGCCCTGCAGGCGCAACTGCTCCGCGGCCGCAAGGCCTGCGGGTCCTGCGCCGATGATGCCGACGGACCCGGCGCGTTCGCGGCGCGGTTTCAGAGGCTCGATCCAGCCCTCATCCCATGCCGTGTCGGTGAGGTAGCGCTCCACCGCGCCGATGGTCACTGTGCCGTGGCCGGATTGCTCGATCACGCAGGAGCCTTCGCAGAGCCGGTCTTGGGGACAGATACGGCCGCAAATCTCCGGCATGTTGTTGGTCGCGTCCGAAATTTCCCACGCTTCGCGCACCCGGCCTTCCGCCGTCAGGCGTAACCAGTCGGGAATATTATTCTGCAGGGGGCAGTGGTTCTGGCAGAACGGCACGCCGCACTGCGAACAGCGCGCGGCCTGCTCCGCCGCCTTGGCGTCGATGAAGTCGCCGTAGATTTCGAGAAAGTCGTCGCGGCGCTCGCCGGCCGCGCGTTTCTCCGGCATCTCGCGGTCGGTCGAGACGAATTGCAGCATGCGTTCGGCCATGGTGACGGAGTCCTTCCAATCGGGGAAGGGGGCCTATAGCGAACCGCGCCACACCCCGCCATAGGGTGCGACAATTTGTCAAGTTAGAGATATTTCAGCAAACTGATCGTCGCGTCTCAAACATGAAAAAGGCGGGGCGACATTATCGCCCCGCCTTGCGGAATTTCGGAATTAAGAGGTGGATCAGCTCTCGAGGCTCTCCCGCAATGGTCCTTCCTGCGGCATGCCGATGGCGTGGAAGCCTCCATCTACGTGGTGAACCTCGCCGGTACAGCTGAGCCCCAGATCCGACAGCAGATAGAGCGCCGCGCCCGCTACGCCCTTCGGATCTGTATTGTCCTGCAGCGCGCTGGCGGCCTTGTTGAAGCGGAACATGTGACGGCCCGAACCGATCCCGGCTGCGGCGAGCGTCTTGATCGGGCCCGCGCTGATGGCGTTTACCCGAATGCCGCGTGGCCCGAGGTCGGCGGCGATGTAGCGCGTCGAGGCCTCCAGCGCCGCTTTCGCCACGCCCATGACGTTATAGTTCGGAACGACCCGCTCGGACCCCAGATAGGTCAGCGTCACTATCGACCCGCCTTCGCTCATCATTGCGGAGGCGCGCCGTGCCGCGTCCACGAAGCTGAAGGCCGAGATATCGAGCGCGGACTTGAAGCCCTCGCGCGTTGTGCTCTCCACGAAAGAGCCCTCGAGCTGGTCCCGTCCCGCGAACGCGATGGCGTGGACGAGAAAATCGATCTCGCCCCATTTGTCCTTAAGGGCTGAGAAGGTTGCGTCCATCTGATCGTCATTCGTCACGTCGCAGTCGAGTAGAACATCCGAACCGACGCTCGCGGCGAGCGGCTCGACGCGACGCTTCAGCTGGTCGCCCTGATAGGTGAAGGCGAGCTCCGCTCCTTGCGCGGCGAGTTGTTGCGCAATCGCCCAGGCGATGGAGTTCTTGTTGGCCACGCCCATGATCAGGCCGCGCTTGCCGGGGTCTCTTCGCCGCTCACGACGAGGCTCAGAGCTCTTGT
>JBCCCX010000039.1:0-16834 GCA_039033275.1 Pseudomonadota bacterium | reverse complement strand
CTTTTTCTTTGCCCCGCCGAAATTCCGTGCAAACAGAGGGCCGGGGAGGGGCGACGATGAAGGAAACCGGCACGGCGCAGGCCGAGAGGGTTTCGCGGCCTCCACGATCGCAAGGTCACCGCGGTCGGGCATGGCGGACCTATGAAGAGCGGCTGGCCGCCTACCGCGACGGACGCATGCCCGAAAATGTCTCGCAAACCCATCTGGGCCAGGTCCGCGACATCCGAGCTTTGCCGGCCCTCCGCGCCGTCCGGCCCTTGCAGCGTCGAATTTTCCCCGACGAGACGGCGCAATTGACCGACGGTGTGAGGGTCGAGGACGGGGCGCAAGACATTCATATGCCTGGATCGGATGCGGGCCTCTGCACCATAACTGGCACGCACGGAGACACACCATGATCCTCCGCCGCCTTCGCTCCCACATCCAGGCCGAGAACTGGTTCGCCGTCGCCATAGACTTCGCGATCGTCGTGGTCGGCGTGTTCATCGGTCTCCAGGTGGCGAACTGGAACGCAGCCCGGGCGGACGATGCTCGGGGTGAGCGGCTCATGGAGCGACTCCGGGCTGAATTCATGGAGATCGAAGCCGAACATTTGCACAGCTTATCGGGTGTCATCTTTGCACGGGATGCAGCGATGGATTTGGAGGTTGCTGTTGCAGCCGGACAGCTGGATCCCGACAGCTCAGACCTGCCAGACCGCCTCGGTAGTATAGATTACTATCGGATTCCCCATGGACCCTCATCGACGTTTTCCGAAATCGTCAGCCAGGGCGACATGGATTTGATGCAGTCGCCGGGACTTCGCGATGCCTTGACCCGTTATGATGTCGTGGCCAACCGCCATCTCCAAGCTAGCGCGAGTGTGTTTGCGTCTATCGGTGAGGACGTCCTCAAACCACTTATTGCGCTAACCGCTTTGCCCCGCGATGACAGGTCTGAAAGATACCGGGACGAGATCGCGATCCTTCTCGGGTCACCCTATCTCTATACCGAGATCATGGATCAAAGACTTAAATTGGAGAATTCACTATTTTGGTTTGAGCTCTCGCGTGTTCGCGTCTGTGAGGTGCTGGTAGCTCTGGGCGAAACCTGTCGCCCGTCCCCGATTAGTGCGGAGGCACCCTCGTGATCCTGCGTCGCATCCGTGCCCACGTCGAGGCCGAGAACTGGTTCGCGGTCTTCCTCGACTTCGCTATCGTCGTGCTGGGCGTGTTCATCGGTATCCAGGTCGCGAACTGGAATACCGCGCAGCAGGACAGGCGGGACGAGCGCGCGACGCTGGAAGCGCTTCACGCGCAGGTGCTGGAGGCGGAGGCGTTGACCCTGCGACGGCTCGACCTGCGCATGGCGACGATCCGCGACCACGGCCGGGCGACGGACGTGCTGTTCGGGCTCGCGCCGGACCGGGCGCTGAGTGAGGTCGAATGCGCCGTGCTGGCGGTGCCGACCACCTATATCGGGCGCATGGACCTTCCGGCGCTCGAACGGCTGCAGGCCTCGGGCCGGATAGGCGTCATCTCGGACCGCGCCCTCGGGGACGCGCTGGCGCGCCTCATCCAGCGGCGCGAGGCGCTGGAGATCTTCCTCGCCACGGCGCGGCGGCCGTTCAACCTGATGCAGCGTCATTCCGGCGTCTTCGAGGCGAGGAGCGTCCTCTACGACAGCCTCACCCGGGAGGACCCGGAACGCGAATTCGAGGTGCGATGCGACATCGGCGAGATCCGGACCGACCCAGACCTCATGAACGCCGTCGCGTTGAACGCCGACGTCCTCGACGGCTATCTGCGCGACGGGCTGCGCCCCTGGGCAGAGCAGTTCCGAACCGTCCATGCCGAACTCGACCGCGTGCTGGGCATCGACCATTCCGAGGCTTCGACACCATGATCCTCCGACGCATCCGCGCCCACATCGAAGCCGAGAACTGGTTCGCCGTGGCCATAGACTTCGCGGTCGTCGTGGTCGGCGTGTTCATCGGTATTCAAGTGGGCAACTGGAACGCGGCGCAGCAGGAGGCCGATACGAACCGGCTCTATCTCCAGCGCATCGCCGACGACATCGACACCGACACGCAACGTCTCCGCCAGAACCTCGGGGGCTGGAAAAGGGAAATTGACGACACTGCGCTTGTGGAACGCTTCCTGGCCGGAGATCCGATCAGTCAGTTGACGCAGTGGGAGACCCTCGTCAGCGTCTATTTCTCCGCAGGCTGGTCGCCCTTCACCGCGGATACGACGACCTATGACGAGCTCGTCTCGTCGGGCCGCTTCGCCCGCGTCGGCAATCTCGCGCTGCGCGAGGAGATTGCAGACTACCACGCGCTAATCCGCGAGGGATCCTTCTTCTACGATTTCAACCCGCCCTTGCGGGAGATGGTCCGCGGAAAATATGACGGCCGGACGCAGGCCTACATATGGGAGCGTTGCTTCTCTGAGGAGACCTACCGCCAGATACGCGACGGCGAAGTCACTTGTCCGCCGCCGGACTGGAACGCCCCGATAGACCGGATACTGGCCGACCTCCGCGCCGACCCGGAATTGCTCCCGGAATTCCGATACACCCAATCCATCCGCTTCGCTGCCTACACGACTGGGGAGGCCGACCTGGAGCGCTCCATGGCTCTGGCGGCGCGCATCCGCGAGTTCGAACCATGATCCTGCGCCGCATCCGCGCCCATGTCGAAGCCGAGAACTGGTTCGCGGTCTTCCTCGACTTCGCCATCGTCGTGCTGGGTGTGTTCATCGGTCTCCAGGTGGCGAACTGGAACGAGGCGCGGACGGATGCGCAGCGGGCCGAGCGATTGAAGGAGCGGCTCCGTGTGGAATTCATCGAGATCGAGGTCGAACATCTGCGCCACCTGCGCGACACAATGCAATGGCGCGACGCCGCGGTCGACTTCGGGAAGGAAATTCTGGCGGGCATGGTCTCGACCGAGTACCGCGACCTGTCGGCCCGGATCGAGAGGATACAAAGCTTCCGCGCCGGTCACGGCCCTTCCACGACCTTCCAGGAGATCGTCAGCCAGGGTGATATCGACCTGCTGCACCCGCCCGCCCTGAGGGACGCGCTCATCGCCTATAATGTTGCGGCCGAACGGCAGCGCCATGCCCGTTCAACCATATGGGGGTCTCTTTCTTTCGAGAGCCCGTTGCTCCGTCTCGAACGGTTGGCTGCGGTTCCAGCACCCGACCGCCCCGACGCCTATCAAGCCGAGATGGACGCGATCCTCCGCTCCCCCGATATATTCATCGAAACGGGTACAAACGAAATCACGCATGAAGGCTCGCTCGTCTGGTTCGAATACTCACGCGTCCGCGTCTGCGATGTGTTGGAAGCGCTGGGCGAGACCTGTCGGCCTTCCCCGCTGGACGCGGAGACCGCGCCGTGATCCTCCGCCGCCTCCGCGCCCATGTCGAGGCCGAGAACTGGTTCGCGGTCTTCCTCGACTTCGCCATCGTGGTGCTGGGCGTGTTTCTCGGCCTCCAGGTCCAGGAGTGGGCGCAAGTGCGGGCGGAGACCGAGAGGCGCGGCGAGGTCATGCAGCGGCTCGAACTGGAACTCCGGAACAGCGACGCCCGGACCCGCCAAGCCATTGAGGATACGCGTCAGCGTCTCGAAGGCATGCAAGCCATATTCCGCGCGCTGGAAACCGGAGAGATAGATCCGGCCGACAGAGAGATGTTGGAGCTGGGACTGATGTCCTACAATGGGCACACGGCCGTCAAATGGCTCGTTCCCACGCTGGATGAATTGCTGTCGAACGGTGAACTCGCCCTGATCGACGACAACGCGTTGCGGACGCGGCTCATGCAGCTGCGCGAGGAGTTCATGGCCGACCGCGACACGTTCATGCATATCCGGACGGTGTCGAACGAATATACGGATGCCATCTACCCCTATATTCAGCTCGTTCCGGTCACCGAAATCGCCGTCCGCATCCCCTCTGCCGACGAGGGTTGGGATGGACTGTTCTCAAGCCTCGAAAAGTTCGATCTGCAAGGGATGAGATCGGATGACAGAGCGCGTGCGGCGCTGGGTCATGTTTACGACTTGCAGTCCTATTACCTGCTCAACCATATGGATACGAAGACGCAGACCGATGCCATACTCGCCATGTTCGAGGACGCGCCGTGATCCTCCGCCGTATCCGCGCCCACGTCGAGGCCGAGAACTGGTTCGCGGTTTTCCTCGACTTCGCCATCGTCGTGCTGGGCGTTTTCATCGGTA
Organism: Pseudomonadota bacterium; assembly: GCA_039033275.1. GTDB lineage: Bacteria > Pseudomonadota > Alphaproteobacteria > Caulobacterales > Maricaulaceae > Litorimonas. Next base: position 12,610 of record JBCCCX010000039.1, on the reverse strand, counting down.
TTCAGCTCGGCAACTGGAATGCCGAGCAGCAGGCGCGCGCGGCCGATGCGGTGTTCCTCGGCCGGATCGCCGACGACATCGAGTCCGACGCCGCGCGCCTAGAGCGCGCCGTGCGCAACTGGGCGGTGGAGATCGAGGAGAGCCCGCGCATCGAACGATTCCTCGCGGGCGAGCCCGTGGCTGGAAAAACGCCCTGGCAGAGTCTCTCCAAGCTCTACTTCTCAGCCGGCTGGTCGCCGTTCGCGCACGACACCACGACCTATGACGAACTCGTCGCCTCGGGCCGTTTTTCGCGCGTCGGCGACCTCGCCCTGCGCGACGAAATCATCGGCTACTACAACACGCTGCGCGAGAGCGTGCCCTTCTACGCCTACGACCCGCCTGTGCGCGAACTGATCCGCAGCAAGATCGGCGTGCAAACCCACACCTATCTCTGGACCGCCTGCTTTTCCGAAACGCTCTACCGCGAGACGCGCGACGGGCAGGTCCCATGCCCGCCGCCGGAGGCGGGCCCGCCAGCTGAGCGGATGGTCGCGGCGTTGCGCGCCGACCCCGCCATTCTCGACCAGTACCGCTTCACACACTCAATGCGCCTGATCGCCTACACGACCGCGCAAGTGGATGCCGGGCGCGCCGCAGAACTGGCTCACCGCATTCGGAGCTTCGAACCATGATCCTCCGCCGCATCCGCGTAATCGTGGTCGCGCGCGCGGCCGACCTATTAGCGCTGCGCGAGGTGATTGGGCACGCCTCCGCCGACGCCGTTCCCAGAGCTATAGTGTCGCGCCTTTCGCTGGAATCAGCCTTCTTTAACCCATTGCGTTCACTGTCCCGTCCGATCGACCAATCTGACCGAAGGCCGCATGTACGGGATTATACACAGAGCCATACGCAGTACCGTGCTGACGCATGCGGACGATACCGTCTGGGCGTCGGTGCTGGACAAGGCCGGCCTCTCGGAAGAGCATTTCCTCAGCCCCGCACCCTATAGCGACGCGGTGACCTATCGGCTGGTGGACAGCGTCGCCGACACGCTGGGCCTGGACAGGGCGGAGGCGTTCCGCGTCGTCGGGCGGCACTGGGTCGAATATGCGACGGGGGCGGGCTACGGCTCGATCTTCTCCATGGCGGGAGAGGATCTAGGCACTTTCCTGTCGAATCTCGACCGTATGCACAACAGTCTGAGGGGCAGCCTGCCGGACGCAAAAATGCCGTCATTCGACCTGACCGCCGCAAGCCCCAATGGGTGGGAAATCTTCTACAAGTCTGAACGCACCGGGCTGGCGACTTTCGTGGAAGGCATTCTCGAAGGCGTTTGCATCCATTACGGCGAGGATGTCCGCATCGAATGGCATGCGGTCCAGGACGGCGTGCAGTTCACCCTCGACCGTCTTCGCGCGCAGGCAGGCCTGGATCGCGGCGCCGGAGTGGCGGCCTGAGCGATGGCGTTCACGGCCGAGATCGCCAAGCTCGAGATCCTGTTTCCGGCCTATGCCATAATAGACCGGGCCGGTTGCATCGTCGCGTGCGGTCCGTCGCTCGTCCATCACCTCGACACCAATCCCGTGGGCGAACCCCTCAAGGCTTTCTTCAAGGTCAGGATCCGGAAATCCGGCGGGGTCCGCGCGGATATCTCCATGCGGCATGTCGAGCTGACCGGACACGGGGCCGGGCGGGGATTGTTGCTGCGCGGAACCGTAAGCCGCAAAGGCGACCGGCTCGTCATGTATCTCAATCATGCGCCAGTCCATGTGAGCGGCGGCGAAAATCGGCGTACGCTGCGGTTTGAGGATTTCTCCCCGTCCGACAGTTCCATCGACATGATGATGGCGACGCGTCTGCAGAGCGTCCTCATGGAAGAGGCGCAGGGGTTGAGCCGCAAACTGGCCCGCGAAACCCAATTGGCCCAGGCCGCCAGCATCGCCAAGACGCGTTTTCTCGCCACGATGAGCCACGAAATCCGGACGCCGCTCAACGGCATGCTGGGCATGGCGCAGATTCTCGCCACGCGCGATCTCGGCTCCGACGAACGCGAGATGGTCGACATTCTGCTCAATTCCGGCGAAGCTCTGCTGACCATTCTCAACGACGTGCTCGACTTCACGCGGATCGAGGCGGGCCACACAGCGCTGCGCCCCACGGATGGCGATTTCGTCGCGACGGTGAAATGCATCGCCGATCTTTTCCGCGTCTCCGCCTCCGAAGCGGGCCTGACGCTGGATCTGGCGATCGATCCGGATGTGCCGCGCCTGGCCCGGCTCGATCTCAGCCAGGCGGGGCGCTGCATCACCAATGTGGTCGCCAACGCCGTGAAGTTCACCCGCTCGGGCGGGATCGCCATGCATGTTTCCTCACAGGACACGGACGCGGGGCATGTGTTCACGGTCACGGTCCGCGACACGGGCATCGGCATGACGGAAGCGGAGCAGGCCGTCGTGTTCGAACCCTTCACCCAGGTGGACGATTCCACGACGCGCGAACAGGATGGGTCCGGTCTCGGCCTGTCCATCTGTCGGCGCATCATGCGGCTACTAGGCGGGGAGGTGCGGGTCGAAAGCGCAATCGGCGAGGGCTCGACCTTCATCCTGACCCTGCCAGCGGAGCGTGTCGAAGCGCAGTCCGAGGACCTTGCCGAAGCAGCCTAGCGTTCGAACGACCCGCCGCGTCCTTCGCCGCTCTTGAAGCGCGTTGCGCCTGCGCGCGTTTCGCCGGACCGGATCGTCTCCAGCCCCAGCGCGACCTCGTTCATCAGCGCGTCCCACTCGCCCATGCCCCACTGTTCCATCAGGGATCGGCGGTCGCCCCTCAGGCAGGTCTGGGGGAAGGCGGCGATGTCGGCGGCGAGACGAAGGGCGGCGTCCAGCGTCTCGCCTTCCGGCACGACGCGATTGGCGAGGCCGAAGGCGAGGGCTTCGTCCGCCTCCACCGGGCGGCCCGTCAGGAACATGTCCATCGCCCGGCTCTGACCGATCAGGCGGGGAAGTCGGACCGACCCGCCATCGATCATGGGCACGCCGAAGCGGCGGCAGAACACGCCGAACACGGCCGAGCGCGACGCGACGCGCAGGTCGCACCACAAGGCCAACTCCAATCCGCCTGCGACCGCGTGCCCCTCCACCGCGGCGATAACGGGCTTGGATAGCCTCAACCGCGTCGGCCCCATCGGGCCCAGATCGCCGTCCGGCTCCACGGCGTTGCCCTGTCCCGCCGACAGAGCTTGAAGGTCCGCGCCCGCGCAAAAAGTGCCGCCAGCCCCCGTCAGCACGGCAACCGACAGGCCGTCATCCGCGTCGAATGTCCGGAACGCCTCGTAGAGGGCGAAAGCCGTATCCCGGTCCACCGCGTTGCGCCGATGGGGCCGGTTCAGCGTCACGACCAGGGTCGCATCGCGACGTTCGGTGAGGATGGCCGGGCCTGCCGGATCCGGCATAGAGCCTGTCGTGTCGTTCATGGCTGGACCTTCCTTTGCCGGATCGATGAGATCAGGCACTGCACCTGTCGCAAAGCTTGCAATCGACCTTTAACCAAGTCGCTTAAACCGATGCCAACCCCATTGTGTCATGAAAGCGGTCATGTCCCATGCCGTGCCTTCCATCCGACCTCACGACGTGCTGCTGATCGGCGGTGGACCGGCGGCGCTCGGCGCGCTGTGCGCGATGATCCGCACCGGCGTGGCGGAGCGGCAATCGGTGCTGATGCTTGACGATGCGCCGGATCGGTGCGGCCGGATCGGCGACCACGCCATACCGTCCGATACGCAAGCGGAGAAGTTCCTGACTTGTCTCGACGGTCTGCCGGACCGCATCACGCAAGACACGGCCTTGGTTTCGCTCGGCGACGCGCTTGCTGCTCGGAGTGGCCGCAGCGCACCGCTGCCGCTTGTCGGAGAGTTTCTCGCGCGGCTGAAACGTCTCGTGCTGAACGATCTGCGTCGCCGTCAATCGCTCGTCCTGCGCGCGGCGCGCTGCGACACGTTGCGATATGAGAACGGCCTCTGGTCGGTCGACAATCAACCCGGCGCACTGGCACACCGGCTGATTCTTGCCTGCGGCGCCTCCGAACGCCGGTCCGATGCGCTGGCCACGCTCATCGGTCTCGGGTTGAACCCGGACGCAACGGATAAGGTGGTACTGTCCTCAGAGGGCTTCGGCTGGCGTCGGACGGAGGTCGAGGCACGCCTGATGGACGCCGAGACGCCGCGTGTGGCGATCGTGGGCGGGTCGCACAGCGCCATCGCCTCCGCCGCCGCACTGCTCGCCGGCGAGGCAGGCACGCGTTTGGGAACCGACGCGATCACTTTGCACCACCGCCGACCCATGACAGCGACCTTCGACTCCCCGGCCGCTGCGCGCGAAGCCGGTTACGCGGATTTCGGGGCGGACGACATCTGCCCCGTTACGGGCCGGGTCCACGCGCTGGGCGGGTTCCGGCTGGATTCGCGCGCGCTTCTGATGCGCTTGCGCGGCTGGGGCGGCGCCCCCGCGGAGCCGCGCGTCCGGACGGTTGATCTGACGAATGCCGACGCGCTGCGCCGCAGCCTGGCGGACGCAACGGTTGTGATCTCCGCTCTCGGCTACCGCCCGGACTTTCCGCGTATGATCGTTTCCGGGCAGGCAGTCCGGTTCGGCGGGCAAACCCATGTAGACCCACAGTCCCGCCTGCTGGACGCGGACGGACAGGTCCTTCCCGCCGCGCAGGCCGTCGGGCTGGCCATGGGGTACGATCTGCGCGGTCGTTTCGGGGAACCGGGTTTCAAGGGGCAGGCCAACGGTCTGGTCCTGTGGTTCAAGGAGATCGCGGAGACGGTCGCAGGCGCGGACGGGCTGTCGGCGATGGATGACGACTTGGCCGCTGCGGCAGCCTGAATATCCATGTCCGTCAATCTTCGGAATACCGGTCCGGGTGAGGCGCTGCCGCTGCACTGCCACGGCTCCGCCGATGCGCTGGCGGACGCGGTCGCCGCTCATCTGGTCCGTCGCCTGACAGACACGTTGAAACGCCGCGCGCGCATTGTCTTCGTCCCCTCCTCGGGACGGACGCCGGGGCCGATATATGCGCGCCTGCGGGCACGCTACGCGGCGGCGCTCGATTGGAGCCGGGTGCACATCCTGCAGATGGACGAATATGCCGACCCTGACCTGCCGCCGCCCGCCCGGTTCCGCGCCTATCTGGAGAGAGAACTGGTGCGGCCCCTGCGTGTCGGCGGGTTCACCTGTCTGGACACGGCACGGGGACGGCGCGATGCCGAGAGGCTGGCGGACCGGATCGACCTGGTCCTGCACGGCATCGGCTCCAACGGCCATCTGGCCTTCAACGAACCCGGCGCCGAACAGGACGGGGTGTTGCGGCAGGTCCTGCTGTCACGCCGGACAATGGCGGACAATTTCGGACCGGACCACGATGCCCATCCCCTGCCGTTCGGATACACGCTGGGTCTGGAAGCCCTGTCGCGCGCGGATTGCAGCCTTCTAGTCGCGACCGGCGCACACAAAGCGCCGGCGCTGGACGCGCTGTTCGGCGGCGCGACCGTGCGGACATGTCCTGCCGCCATACTGCGAGACGCGCGCCTGGCCGGGCGCGACGTGGCCGTCTACGCCGACACGGCCGCCGCAGCCAGTATCGGCAAGCGTGCCGCCTAATTCCGGTCTTTGGTAAGGGTGGCAGGGGCGGGGCGGTCTTGCGCCGTGCACTTCGGGTCGCAAGCCACAGATATGTCTCGAGCCTCAAGCGAATGGAAAGCGCGGCCCGATTTATCCATAGGAATGTCGGCTCCGGAACACTGTGGAGTCGCTAAGCCCGCTTTCAATTTTACTAACTCTAGCAATTGTTTCAGTAAAACGCAGACGTGTCACACAAAATGTAAAAGTACACGGTATGTAAACTCAGCTTGAAAGGATGATGTCATGTTCAAGTGTATATCATCAGCCATGTTGTTGGCTCTATTTTCAATCGCAAATTTGGCAATTGCTCAAACTGCTGACGGGCTCGCATCGGACACACAATCTAACCTTTCTAGTCCGACCGTACTTTCGAGCGACAAAGTGAAAAAACTCAATGCAGATCTTGTCATTCGGGTGGATGGCGACGTGATCGCCACGCCGAAGCTTTCGACACTGGTCGGCGGCGTCGTGCAATTCACGGCTGCCGACGCTTCTTTCCGAGTCAAGCTAGACTTTCTAGAAAAGGGCGACCCAGTTTTCGACGCAGCACCCTCGCAAATGAAGGAAAATGTCGGGTCGGGAGCCTCCCTCGCTTTAGTCGAAGTCTTCATGCCATCAAATGCGGAAGGTGGAGCCCCGGTATGGCACAGGATTGCCAGTCCCATGATCCGCGTCGCGAACGATGGAAGTCAAGCAACAACCATCTTGCCGATGAAAGACCAATATCTCCTAGATACGCCAATGGCGAAGTCGGCGGAACGCGTCGAAGTCGAGCTTAGAGTGCAGGAAGCATGGTCATAAGGCATCTAAGGTTCGCCGTGCACATAGGCACGGCACGCTCATCACACCCTCACGCCGCCACTTTCCTGCATTCCGCCGTTGACCTTTCCGACTCGCACCCGTAGAGGGCGCTCCGTTCATAGCTGGCAGTGCTTCGGCAGACGCGGCTCACGATCTTTGATTGCTATCCGGCCAGGCGCCTTTTGCGGCGCGCTGGCCCGGTTTTGCTAGGTCGTAGGCTCCTCTTCCCCAACGCTGTGCATATGACGCCCGGTTCTCGCGGTGAGGTCGGGCGATTTTCGTGAAGGATAACCTGCTGATGCAACGATCAGGTCTATTGGCGCGCAAGCTCGGGATGACCCGGGTTTATGACGACGCCGGAAACCATGTCGCCGTCACCGTTCTGGACCTGCAAGGGTGCCAGGTCGTGGCGCAGAAGACGCCCGAGCGCGACGGCTACGCCGCCCTGCAGCTGGGCTCGGGCGACGCCAAAGTGAAACGCGTGGCTAAGGCCGAGCGCGAACGCTTCGCCAAGGCGGGCGTGACGCCCAAGCAGAAGCTGGTCGAGTTCCGGGTCTCGCCCGACAACATGATCGAAGTGGGTGCCTCCATGAGCGCGGAGCACTTCGTTCCCGGCCAGAAGATCGATGCCTCCGGCATCACGGTCGGCAAGGGCTTCGCCGGTGCCATGAAGCGCCACAATTTCGGCGGTCTGCGCGCCACGCACGGCGTGTCGATCAGCCACCGCTCCCACGGCTCCACGGGCCAGTGTCAGGACCCGGGCAAGGTCTTCAAGGGCAAGAAGATGGCCGGTCACATGGGTGCCGTCCGCCGCACGCTGCAGAACCTGACGGTCGAGCGCGTCGATGCCGAAGAAGGGCTGATCCTGGTCAAGGGTCACGTTCCCGGATCCAAGGGGGCCTGGGTCGAGCTGAAGGACGCAGTGAAGGGTGCCAAGGCCGACGACCTGCCCGTGCCCGGCAAATTCACGATGGAGGCTCCCGCAGCGTCCAAGGAAGACTCCAAGGCTGATGCGGCTCCCGCCGCTGATGCGCCCAAGGCCGCCAAGGACGAGGAAGAGTAGTCATGAAGATCGATGTGACAAAGCTCGACGGCAAGAAAGGCGGCTCGGTCGATCTCGACGAGAGCGTCTTCGGCCAGGAGCCCCGCAAGGACATTCTGCACCGCATGGTGCGCTATCAGCTGGCCAAGCGCCGCGCCGGCACCCACCAGGTGCAGGAACGCGGCGACGTGTCCAAGACGACCAAACGCATCGGTCGCCAGAAGGGCGGCGGTACGGCCCGTCACGGCAACGGCTCGGTCTCGCAGTTCCGCGGTGGTGCCAAGGCGCACGGCCCGCGCTCGCGCGATCACAGCCACGAGCTGCCCAAGAAGGTCCGCAAGATGGCGCTCCGCCACGCGCTCTCTGCCAAGGCCGGTGCGGGTGAGCTGATCGTGGTCGATGCGCTGGCGCTCAAGGACGCCAAGACGTCCGCGCTGGCCAAGCAGCTTTCCAAGCTGGGCGTGACCAACGCGCTGATCGTCGGCGGCAATCAGATCGACGAAGGCTTCGGCCGCGCCGCGCGCAACATCCCCAATGTCGACGTGCTGCCCAGCCAGGGCGCCAACGTCTACGACATCCTGCGCCGCCACACGCTGGTGCTGTCCACGGATGCCGTTTCTGACCTGCAGGAGCGTCTGAAATGAGCGCGAACGCCAAACATTACGATACGGTCCTGACTCCGGTCATCACCGAGAAGTCGACCATCGTCGCCGAGAACAACCAGATCGTGTTCGAAGTGCCGCTGTCGTCCAACAAGACCGAGATCAAGGCCGCCGTGGAGCAGCTCTTCAACGTTTCCGTCACGGCCGTGAACACGATCACGACCAAGGGCAAGACGAAGCGCTTCCGGGGCCGTGCCGGCCGTCGTTCCGACGTCAAGAAAGCCGTCGTGACGCTTAAAGACGGCGACACCATCGACATTGCGACAGGACTCTAGATCATGGCGCTCAAGACTTACAATCCGACCAGCCCGTCGCGTCGTCACCTGGTGACGGTCGACCGCAAGGGTCTGCACAAGGGTCGTCCCGAAAAGAGCCTCACCGAGGGTCTGACGAAAACGGGTGGCCGCAACAATACGGGCCGCATCACGTCCCGCCGCCAGGGCGGGGGCCACAAGCGCCTCTACCGCAAGATCGACTTCAAGCGGACCAAGTCCGGCGAAGCGACCGTGCTGCGCCTGGAGTACGATCCCAACCGGACGGCTTTCATCGCGCTGATCCAGTACAAGGATGGCGAGAAGGCCTATATCCTCGCGCCGCAACGCCTGGCCGAAGGCGACACGGTCCTGTCCGCCGAGCGCGCCGACGTGAAGCCCGGCAACACCATGCCGCTGCGCGCCATGCCGGTCGGCACGATCATCCATAATATTGAGATGAAACCCGGCAAGGGCGGTCAGATCGCTCGCTCCGCCGGGGCCTATGCCCAGCTGGTCGGTCGCTCTGAGGGCTACGCCCAGGTGCGCCTGAAGTCCGGCGAAATGCGGATGATCCACCAGACCTGCCTGGCCACGGTCGGTGCCGTGTCCAACCCGGACCACATGAACACCAATCTCGGCAAGGCCGGCCGCAAGCGTTGGCTGGGCGTCCGCCCGTCCGTTCGCGGCGTGGCCATGAACCCGGTCGACCACCCGCACGGTGGCGGTGAAGGCCGGACCTCCGGTGGCCGTCACCCGGTGACCCCGTGGGGCAAGCCCACCAAGGGGGCCCGCACGCGCAAGAAGAACAAGCCGACCGACAAATTCATCATCCGTTCGCGTCACGCGAAGAAGAAGCGCTAGGGAAGGACGAGACTATGCCCCGTTCCGTCTGGAAAGGCCCGTTCGTCGATGGGTATCTGCTCAAGAAAGCAGAAGTCGCTCACGGCGAAGGCCGCCGCAAGCCGATCAAGACCTGGTCGCGCCGCTCCACCATCATGCCCCAATTCGTCGGCCTGACCTTCCAGGTCCACAATGGCCGCAAGTTCGTGCCTGTGCTCATCGACGAGGACATGGTGGGTCACAAGCTCGGTGAGTTCGCGCCGACGCGCACCTATTACGGCCACGCGGCCGATAAAAAAGCCAAGCGGAGATAGACCCGATGGCCAAACAGAAACAAGCTCGTCGGCTCGCCGACAATGAGGCGCGCGCCAAGCTGCGCATGATCCGTATCTCGCCGCAGAAGTTGAACCTCGTGGCGCAGCTGATCCGTGGCAAGAAAGTGGACGCCGCGCTCGCGGATCTGGAATTCTCGCACAAGCGCATCAGCGGCGAGGTGAAGAAAGTCCTCGAGTCCGCCATTGCGAACGCCGAGAACAACCACAATCTGGACATCGACAATCTGATCGTCTCCGAAGCCTATGTCGGCAAGAACTTCGTGATGAAGCGTTTCCGGGCTCGCGCTCGGGGCCGCGGCGCGCGGATCCTGAAGCCGTTCTCGGAGCTCACCATCGTCGTGAAAGAAGTTTCGGAAGAGGAGGCCGCGTAATGGGTCAGAAGATCAATCCGATCGGCCTTCGCCTCGGTATCAACCGCACCTGGCAGTCGCGCTGGTATGCCAACACGAACGAATATGGCGACCTGCTGCATCAGGATCTCGCCATCCGGTCCTTCCTGCTCAACGAGCTGAAGAACGCTTCCGTCTCGCGCATCGTCATCGAGCGCCCGCACAAGACCTGCCGCATCACCATCTACACGGCGCGTCCGGGTGTGGTGATCGGCAAGAAGGGCGCCGACATCGAGGCGCTGCGCCAGCGCGTCGCCTCCATGGTGGACGGTGAAGTGTTCATCAACCTGGTCGAAGTCCGCAAGCCGGAAGTCGACGCCAACCTCGTGGCCGAGGGCATCGCCCAGCAGCTCGAGCGCCGCGTCTCCTTCCGTCGCGCCATGAAGCGCAGCTTGCAAAGCGCGATGCGCATGGGCGCCAAGGGCTGCAAGATCCGTCTGGGCGGTCGTCTCGGCGGCGCGGAAATCGCGCGCGTCGAGCAGTACCAGGAAGGCGCCGTGCCGCTGCACACGCTGCGTGCCGATATCGACTACGGAACGGCTCGCGCCATGACGACGATGGGCATCATCGGCATCAAGGTGTGGATCAATAAAGGCGAGATCATGGAGCATGACCCCTATGCCCATGAGCGCCGCATGACCGAGCAGGGCGATACGCGCTCGCGCGCCGGCGACCGGGGCGGACGTCCCGGCGGCGACCGCGGCGGACGCCGTCCGGCTCGCGCGAACTAGGGAAGGCGTGGGTTAGATGCGTCAGCCAAAGAGAACGAAGTTCCGCAAGGCCCATAAAGGCCGGATCAAGGGAATGGCGAAGGGCGGCACCGCGCTGACCTTCGGCTCCTATGGTCTGAAGGCTCTGGAGCCCGAGCGGGTCACCGCGCGCCAGATCGAGGCCACGCGCCGTGCGATCACGCGCCACATGAAACGTGCCGGCCGCGTGTGGATCCGGATTTTCCCGGATGTGCCCGTGACCAAGAAGCCGACCGAGGTCCGCATGGGTAAGGGTAAGGGCTCCGTGGAGTTCTGGGCCTGCAAGGTCCGCCCGGGCCGCATCATGTTCGAGATCGACGGCGTGTCCGACGAGGTCGCGCGCGAAGCGCTGCGCCTCGGTGCGGCCAAGCTGCCGGTCAAATGCAAGATCGTCACCCGTCCGGGTGAGGGAGCGAACTAGTCCTGGCCGACAAGACCCTGAAAGTGGAAGAGCTTCGCCAGCTGTCCGACGACCAGCTCGCCGACACGTTGCTGACGCTCAAGAAAGAGCAATTCAACCTGCGTTTCCAGGACGCGACCGGCCAGCTGCAAAGCACGGCCCGCGTCCGCGAGGTGCGTCGTGCGGTCGCCCGCATCAAGACGCTGCAGAATCAGCGCAAGGCTGATGCCAAGAAAGCGGAAGTCTAAGACTATGCCCAAACGTATCCTGCAAGGCACGGTCGTGTCCGATAAGGGCGACAAGACCATCGTCGTCAAGGTGGAGCGCAAATATCTGCACCCGCTGCTGAAGAAGACGATCCGGCGCTCCAAGCGCTACCACGCGCATGACGAGAATAACGCTCACAAGGTCGGCGATGCGGTGCGCATCATCGAATGCCCGCCCAAGAGCAAGACCAAGACCTGGGAAGTCGTCACCGCGTCCTAGTCCATTTCGGACTGTTCGCGCCTGGCGAGACTCCCAAGCTTAAGGAACAAACCCATGATTCAGATGCAATCCAACCTGGAAGTCGCCGACAATAGCGGCGCGCGCCGCGTGCAGTGCATCAAGGTGCTGGGCGGCTCCAAGCGTCGCTACGCCCATGTTGGCGACACGATCGTCGTGTCCGTCAAGGAAGCGATCCCGCGCGGCAAGGTGAAGAAGGGCGACGTGCGCAAGGCCGTGGTCGTCCGCGTCGCCAAGGACATTCAGCGCCGCGACGGCTCCGTCATCCGTTTCGACGGCAACGCCGCCGTCATCATCAACAATAATGGCGAGCCGATCGGCACACGGATCTTCGGTCCCGTGCCTCGCGAACTGCGGGCCAAGAACCACATGAAGATCGTGTCGCTCGCCCCGGAGGTGCTGTAGTCATGGCCGCCAAGATCAAGAAGGGCGACTATGTCGTCGTCATCGCGGGTTCTGATAAGGGCAAGAAGGGCAACGTCCTTCGCGTGATCCCCAAGGAGAACCGCGTCGTCGTCGAAGGTGTGCGCGTCGTGAAACGCCACGTCCGCCCGAGCCAGATCGACCCCGAAGGCGGCATCCGCGCCTTCGAGGCTCCGATCCACATTTCCAACGTCGCGCATATCGACCCGACCGAGAACGTCCCCACCCGCGTGGGTTTCAAGACGCTCAAGGACGGCAAGAAGGTCCGCGTGGCCCGCAAGTCGGGAGAAGTCATCGATGTCTAAGCCCTACGAACCCCGCCTGGCGGCCGTTTACCGCGACGAGATCCGCCCCGCACTGAAAGAGCAGTTCGGCTACACGAACGAGCTGCAAATCCCCAAGGTCGAGAAAGTCGTCCTGAACATGGGTCTGGGCGAAGGCGTGGCCGACAAGAAGAAGGTCGAGGCCGCCATCGAGGAGCTGTCGCTCATCGCCGGCCAGAAGCCGCTGCCGACCACGTCGAAGAAATCCATCGCCGGCTTCAAGCTGCG
>JBCCCX010000038.1:0-17053 GCA_039033275.1 Pseudomonadota bacterium | reverse complement strand
TCGCTATTGACGACCATCGGGAAGTAGATGTGCCCGATCTCGTGGATGATGACCCCGATCAGCCCGTATTTGGTGGCGCGCGAGTAGACCGTTTTCTCGGAATCCTCGTCCTCTTAAGGGCGGTAGCCGTTGAAGGTGATCATGGGATATTCCATGCCGCCACGCTCCCACGCATTCACGCTTTGGGCGGTCGGATAAGGGTAGTTGAAGGCGAAGCGGTTGTAGACGTCCATCGTGTGGACCACGGCCTGGGTGGAGAATTGAGACCAGATAGGATCGGCTTCCTTGGGAAAGAAGCTCATGGATAGGACTTCCGGATGCTCCGCATCGTCCTGCTCGAAGATCATGGCGTCCCAAATATATTTGCGCGAACTCGACCAGGCGAAATCGCGCACATTGTCTGCACTAAAACGCCAGGTTTTCGTGCCCTGGGCCTTCTCCGCCTCGTTGGCTTCGGCTTCTTCGGGCGTGACGATGTATATCGGGCCGTCAGTGTTGGCGGTTTCCAGGCGGCGGCGTTGCTCCGCTGTCAGCACCTCGCGCGGGTTTTGCAATACGCCCGTGGCGGAGACGATGTGGTCGGCCGGCACGGTCAGATCCACGGTGTAGTCGCCGAACTCCAGCGTGAACTCGCCGCGCCCTAGGAACTGCTTATTCTGCCAGCCAGTATAGTCGGTGTAGGCGGCGAGGCGCGGGAACCATTGCGCCAGCGCGAAGATATGATTGTCGTCTTCGGGGAAGTATTCGTAGCCGCCGCGGCCTCCCACCGCGACTTCGTCAATGATGTTGTGCTCCCAATCGACCTGGAAATCGAACGCCTCTCCGGGCGCGAGCGGCTCGGGCAGGTCGATCCGCATCATCGAGTCGTTGACGAAGACGGGCAGGGCGTTGCCGTCCGCATCGACGATCCGGGCGAACTCGAACCCGTATTCGCGGTCTTCCATCGCCTGCATGTAGCGGAGCTGGCCAAAGCTGATGCTGTCCGTGCCACCATCGCCTTGCCCGCGCGACGACCCGGCCGCACCGGCGGTTGTGCTCATCCGCGCCAGGCTCCCGTCCTTGAATCGGTTCTGGTCCAGCGCCAGCCAGATGTAGGACAGCGTGTCGGGCGAGTTGTTGACGTAGCCGATGTCCATTTCGGCGATGATGCGCTTCGCGTCTTCGTCCAGCGTCGCATCGATATCCACATTGGCGCGCTGCTGCCAGTATCCGGGACCCGGCGCGCCGGAGGCAGACCGATAGATATTGGGCGAGCGGAATTCGGTTCCCATCTGCCGGAATTTCGCGACCGCGTCCGTGTCGCTTCCCGCCACGCCGCGCCCAGGCTTGTCGGTGGCGGCCGCGGGCGCGGCCAGGCACAGAATGAAAGCCGCCGCCAGCGAGGCGGCACCGCGCAGTTTGGTCTTCAACATGAACATCCCTTCGTCCGGCGGGTCCCGACGCCGGTTGTGGTTACAACATCACCTCCCAGACCGGAGACGGCAAGGCTTAAATCTAGCCGTTTAACCCAAGAGGACAAAAGTATGCCCTTCACGCGTCCTGTACGGGTCGGCCGAGGCGGGAACGCTTCACCATGGCCGACTGGACCACATCCACCGTCGCTCTGAAAGGGTGGGCTTTGCGATAGGCGTGACGGCCGTGGATGACGCTGCCGGGGCGGCTTGTGACGTCTTCTTTCATCACGGCGTGGGCGAAGCGGGCGACCCCGCCCAGCGCATTGAAATCGCTCATCGTTATGGCTTTGGCTTCTCGTATCGCCTCACGCCGCTTTGCGTATGCGTCCTCGCGGATCGCCGTGCGAATGATCCGCTCCGCCGCGTCGAGATCGAAGATATCGATGGGGATGACCGCGTCCTTTGGGAAATAGCGCGTATAGTCCGGTGCGCCGAAATAAAAGGGCAGGCACTCCGCGAGAAAACAGTCCGTCAGCTTCTCGGTGATGTGCCCTGGCTGGCGATGGTTCTCGATGGCAAGATGGTAGCGGTACGGGGCCATCGCTTCCGCCTTGTCGCCGACCGGATCGAAGCCGCGCCCATAGAGGGATAGCGCGTTCCCCAGACGCGCCTTCAGCGCCATGGTGAAGGCCAATCGCTGCGCGTGGACCGTGTGGCCCATCGCCTTGCTGGAGCAGACGGTCGACAGGTCGGCAGTTTTGCGGGGAGACGCCTCCAGACGTTCGACCGGCCAATGATCGTCGCCCTCCAGGTCGCGCCCGTAGAACCAGCGCAGAGGCGGCGGGGTAAGCTCCCAACGCGGATGTCCTTCGCGGTGATGCCTCACGCGCTTTTGCGGGTAGGGGACGGATGTCCAGACGGTGCCGAACTGGCGTAGATAATTGTATCCGCTGACGCGGATCGAACTCGGCTCCGTGGTGATGAGCAGGGTCCGTTCGCGCGGGCAGGCGAGGGGTTCGCTTCGCAGTATGCCGCGTTCGCCTGGCCGGGGCGGCAGATCCTCGTATACGGCGAACACGTCATAGTCGCGCGCCTCCGGATCGAAGGTGAACGCCACGCCTGGGAAGCCATCCTGCGGCACCAGGGTCTGCCAAAGCGGAGCCATGCGATCGACGGGCGTCTTGGACAAGAATTTGACGCGGATCGGCTTCACCAATGGTCCGCGATCCAGGGTGTCGGGCGCACGTGCTTGTAGAGCTTTTTCCAACCCGCCTTGACGGGCCATTCCCCGCGCAGCGCCTCGTCCTGGTCGGGCTTTCCGGTGAAGGCGACGATCTTCGTCTCCCGGGGCAGGTCGGGCGTCTTGATGAAGTTCAGCGGCCAGGGCGGCAACAGCGTGTGCTTGAACGAGGCGCACCATAGCTCAGGCCAGAACACCATGTCCTCGATTTCGCGCGAGATGTAGAGCTGCTCCACGCGGTAGCGCGACAGAACACGTTGCGGATCGGCCTGGAAATTATCGTATATATAGGCGTGGCGGCCGGCCGGAAAGCGGAAGGCGGACGTGTTGCCGTTGCCCTGTCCGCGCTGCGTCCAGTTCTCGATCACGCAATAGCGACCCGGCTCATAGTCGAACATGGCGTCCAGCGATCCCGTGACCACGAGGTCCAGATCGAGGAACAACACGTCGCCGGACAGGTCGGTCAGGGGCGACTTCCACAGGGTGAGCTTGCGCCAAGGTGTCAGGGCAAGATCGGGCGGCAGGTCGATTTCGGGGATAGGGTGGCATTGCACGTCGGCGTCGATTCCCGCGCCGTCATCCGTCAGGCAGACCAGCCGCGTCGGGCGCAAAGTATTGCGTTGCACCGCCGCATGGAGCCGGTTCACGAAGTCCGGCCCGTACCGCGTGCCCCATTTCATGCAGATGACGGTTTGGATCGGTGCGTCCCATCTTATGATCGTCCCCGGCATTTATTGCCGGGGTCTGGTCTCATTGGGGCTCACAAGACGAGGACGGCTTTAACCCTCTCCTCTTGTGAGGAAGGAGGACAGCAGACCCCGGCAAAATGCCGGGTAAGTTTGCGTGCCGACTTTGAGCCTAATCCATCCCCGCACGCTGTTCGTCGCGAAGGGCGCGGAATTCGTTGCCGTCATACCAGTTCGGCCAGTCATCGCTATTTGCGAGGTCGTAGCCCAGTTTGGCGAGAATGCCCGTCACCTGCTCCAGACCGGAGAGATCCCAGCTATTGTCGTACTCGTCGGCAGGCTTGTGATAGCGCTCTTCCGTGTAGGTCCGGCCGAAATCCTCGCCATAAGCCGACCCCTTGGTAACGTGGTCCGTGCCGCCATCGGCATAGAGCATCGGCACGCCGCGCTTGGCGAGGCTGATGTGGTCCGACCGGTAGAAGTAGCCGGCCGACGGATTCTTGTCCGGTTCGATCCGCATGCCGCGCGGGACAAGAATGTCGTTCAAACGGTCTTCGAGCTCGGATGCGCCGAATCCGATGACAGTCATGTCTTTAGTCTGACCGACGGGTAGCATGCCGTCTATATTGATGCCCGCAACCGTCTTCTCCAAGGGAACGAGCGGGTTGTCCGCATAGTAGGCGGAGCCGAGAAGCCCGCTCTCCTCCGCCGTGACGGCGACGAAGATAGCGGACCGCTCCGGCGCACCGGCTTCCACGAAGGCTTCGCCGATCTCCACGATGGCGGCCGTTCCCGTCGCATTGTCCACCGCACCGTTGTAGATGTGGTCCTCGCCGACGCCGTTATTCCCCAGATGATCCCAGTGGGCCATGTAGAGGACGTATTCATCTGGGCGGACCGTGCCGCGTACGCCGCCGGCGACGTTGGCGCTGGAAACGGTCTTGACCGTCTGTTCGATCGACGCGTCCAGTGTCAAATCGCCCATATCCACACCCTCAAAATCCGAGTCGGACGCCGAGACGGACAGGTCGCCAAAATCGAGTCCGGCTGCTTGGAACATTGCTTCGGCCGTGTCCACCGTCACCCAGCCTTCCAGTATCGCGCGGTCGGCGCCGCCATCTGCCCGCACGACGTCGAGCTGCGGCCCGCTCCAGCTGCCCGAAACGACCTCCCAGGGGTAGGATGCCGGTTCGGTTTGGTGGACGATGATGGCCGCAGCCGCGCCTTGTCGTCCCGCCTCCTCATATTTGTAGGTCCAGCGGCCGTAATAGGTCATGGCGTCGCCGTTGAAGAGCGCCTCGTCCTTGGTCGCGAAGCCCGGATCGTTGACCAGCATGACCACGGTCTTGCCGGTCACGTCGAGGCCCGCATAGTCGTTCCAGCCGAACTCAGGCGCGACGACACCATAGCCCACGAAAACCAGCTCGCTATCTTTGATCGTGTGTGAGGCCGCCGTCTTCTTGGTCCAGAACACGGCATCGTCGGTCTGGCTGGGGTCGACATTCAGGAGAATATCTTCACCGTTCGCAATGCTCATGGCACTGCCGTCGGCAAGTATGGCTTCGGCCAGCTGCACCGTCTGAAAATATGTGCCGTCTTCGCCCATTGGCACCAGTCCGGCTTCGGCCATTTCGGCAGCCAGATATTCAAGCGTCATCTGCCCGCCCGGCGTACCTGGCGCGCGGCCCATAAAGCCATCTGCGGCAAGTGTTTCGATACGACGGCCCAGATCCGCCGCGGAAATCAGCGTGTCGATGCCTGCCGGCGCTTCCTCGACTGTATCGGGCGCGACCGGCGTGCAAGCTGACAGGGTAAACAAGGCGCAGGCGCTCGCCAGAAGGCTGTATTTCAACAAAGTCTATCTCCCATTCTCTTCGTTGCAGTTGCTAACGCAGAGCGACCGTATATCAAGCCCGCAATCGCTGTTGGGGGTATGATGATGGGTGGATGCGCGAAAATCGCGGCAACAATGCTGGGAGCCGCGACCTTGCTCGGTCACGGCATGGTGGTCGGACAGATCAATCCGAATTTCGAGGGAACAGAGAGCCCGGAGTCGCGCATTGTCGCGGCGGCGCTGGCCAGCTCAGATGGCTACGACGTCGTGGAATCGCTGACCACCGAGATCGGACCCAGACTGGCCGGAACACAAGCCGAAGCCCGTGCGCGCCAATGGATGGCGCAGACCTTCCGAACTATCGGCCTTGAAAATGTGCGCTCGGAACCATTCACGATCCCGGGCTGGGTCCGGGGCACGGAAACAGCCCGCATCGTTGCGCCGTTCCCGCAGCCTATGCTGGTTACGGCGCTGGGCGGATCGGTCGCGACACCGGCGGACGGCGTAACGGCGGAGGTCGCCTATTTTCCGACGTTCCAAGACCTCGAGGCCGCTCCATTGGGCGGCTTGGAAGGCAAGATCGTCTTCATCTCTGGCCGGATGGAAAAGGCACCGGACGGGGCGGGTTACGGTCCGGCTAATCTCAAGCGGCAACGCGGCGCAACGGAAGCCGGGCGGCGCGGCGCGACGGCCGTCATCATCCGCTCGGTCGGTACGGACTCGCGCCGTTTCCCGCACACGGGCCAGATGCGCTATGCCGACGATGTCGCGCCCATTCCGATCGCGGCCTTGTCCGCCCCCGACGCCGACCAGCTGGAGCGCATACTCCAGCGGGGCGAGACGGTCGAAGTCTACCTGAAAGTGAGGCCCATCGCCGTGGGCGACTCGCCATCCGGCAACGTCATCGGCGAGATCGTCGGTTCGGAACGCCCGGAAGAAATCGTCCTGATCGGCGCGCATCTGGATAGCTGGGACCTCGGCACCGGCGCCGTGGACGACGGTGCCGGGATCGGCATCGTGGCCGGCGCCGCCAAAGTGCTGATCGACGCCGGATTGCAGCCGGAACGAACCATACGCGTCGTCGCCTTCGGGGCAGAAGAAGTCGGTCTGCTCGGCGCGTTCGAATATGCGGAACGGTATGCGGACGCGGTTGGAAACCATGTGCTCGCAACGGAGTCCGACTTCGGCGGGGAGCCGCCCTATGAGGTTTTGATCAATGTCGGCAATGGCGACGACATCATCCGAAGGGTCGCCGCACAACTCGGTCTTCCGGTCGGGGAGGGGACGACTAATGGCGGCCCCGACATCATACCGCTTGCCAATGTCGGCGTTCCGGTGATGCGGTTCCAGCAGGACGGAACCGACTATTTCGACCTGCACCACACGCCGGACGACACGCTCGACAAGATCGACCCGGACGACATCGCCCAGAACGTCGCCGCTTTCGCCCTGATGGCGTGGACCGCAGCAAATGCGGAGACGGACTTCCGGGCAGAGATTTCAGATTGAAATAAGGCCGTCCCCGGCATCCATTGCCGGGGCCTGTCATCGGCATCGCTCACAAGATGAGCCAGATCAGACCCTTTCGCCTTGTGAACCAAGACGACACCAGACCCCGGCAATGAATGCCGGGGACGAGCGAAGAATAAAGCCGGAACCGGCGACAGACCGTAACCATCCCAAATCATACAGGACCACACCGCATGGCGCTTCCCGATATCCTCAAACAGACACGCATCCCCGTCATCGGTGCGCCGCTTTTCATCGTGTCCGGTCCGGACCTGGTGATTGCGCAGTGCAAGGCTGGCATCATCGGTAGCTTTCCGGCGCTCAATGCGCGGCCGTCCGGCACGCTGGAGAAGTGGATCGTGCGGATCAAGCTCGAGCTGGAAGAGTACCGGAAGGCCAACCCCGACAAGACCGTTGCGCCTTTCGCCGTCAACCAGATTTGCCACCCGTCCAACAACCGCTTGGAAGAGGACATGGCCGTCTGCGTGAAGCATGAAGTGCCGATTATCATCACGTCGCTGCAGGCTAATCAAACCGTCTATGACGCCGCCCATTCCTATGGCGGGATCATTTTGCACGACGTCACCAACATCCGCCACACCAAGAAGGCGCTGTCCATGGGCGCGGACGGCATCATCGCGGTCTGCGCCGGTGCGGGGGGTCATGCGGGCACGCTGTCGCCGTTTGCGCTCATCCCCGAAATCCGGTCCTTCTTCGACGGGCCGATCCTGGCTAGCGGATCGATCAGCACGGGCGGTTCGGTCGCAGGCGCGCTCGGCATCGGGGCGGACATGGCCTATATCGGCACCCGCTTCATCGCCACGGAAGAGGCCAATGCCGAACCGGCCTACAAGCAGGAGATCGTGGACAGTTCGGGCGAGGACATCGTCTATTCTTCGTTGTTCACGGGCGTTCACGGCAACTATTTGCGCGGTTCCATCGAGAAGGCAGGCATGGACCCGGACAATCTGCCGAGCGCGGACAAGAGCACGATGAATTTCGGCTCCGGCGGCAATACGGACAAAAAAGCGTGGAAGGACATTTGGGGCGCAGGGCAGGGCGTCGGCCAAGTCGAGAACGCCCCGGCCGTGGCCGATGTCGTGGACACGATGGAAGCCGAGTTTCACGCCGCGATCCGGCGCATCTCCGACTACGCTTGAGGGTGACGGCTTTTCGTTTGCCCTTTACGACGGGCGCGCGCGTCGGGTAGCGTGACCTAGGCGAGTCCCTGTCGGCTCGTCGGATCAGGGGTGTTCGTGATGTTACGTTGGATAATCGGTCTCGTCGCCCTGCTTCTCGTGGGGTTGGTCCACGGCATGATGACGGGGCAGTCGCGCATTGACGACATGACCGCCCGGATTTCCAGCGCGCTGTCGGAGGCGGGTTACGACTGGGCGGATGTATCCATGTCCGGCAATGTCGCCACGATCACCGGTACCGCGCCGTCGCTTGCAGAACAGCAGGCCTCGGTCCGGGTGGCTCAAGACGCACGCTGTTCGGCTTGCGATCCCGACCAGAAATGGCACGATGTCATCGATGCGACGGAAGTCCGCGAACCTGTCGCTCTGCCCGTGCAAACGCCCTATACTTTCATTGCGCGCAAATCGGCGGACGGCAATGTCACGCTGAGCGGCTACGCGCCGACTGAGGCGATGCGCGGCGAGATCCTGCGTGACGCAGTCGACGTCTTCGGCAATGACAATGTCGCCATCGACCGGGTCGACTTGGCCGACGGCGCGCCCGATGGCCGCTGGGGCGAGGTGCTCGGTTTGTACTTCCGCAAATTGGCGCGTCTGGATTCCGGCCGTTTGCAGATGGAAGGCGCGGAAGGCGCACTCCAGGGCACGACGACGGACCCGGCCGTCCAGGACGCGCTCTATGCGGCCATGCGGGCGGAAATGCCGGCCGGCTATAATTTCGTCGGAAACGTCAGCGTCCCCGGCTCGGCGGTTGAAGTCTTCGGGCAGTCGGGGTCTCAGACCATCTGCCAGGCGCTGCTCGACGATCTTAAACGCGGGCGCAAGATCGGCTTCCGCTCCGGCGAGGCCGTGATCCGCGGCGACGACAATTTCGACCTGCTCGGCGATCTCGCCAGCGCCGCAAATCAGTGCCCGGGTTTCCGGATAGCCATCAACGGCTATACGTCCAGCGACGGTGACCCCGAGCTGAACCAGACCCTGTCGGAAGACCGGGCCAATGCGGTTCTGTTCTACCTGTCCGAACAAGGCGGGATCGAGCGGTCGCGTCTTTCGGCCAGGGGTTTTGGCGTGCAAAACCCGGTCGCGTCGAACGAGACCCCGGAAGGCCGCGAGCAGAACCGCCGCATCGAATTCATCGTCAGCACCACCGATTGAGTCCCAACGCACTAAGACAAGAGTAGGACAAGGCACATGGACAATTTCCTCGGCTTCCTCGGAGCCTACTATCTCATACCGTCTCTCATCATAGGCGGGATTGGCTTTCTGCTCGGCTGGTTCTTAAAACCTAGCCAGAAAAGGGCGGGCGACCTGTCACTGGAAGGCGAAGGGGCCTTGCGCGCGGAGACCGACAGCCTTCGCGCGCGCGTGCAGGAGCTGGAGGGCCTCTTGGCGGCGCGAGACACCGAACTGTCCGACTTGAAGACGCAGGCCGCCTCGGCGGTCAGTCCTGCGGCGGACGTCACTGCGAAAACGACCGACACGGATGATAGTTACGCTTTGGAATGGCAGAACCGTTATCTCGCCGCACGCGTGAAATATCTTGACAGCCGCTTGGCCGAACTGGGCGAGGCGGACGCCTCTCAGACCAAGCCGAAGAAAAAGCCTGCCAAGGCCAAGAAGACCAAAGCTGTCGCGGCCCCCAAGGAAACTGCGGTTGCGAAAACGGCGGCCGCCCCGACGAAGAAGGCTGCAGCGAAGAAGGCTCCGGCCAAGAAGCCTGCCGTGAAGAAGACGCCCGCGAAAACGGCTGCGGCGAAGAAGGCCGTTTCCAAAGAGGATGCGACGTTCGAACGCTACTACGAAAAGGTCAAGGCCTACGACCCGCGGGCTTCGCGCAAAGTCGTGCAGAATATCGTCGACTATTGCGGCATCTCCCTAAAATCGCGGGACAGCAGCCTGGTCGCCTGTACGGACGAAGCCGAGCTGAAGCGCGTTGCCAACGGCTTCGTCACCAAGAAGCTCGGCCTCGAAGAAAGCCAGATGGAACTGGTTAAATTCGTTTGCGAGCAGATGAAAGGCCAGCGGCTGAAGTCGCGCGTCACCTTCTACTACCTCGCCGCCAAGAAGGCCCGAAAGCTGGGTCAGTTTCGCTGAGGTTTGATAGGTTCTTGCGCCTCTAGAGAAGCTTCGTCCCCGGCATTTATTGCCGGGGTCTGCCACCCTTATTCTTCACAAGATCAAAGCAATCGGTACTTCGCGTCGTGTGTAGCTAGCCGAGCCCAGACCCCGGCAATAAATGCCGGGACGGTTGATCCGAGGTAGAGGCTCCGGACGGCTTTCATGCCTTCCAGACCCAATTCCATCCTCACTCATCGACCTTAGCAAACCGCGCCAAGCCTGCCCTTCGGCAGGCTTTTTCATGTGCCCACGCCAATCGTATCCGCCCTCGCGGAACTGCCCGCATATTGCAGGCATGTTGAGACAAACCACTTCCATCTCCACAGTGACGGACAGCCGAGGGAGCGGTCCACCAGCGCGCTCGCAGCCGCCGCCGGGCTGGCGTTGGCCTGACTTCGCGCCGCGAGAACTGGCCTGCCGTCATTGTGGCGAAACCTATCATTGGCCCGCCTTCATGGACGCGCTTCAAATGGCGCGGAACCGTGTGGGACGGCCCTTTCACATCCTGTCCGGACACCGTTGCGCCCTGCACAATGCGCGGATCGGCGGCGCGCCCCTGTCGCAACATTTGCGACTGGCGGCGGACATATCGCTACGCGGCCATGACCGGCATACGCTGCACGATGCGCTGCAAGAGGCCGGTTTCACCGGCTTCGGCTTCTACACCACATTCATTCACGCCGATCTGGGCCCGACGCGGCACTGGTTCGGCAGCACGAAAGCGAGGACGCTATGGCAACGGGATTAGCCACACTCACGCTGGACGCCGCCGCGGGCGGGTTGTTCGGCCTGATCGGGACGGCCGTCGGCCGTGTTGCGGGCTTCTTCGAGCGTCGCCAGACGTTCGAGCAGGAACGCGCGCGTTGGTCGCATGAGCTGAAGCTGCACGATCTGAACATGCGGGCCCAGGCCCAGGAAACGGAAGCCGAGCTCGCCCTGGTCGCCCAGGCCGGCAGCTGGCGCGGCTTGGAAGCGTCCATCCTGGCGGATGCCGCCATCGGCGAGGCGAGTCGTTGGGTCGTCGATACGCTCCGGCTGGTCAGACCGGCGCTCACGCTCCTACTCTGGTTCATCACGGCGGCCATCTTCGTCGCAACGCAGGATAGCGGCGTGGTCGATGCCGCCGTTTTCGCTGCGACTGCGGCGACCTTGTGGTGGTTCGGCGACCGCGCCCCGCGCCAGACACTGCCGCTGGAACGCACGGGGAGGGCAGGTTGATGGCGCGGCGGTTTCTGGGCTGGCGCATGGGCTGCGTGGCGCTGGGCCCTGTCTATGCGGATGACGATGTACCCGTATCCGATGTGCCCAAACCGGAGGCTCCCGATATGAGTGCCGTTATCGCAGAGGTTTTGGAACGCCTCACCGCACTACGGTCCCAGGTGGAAGAGGGCTTCACCCGCCTTCTGTCGGCGCCGGTTCGTTCACTGTCGTGGGTTCGGACGGTGACCCGGTCGCGGCACGATCCGCAATGGCCTGCATGCGCGCGCGCTGGTCTGACAGGTCCGCCGCGACATTGTTCACGGCCAGAACCACGATACCCGAGAACGTCACGAACATTACGAGCGTGTATACGGAGCCCACCCCGAACGCCGTAAAGATGGATTTGAACCGTCCTCTCGCGAACATGCGACGGGCCGACAGCGGGAGATAGAAAAGCAGGATCAGTGTGTAGGGCAAGATCAGAAACGTCGCCTCCGTGTACTGATGCAAGAGGATGAAAACGAGCAGAAGGATGAACGAGAAGGCGTGGATATAGGCCGCGTGGACAAGATGGTCGTAGAGCATCGCGTTGCGGCGTCCCCGAATGAAAAGCGCACCCATCAGCATCGCCAGCGGCATCATGAAGAAGAGGGCCAGCTTCAAGTGATCGTTGACCTGTTCGTTGAACAGTTCAGGGCGACGCAGCATCAGGTCGAGCAACGCGTCGACACCCTCCCGGTCCAGAGTCACGCGCCGGCCGTCGAGGCCCGTGAAATTCAGCGTGCGGCCTTCGCCGGGCGTTATGCTCGGGCCTGGTGCGGCAGGGGGTGCCGCGCCTTCGTCACCGTTCGCCAAATCTGTCTCCGCTGAGTTACGGAGATTGTCGCGAATTGCGATCAGTGTATTGCGCTCGATGTTGGTTTGCGCGGCCTCGATGTCCGCATCCAGTTCCGCGATGGCTTCTTGCAGCGTTTCGGGATCGGTGGTCTCACGGCCCTGAAGCCCGGATATGAGCGCATCACCGTCGATGCCGAACCGATCGTCGTCGGGGACGGATAGTCGGCTTTTGCGCACGAAGAAATGAAGTCGCGGCGCGACGGTGTCTTCGCCGACCGTGACTTCGGCGATCGCTATCCCTTGCTGGTCCTGGACGCTTCCCACAGCGATGATCTGCGTCTGCGACAGGGTGATATAGCCGAACAGGAGGATCGACGCCGCAATGTAGAAGCGCACTGGCGACGTCCAACGGGAGCGCGCGCCGTCCGCAAATTCACGCGCCATGCGCCCTGGCTGAAAGAGCAGTGCGCGCAGGCTGCGCCACATGCGGCTGTCGATCGCGGTCAGGTTCTGGAACAATTCCACCAGGAGCGAAAATATGGACCGCCGGTAGTCGTCATTCTTATTGCCGCATTCATGGCAATACAGTCCGACCATGCGGGCATCGCAGGCAAAGCAGGTCAGGGACTGGTTGCGGTTTGGGATCGTGTCGCGATCCAGCAGGTCTCGGCCTTCGTCCAAGCCGATCAGGATGTCCTCTTCCGTCCCCATAGCTGTGACTTTGCCGGAAAGCGGGGTCGCTGTGAAGCGGGAGATGTGACGGCGTCGATCAACCAGCACCCGTCCCCGGCAATAAATGCCGAGGACGAAGATGGGATTGGACCGTGACGATTTATCAGCTGCGTCGGAGGATGGCATATCGCGCATGTGAAGCGGGCCGCTCCGGGTTGCGCCGGGAGCGTCTGACGCTAAGAAACGACAATGTTCGAAAATCAGACAGTCGCCATCACTGGCGCAACCGGCGGTATCGGCCGCGCTATCGGGGAAATGTTCGCAAGCCACGGCGCGAAGGTGGCCCTGTCCGATCTCTCGCCTCCGACCGAGGCCGCGCAGGCCGTCGGAGGCCGGGCCTATGCCTGCGACGTGTCATTCGAGCCCAGTGTCGTGGATTTCATCGAACAGGTCGAAGCCGACTTTGGTCCCATCGATGTTTTCGTCTCCAACGCCGGCGTCGGTGTAGGCAATGGCGATCACGTCGCCGGCGGATCGAACGAGAGCTGGGAGACGAGCTGGCAGGTCAACGTCATGGGCAGCGTCTACGCGGCGCGAAAGCTCATGCCCGGTTGGCTGGAGAGGGGCGATGGGCGCTTCGTCATCACCGCATCGGCAGCGGGCTTGCTCAACCAGGTCGGATCGGCCAGCTACAGCGCCACGAAACACGCGGCCGTATCCTTTGCGGAGAGCGTCGCCATCGAACATGGTGATGACGGAATCCACAGCCACTGCATCTGCCCGCAATATGTGCGCACGAATATGACGGCCGGCGTGGACTTCTCCGGACAGCGCGAAGGGCTGATCGAGCCGGAGGATGTGGCGGAGGCATTGCGCAAGGGGATCGAGGAGAACCGGTTCCTCATCCTGCCGCACCCGGTCGCGCAGAAATACTACGTCGCCCGGGCACAGGACCCGGATGGCTGGCTGCATGGCATGCGCAAGATGCTGGCCAAGCTGAAAGAGACGAAATCCTATATTTTCGCGGATGACAAAGCATGAGCCGTTTCGACCTGTCCGGTAAAGTCGCCCTCGTCGCGGGAGCCTCGCGCGGCATCGGCGAGGCCATCGCTCACGGCCTGGCCGAGCACGGCGCGCACGTCGTTTGTACGTCCCGCAAGGCCGAAGCCTGCGCCAAGGTTGCGGACGACATAAAGGCCAAGGGCGGCAGCGCCGATTTCGCCGAGTTGCATCTGGGCGAGCTGGATCACCATGACAGGGTCCTGGACATGATCGAGGAGACGCACGGGCGTCTCGATATCCTGATCAATAACGGGGCGACCAACCCGCACTTCGGACCGGCGCACAGCGCGACGGAAGAGGCCTACGACAAGACGTTCGCGGTCAACACGAAAGGGCCTTACTTCCTTACGTCCAAAGCCTATCCCATGCTCAAACGCGACGGTGGGGGATCGGTCGTCAACGTCGCCTCCATCGACGGCTTGCAGCCTGCGGCGGCGCGTGTGATCTACGGCATGTCCAAGGCCGCGCTGATCGCGATGACCCAGGGCATGGCGAAGGAATATTCCGACGACAAGAAGGGCGAAGGGGTGCGGGTTAACGCGCTGCTGCCCGGCCCCGTGGACACGAAGCTGGCCAGCGCGCTTAAGAATGCACCGGGCGTGGACAAGTTCCTCGACATGACAATGGCGATCAAGCGCTTCGCCCAGCCGGAGGAAATGGTCGGGGCGGTCCTGTTCATGGTCAGCGACGAAGCGAGTTTCTATACCGGCCAGTGTACCGTCGTGGACGGGGGCGCGACGCTCTGATGACAGGAGAGAACGCCACGATCGAGGTCCGCAAGGGCGAGGGGCTCGACATCGGCGCGGTCGACGCGGTGCTGAAAGCCAATGTCGATGGCCTGTCCGGAACGCCAGCCGTCAAGCAGTACCCGTCCGGCAACAGCAATCTGACATATGCCATCGACTATCCGGACCGTCGTCTCGTTTTGCGTCGTCCGCCTTTCGGTCCGCTTCCCAAAGCCGGGCACAACATGTTTCGCGAATACCGGATCATGCGCGATCTCAAACCCGCTTTCGACCAAGTGCCGAACACGGTTTTCTATACAGACGACGAAAGCATTATCGGCAAGGAATTCTACGTCATGGACCGGGTGGCCGGCCCGCTGATCCACAAGGACATACCGGATGAATGGGGTTGGAGCGCGGACGACACGGCCGTTCTCGGCGAAAACTTCATCGACGCTTTGGCAAAGCTCCACACGCTCGATTGGAAGGCGTTGGGGTTGGAGGATTTCGGTCGGCCCGACGGCTATGTCGAGCGGCAGATAAAAGGGTGGAACAAACGCTGGGACAAGGCCTGGACTGACGGGATCACGCGCTTCGACGACGTGCAGCGATGGCTCGAAGACGAAATGCCTGCGGAGTCCGGCAATGTCGGCGTGCTGCATGGGGACTACCGGATCGACAATGCCATCCTGCGCGCGGACGACCCGCGCGAGATCGCGGCCCTGCTCGATTGGGAAATTTGCGCCATTGGGGATCCGTTGATGGATCTCGGCAACACGCTGTCCTACTGGATCCAGGCAGACGACCCCGCGCCCATGCACATGATGATCCGCCAGCCCTCGGCTGCCCCCGGCATGCCAAGCCGCCGCGAATTCGCCGACCGGTACGGCGAGAAGACCGGTTACGACGTGTCCGACATCCACTACCATTTCGTTTATGGCATCTGGCGGCTTGCCGTGATCATCCAGCAAATCCACGCCCGATATGTTCGTGGCCAGACGCAGGACGAACGCTTTGCCGTCATGGACAAGTCTGTGGAGGCGCTGGGCGCGCTGGCGCGGCACAAGATCGATACCGGAACGCTCTGAATGGCTTGTGAGACCGTGTAGATGGCGAGCTTCAACGATCACGAAGTCTTATCCGTCCCCGGCATTTATTGCCGGGGCCTGCTGTCCATGTCTCTCACAAGATGACGGCGATTCGACGGTCGAGACGTGTGGGCTTCGCCGAGGGCAGTCCCCGGCAATAAATGCCGGGGACGGATTTGGTATTCAACGGCACACCGGGCCGAAATTCTAGGAGACAATAATGAGCGACAATATGTGCCTCGGCGTCACGGAACGCCTTCAGCCCATCCTTGCGGACGTCCGCGACATGGTGCGCAACGACATCCTGCCCATCGAAGAGAAGTGGCATCACGAGACAGCCAATGCGGACGACCGGTGGGCGCATACGCCTTGGCAGACGGAAACGCTCGAGGCGCTGAAGGAGAAGGCGAAGTCCAAGGGCCTGTGGAATTTCTGGCTGACGAAGACGGGGCTGACGGCGTCCGACAAAGGTTTCGGCCTGACGACTGTCGAATACGCCCACCTCGCCGAAGAAATGGGTTGGTCCCACCTCGCGCCGGAAGTCTTCAACTGCTCTGCCCCTGACACAGGCAATATGGAGGTGTTCGAGAAATACGGCACGGAAGAACACAAGGAGAAGTGGCTGAAGCCGCTGCTGGAAGGCAAGATCCGCTCCGCCTATCTGATGACCGAACCGGACGTGGCCAGTTCCGATGCGACCAATCTGGAATTCAAGGCCGAGAAGGACGGCGACGAGTGGGTCCTGAACGGCGAAAAATACTGGTCGTCGGGCGCCGGCGATCCGCGTACAAAAGTCTACATCCTCATGGCCCGGACCGAGGAGAAGGGCGATTTCGACCGTCGCCACAAGCAGCATTCCATGTTCGTCGTCCCGGCCGATGCCCCCGGCATTACCAAGCTGCGGGCCATGACGATCTTCGGCCAGGACGATGCGCCGCACGGACATCTGCATATGAAGTTCGAGAATGTCCGCATTCCCGCCGACGCGTTGCTGATTGGCGAAGGGCGCGGCTTCGAGGTCTCACAGGGCCGGCTCGGCCCGGGCCGCATCCATCACTGCATGCGTGCCATCGGCCAGGCAGAGCGGGCGCTGGAGCTGCTCTGCAAGCGCGCCGTCAGCCGAGAAGCGTTCGGCCGCCCGCTGGCCAAGCTGGGGGCGAACTACGACATCATCGCCGATTGCCGCATCGGGATCGAGCAGGCGCGCCTGCTCTGCCTCAAGGCGGCATCGATGATGGACACGGGCGATCACCGCGCCGCTGCCCCCTACATCTCAATGATCAAGGTGGCCGCGCCTCAGGTCGCGCTGAAGTGTATCGACGAAGCCATGCAAATGCACGGCGGCGTCGGCATCAGCCAGGACACGCCGCTGGCTGGCATGTTCATCCAAATGCGGACCCTGCGTTACGCGGACGGCCCCGACGCCGTCCACCGGATGCAGGTCGCCCGCAAGGAACTGAAGGGCTACACGAACCAGCGGACATAGGGC
>JBCCCX010000037.1:0-17105 GCA_039033275.1 Pseudomonadota bacterium | reverse complement strand
TGGCGGTGGGATTTGCGTCCGACCGGATCGGCGGCGAGGGCGGGCTGATGTTGTCAGCAGCCGGGTTGGCGACCCTGGCCTTCCTCGTCAGCACAGCCTTCCTGATCTACTGCGCGCGCCATTATGAGCGCACGGCCCGGGCCGCCTCGCCCGAACTCCTGATGACGGATCCCACGTGAGTCAGGCTGAGGATTTGATCGACGCTTTTGCGGACGCTCATGTGCCGCCCGGTGCGCCGGGCTTTCAGGTCTGCGTCATGCAAAGGGGCGAGATCGTTCTGGACCAAGCCTTCGGCCTCGCACAGGTCGAGCTGGACGTACAGCTTACTGCGGACACGCGCATCCCCATCGGCTCCGTGACAAAACCCATGACCGCCCTCGCCGCCCTTCGTGCCGAAGAGATGGGACTTTGCTGCTTGGACGACCCGATCCGATGCTGGTTGCCGGAGCTGCCCGAACTGTCGGGCTATCCGACCCTGCGCCAACTTCTGTGGCATACGGGCGGCTATCGCGATTATCTCGACTGCGCCTTCGCCGACGGGTTCACGCTCAAGCCTGCAGGTGAGGTGATGGCATTCCACCAGCGCCAGACCGACGTGAACTTCGCGCCCGGCACGGCGCAGCTCTACAGCAACAGCGGCTACTACCTTGTCAGCCTCGCCTTGGAAGCGGCGACCGGGACGTCCTTTGCTGAGCTTCTAAATACTCATATCTTCCAGCCCGCCGGAATGCCAAGCAGCGAGCTGGAGGCCAATGACTGGCCGGTCCTGTCCAATCTCGCCAGCGGTTACATTCCCGTCGAGGGCGGTTGGCGGCCCGGTGTCAATGTCGGCCAAGACCGCAAGGGCGATGGCGGCGTTATCGGCACGGCGTCCGATCTGTGCCGCTTCCTGTGGCATCTGCGCGATCATCCGGCCTCGCTTAGAACCATGCTCGACGGGCCGAACCTTCCGGGAAGCGCCTACGGTCTTGGGCTTCAACAGTTCGAAGACGGCGCGGCCTATGGCCATGGCGGCAACGTCATGGGCGCGAGCAGCTTCGCCGTGGCCGCTCGCGATACCGCCTTGGACGTCGCCGTGATCGCGAACAACGCAGCTCTTCCCGTCGCGCAGTTGGGACGCGATTTGCTGACGGCGCTGGGGGGACCCGACCTGCCTTCACCCAAGATTGTCAATCCTTCCGCGACGCAGTGTTTCGTCAGTCCTGAACACGGAGGATGGCTGGAAGTCGGCGACGGCGCGGCCTCCTTGTATGGCGGTCCATTCGTGAATCTGGACGAAGACACGCTTCGTGCCCCAACAACCCTGGCCCGCATCCTGCCGGACGGCGAACCGGTCTGGGAGACGGCCGGACTCCGTTTTGCGCTCGAACCCACCCAGGCGAAGGAATGGCCGCTGGACGATCTCGTCGGTCTTCGCTTCCGCAGCGACCCGGCGGATACCGACTTGAGTATTTTACCCGACGGAAACGGTTTCCGGCTGGATTCGCGCGGCGGCTGGTCGCGCAACCGGTTCGCCGTTCGTGGTGTCGCCCGCGACGTGATGATCGCGCGGCACGGCGAAATGCCGTTCACCTTCGTGCTTCACTTGCGCCGCGACGACCAAGGCGTACCCGTCGGGCTCGACTATGCCAGTCCGCGCACATGGCGGCTGCCATTCGAGCGGGTGGCGTGATGCGCGTCTTCACGGCTTGCCTGGCGACGGAGACGAACACCTTCTCGCCTTTGCCGACCACGCGCGCCGCCTTTGAGGCCGCCGGCTTGAGGCTTGGCGCTGACAGCCCCAACGATCCGGGGGCCGTGTCGCTGATGCTGAACGCGGTTCACGTAGTATGCGCCGAACAAGGGGCGGACTGCGTGGAGGGCTTGAGCGCCGTAGCCGTTCCGGGCGGACCTGTCGTGCAATCCGACTACAAGGTGTTGCGCGACGAGTGGTTGGACGCGTTGCGCGCGGCCGAACCCGTCGACGCCGTCGTCCTGATCCTGCACGGCGCGATGGTAGCCGACGCCATACCGGATTGCGAGGCCGATATATTGCAGCATGTCAGGGCCGTCGTCGGACCGGACGTACCCATCGGCCTGGTCATCGACCCGCACGCGCATTTAAGCCCAGCTATGGTGGAGACGGCGGACATCATCGCCGCCTTCAAGAAATATCCGCACACCGACACGTCTGAGACCGCCCGCCATGTTTGCGACCTCACGCTGAGCACCGCGCGCGGGGAGATCCGCCCCGTCATGGCCGTTGCCGACTGCCGAATGGTCGGCCTGTGGCCGACCGTGGACGCACCCATGTCCGGCTTCGTGAACCGATTGCGCAAGGCCGAAGAGGGTGTGCTGGCCGCGTCCCTCATCCACGGCTTTCCATGGGGCGACGTCCCGCATGCAGGGGCAAAGGTCCTCGTGGTAGCCGACGACAACGCCGAGGCTGCGGCGCGAACAGCCACCTCCCTGCGAGACCACTTCTGGGCAGAGCGTGATGCGTTAGCGCTGCCTTGCCGCACACTAGAAGACATCGTGAACACATCCTCAAATGGGCCTGTCGTCATTGGTGATATGGCCGACAATCCGGGCGGCGGCGCGCCGGGCGATGCGACCCACCTGCTGCATGAGGCTCATAGACTGGGTCTGCGCGCTCTCGCGATCGGCGTGTTCATCGACCCTCGTGCGGTCGAAGTCGCGCGGCGAAGCGGACAAGGATCAATCATTCGTTTCGCCTTGGGAGGGCGACATGGCCCGGTTTCGGGTAAACCCTTCATCGATTCCTGGACCGTCACCAATCTGAAGGACGAACTGACCCAAAGCGCCTATGGCAGCGAGACACGCTTCGGAACCTCCGCCCGACTGATGAACGCGCAAGGTTGGGACATGATTGTTGCGGAACATCGCGACCAGACGCTTGACCCCTCAGTCTTCGCCGCTCACGGCATCGACCTCCCTGCAAAGGCTTGGGTGATCGTCAAATCGGCCCAGCACTACCGCGCCAGCTTCGCATCGATCGGGACGTGCATCGGCGCGGACAGTCCGGGGGCGCTCCGACACGATTTCGCACAAATTCCCTACGTCCATCGCGACCTTGCCTACTGGCCGCGTGTCGCCAACCCATTCGAGGCTGCTTTATGAAGCTCGGCATCCATCTCGAAGACTGGCAAACGACCGTGCCAAACGTCGTGTCCGGCTATCGCTGGGACGTCATCAAGACCTTGCGCGTGACGCTGGAACGCGGCGGCGTAACGGGTCGGGGCGAAGGGCGCGGGGTCTACTATCTGGACGAGACTCCCGAAAGCGCGGCCTCCGTATTGGAGCATGCCCGCCCCGAAATTGAGGCAGGCATCACGCGAGACGCCTTGCGCGATCTGTTGCCGCCCTCGGGCGCGCGCATGGCTTTGGATTGCGCGCTCTGGGATCTGGAGAGCCGTGAGACCGGGCGCACGATTGCCGACATAGCGGGACTGGACCGGATGCAAAAGCGCCAGACCTCGGTCACGATCTGGGGTGCAGACGTCGACACGGTGGCATCCGAGGCGCGCAAGATCGGACCTGGACGCACCATCAAGCTCAAACTGCTCGGAGACGGTGAAGACGGGGCGCGCATCCGCGCCGTGCGTGCCGTCCATCCCACATGCCTTTTCCTCGTCGACGCGAATCAGGGCCTGACCCGGGACAGTTACAATTCTCTCCTGCCGGACTTGGTCGAAGCCAGGGTAAGGATGATTGAACAGCCTTTCCCGCGCGGTCAGGATGACTGGCTCGACGGGCTTGACCGGCCCGTTCCGGTCTGCGCCGACGAGTCCCTGCAAGGCCTTTCCGAATATGCCGCCGTGCGGGAACGCTACGACATGATCAACATCAAGCTCGACAAGTGCGGTGGCCTGACAGAAGGCTTGGAGATCGCCCGGACCGCGACCCGTGACGGGCTTGACGTCATGGTCGGATGCATGACGTGCACCTCGCTCGCCATCGCCCCTGCCCTCTACATCGCGCAGTTCACGCAGCTCTGCGATCTGGACGGCCCGCTCTACATCACGAAAGACCGGAACCCCGCCGTGCGATATGCGGCCGACGGGAGCATGACCCTGCCCCGGGGTCTCTGGGGCTGGAAGCCGGAAGACGTTACGGAAGACGTTACGGAGGACACAGCATGACACCGACAAGACGCACTCTGCTGGCGGCGACACCTCTCATGGCTCTGGCGGCCTGTTCCGACGGCGCAACAAACACGGAAGCTCCGGTCGTGGTAGCAGAGCCTCCGGCGCAGCCTGTCGGGGCGGCCCTAGTCAACACCTCCCAGATCGATCTTGTCGCGTCCGGCACGGGGCGCG
Source organism: Pseudomonadota bacterium (assembly GCA_039033275.1). Classification (GTDB taxonomy): domain Bacteria; phylum Pseudomonadota; class Alphaproteobacteria; order Caulobacterales; family Maricaulaceae; genus Litorimonas. The sequence goes on along the minus strand of JBCCCX010000037.1, from coordinate 12,786 downwards.
CTTACCGTCTGCGCATCGCCCAGCCGACGCCCCCGGAACCCGACGGCGGAAGACCGGTCCTGTTCGTGCTGGACGGGGACGCCTATTTCGGGCTCGCGACGGATCTGTGCCGCAATCTGGGCGGGCTAGGCCGCGAGATCGATGAACCTATCGTCGCCGCCATCGGCTATCCGGACGAAGACCCGAACGCGTGGCATTCGAAGCGCGCGCTGGACTACACGCCGACCGCTCCCGCCCCGGACAATCCCATGCTCGGATTTACAGATCCGTCGGACTATGGCGGTTTGTCGGGCTTTCTCGACATGATCGAGCAGGACGCGCTACCCGCTCTCGAGCGTGTCGGAGTCGTTCCGTCCAAGCTGGCGGTCTTCGGCCATTCCTTCGGAGCCCTCGCCGTGATGACGGCATTGATCGAAAGACCCGCACTCTTCGGCGGATTGATCGCCGTAAGTCCGACCGTCTATTACAACAATGACGCCATGCTCGACGCGCTGGACACGTTGCAGGCGCGGCTCGAGGCGACCGACGCGAGTCCGCGCGTCCATGTCAGCGTGGGCGCGCTGGAGAGCACGTTCGACCCCAACACTTTGCCGCCCGCCATGCACGAGGCTCGCAAGGCGTGGATGGTTCGCGAAGCGATGGTAGAAAAAGCACGGCGGTTGGCGGACACGCTGGAAGGCCTGCCCGGCCTTGCGTCCGACTTCATGGTGGTGCCCGATGAGACCCATGTCGGCGCGCCCTATGCCGCGCTTCCTCACGCGCTGCGTTTTGTCCTGCCGCCGCAACGCTAGGGGTCATGTATAGCTGTCTCGACAACCCCGCCGATGCTTCCCTGCTCCACGCTTTGTGGGAGCAGGCGGAGACGCAGCGCGATGCGGTCTGGATCCGCGAGGTCGATGGGCCGACCCTGACATTCGCCCAGGCTGCGGACGATGCAGCCCGTGTCGCAGGTCTGTTGCAATACCATGGCGTCAAGCCCGGCGAGAGGGTCGGCTTGATGATGCACAACGGTCTCGATTTCGTGCGGGCCTTTTTCGGCATTCAGGCGTCTGGCGCCGTGGCGGTCCTGATCAACACCGAACTGCGGGGCGACTTCCTCGCCCATCAGCTCCGCAACTCAGCCGTGCGGCTCGTGGTGACGGAAAGCGCATTTGCTGAAACGATCATCGAGGCTTCGCAGGGGACGGCCTTGCAGGCGCTGATCTGTGATAGAGCCCATGCGTCCGCGCTGAATGTCCAAAGCTGGTCCGATTGGCGTGACGCCGAAGCCGTGGACCGGAACGCGCCCGATCCGGGCTCCGTTGCCTGCATCATGTACACGTCCGGGACGAGCGGTCCGGCCAAGGGTGTCCTCATGCCGCACGCCCATCTCGCGCTATACGGCATCGGGGCCATCGGCGCGTTCGAGGTGACGGACGCCGACCGCTACTACATCGTCCTCCCCCTCTTTCACGCCAATGGCCTGCTGATGCAGCTCGGCACGACCCTGTTGGCGGGGATCGAAGCCGTGCTGCGCGACCGGTTCAGTGCGAGCAACTGGCTGAGCGACATTCGCAGCCACGGCGCGACGCTGACCCATCTGCTCGGCGCATTGGCAGCTTTCGTGGTGGATCAGCCGGAACGTCCCGACGACCGTGATCATAGGCTGCGCGCCGTCCTGAACGGTCCGAACGTTCCCGAGATCGAAACAATCCTGCGCGACCGTTTCGGTGTAGACGATGTCATTTCCGGTTTCGGCATGACGGAAGTGAACATCCCGATCTGGGGGCGCGTCGGACGCTCGACGCCCGGCGCGGCGGGCTGGCCCCGGGACGACTGGTTCGACGTCATCATCGCCGATCCGGAGACCGACCGCGAACTGCCGCGCGGCCAGCAGGGCGAAATTCTGATCCGCCCCCGTGTGCCGGGCGCATTCATGGCCGGTTATCTCGACATACCGGACCGCACGGTCGAAGCCTGGCGAAACCTCTGGTTCCACACGGGCGATGCCGGCCGGATGGAAGAGGACGGGCTCGTCACCTTCGTCGGGCGCATCAAGGACAATATCCGCCGTCGGGGCGAGAACATCTCCGCCTCCGAAGTGGAGGCCAGCCTGTCTTCGCTGCCGGGCATTGCGGAAGTTGCCGCCTTCGCCGTGCCATCGGATATTGTCGGTGGCGAAGACGAGCTTATGCTAGCGGTGGTTCGCGAACCCGGTCGCCAGGTCGGAGAAGCCGATCTTCTGCGAGCCGCTGATGGTCGATTGCCCCGCTTCGCCCGCCCTCGGTTTCTGCGCTTCGACGAGAGCCTTCCAAAGACGGCAACAGGGAAAATCCAACACGCGATCTTGCGTCAGCGGGGCGCAGAGGGCGCCTATGACCGAGATGCGGGAGACAGCTAGATCATGGGAAAACTCGCAAACCGCACGGCTCTCGTCACCGGGGCCGGACAGGGGATCGGCCGGGCCACGGCCGTGAAGTTCGCGCGTGAGGGCGCGACCCTCGTCATCAACGACCTGGATGCGGAAAACCTGGCGGAAACGGTTCGTCTCGTCGAAGCTGAAGGGCAACGCGTCCATGCCTTGCCAGGAGATGTGACGAAGGCCGCTTTCCCGGAAGCATTCACATCTCTGGCGATGAGTGCCACGGGTCGGCTCGACATCCTCGTCAACAATGCGGGCTACACATGGGACTCCGTAATCCACAAGACGAGCGACGACCAATGGAGCCGCGTATTAAGCGTTCACCTGGACGCCCCGTTCCGACTGCTGCGCGCCGCCCAGCCGCACTTCAAGAAACAGGCCCTTGACGACCGCGCCGCAGGACATCGAACCGTGCGCAAGGTCGTCAATATCTCATCGGTCGCGGGCCTGTTCGGTAATGCCGGGCAAAGCCCCTATGCCACGGCCAAGGCGGGCATTCTCGGCCTGACCCAGACGCTCGCCAAGGAATGGGGACGCTACGATGTCGCCGTGAACGCCGTCGCCTTCGCCCTCATAGATACGCGGCTCGTCGCCGACGTGGCAGATGGCGAAGAGATGGAAATCGACGGAGAACGCATCCGCGTCGGCATCCATTCCGACCTGCTCGCCCGCATGGTGGACACCGTGCCGCTCGGCCGGGTGGGAACGGTCGAGGAAGCGGCCGGAGCCATCGCCCTGCTCTGCTATCCCGAAAGTGATTACATTAGCGGGCAAACGCTGCTGTGCAGCGGCGGCCTCACGGGAATCTGAGAGCCTTATGCGCTCGGAAACCCTCGATTCCGTGATCGGCGCGATCGGCCGAACACCGCTCGTCCGGCTCGACCGCCTGACATCGCATTACGGCGTGGACGGCACGATCCTGGCTAAGCTGGATTACCTCAATCCCGGTGGCTCCAAGAAGGACCGAGCCGCCATGGGTGTGATCCAGTCCGCCAAAGCTTCGGGTGCGCTCCGTCCTGGACAGACCGTGGTGGAGCTCACCTCCGGCAATATGGGAACGGGTCTGGCCATCGTCTGCGGACAGATGGGACATCCCTTCATTGCCGTCATGTCGCGCGGAAACACGCCCGAACGTGCGGTGATGATGCAGGCACTGGGTGCGGACGTCGTCTTGGTGGACCAAGCGCCGGGTTCGAACCCGGGAGAGGTCTCCGGTGCCGATCTGGACCTCGTCGAAGCGCGCACGATGGAGATCGTCGCCGAACGCGGCGCATTCCGCGCCGACCAGTTCGAGCATTTCGGCAACCCCGCCTCGCATCGGGATGGAACCGCGCTCGAATTCTGGGAGCAGTCCGGCGGCACGATTACAGCCTTTGCGGATTTCGTCGGATCGGGCGGGACGCTTGCCGGCATGTCCGTCGGATTGCAGGCATTCGATCCATCCATCCGATGTTTTGCAGTGGAGCCGCACAGTGCGGCCGTCATTGCCGGAGAAACCGTGACGGATCCCAATCATCCGATCCAGGGCGGGGGCTATGCCCGGCCGGACCTGTCCTTCCTCGACGGTCTGTCCCTCTCCGGAACTGTCAAAATCACCGGGGCGGACGCCATAGCGGTTGCCCGTGACCTGGCCCGTCTGGAAGGCATCTTCGCGGGCTACTCCGCCGGAGCCAATGCCGCCGCCGCACTGGAGCTTCTAGAAGGCGAGCTTGCCGGCGAGACCATTGGGATCGTCATCTGCGACACAGGCTTGAAATATCTCTCCACACCCCTGTTTCGGGCTCCGACGAAGGACGAGACGGCCTCATGATCGACATGCGCTCACCCTATCTCATCTTCCTCGGCGATGTCTCCAATACGGGTCTTGCCAAGACAGCATTCGGGGTCGTCGATTGGGCCCGCGAAAAATGCCTCGGCCAACTCCGCTTTCCGGACTGCAAGCTCAGCGTCGGGTTGCCTGACATGGACGTCGAGGCGGCGGCCCGAGCCGGAGCCAAGTCTCTGGTGATCGGTGTTGCGCCGTTTGGCGGGCGGATCGACCCGGCTTGGATGCCGACTCTCGAACGCGCCATAAAAGCGGGTCTGGATATCGTGAGCGGCTTGCATGACCGCCTGTCGGCTATCCCGGCTTTATCCGCTCTTGCTGCCGAACAGGGTGTGGCGCTGATCGACATCCGCCATCCCGACACGGCTTTTCCCATAGCCACGGGCCGGAAGAGGACGGGAAAGCGCCTGCTCATGGTCGGCACGGACTGTTCCGTCGGCAAGAAATATACAGCCCTGGCGGCGACGCAGGCTTTAAAAGAAGCGGGGATGTCGGCCACGTTCCGCGCTACGGGGCAAACCGGAATTATGATTTCCGGCTCGGGCATTCCGATCGATGCAGTGGTCTCGGACTTCATCGCCGGGGCGGCCGAAACCCTGTCGCCGGATGCCCCCGCCGACCATTGGGATGTGATCGAAGGTCAGGGTTCTCTTTTCCATCCGGCCTATGCGGGCGTTACGCTCGGGCTTCTTCACGGAAGCCAGCCGGATGCGATGATCCTGTGCTGCGATCCGACACGGGCGACAATCAACGGATATAGTGACTTTCCGACGCCGTCGCTGTCCCAGGCCGTGGATGTTTACGAGCGGCATGCCCGTTTGGTGAATGCTTTCTCTTCCGTGGTGGCAATAAGCCTCAATACCAAAGGGCTTTCGCTCGACGGTGCGCAGTCAGCCCTTAAACTTGCATCGTCCGAAACGTCCCTGCCCGCTTTCGACCCTGTGAGGTTCCCCAAGGATTTCGAATCAGGGTTGGCAGTCATTATTTGATTTGGATAGGTTGCAGCCAACGTGTCCAGAGTGGACCATATTGTGGCTCGAATCTGCGTGTCCGTGGCCGTCATCGGTTGTGGGCATATACTCGTCGTGAACAGCCAGCGCCTTGTGGAAGCCGTGACCATACATCGGATTTAGTTGTTCAAATTTTCACTGCAGAGGCGGGAGACATATCGCTCAGCGCTTACGGAAATGGCCTGGGCGCACGCCGAAACTATTTAAATAGGCGCGTGAGAAACTGGATATGCTCGCATATCCAGCCTGGATCGCCGCTTCGTTCAACGTCGCTTCGCCGCTTTGGATGGCGAGCCTTGCGGCCTTGAGACGCTGAAGGCGGACATAGGCGATTGGCCCCATGCCGTGAACGGCTAGAAAATCACGTTGAAGTTGTCGGGTCGACGTTCCGAGATCACGCGCAAGTGCGACTAAGCTGACGTCCGCAAGGCTCGTCATTGTCAGCCTCTCTTGGGCGCGTTCCACTCGCTTGATCGTCCGACCATCGACGCGGGGAAGGTCGGATTGAAGGGCCTCGATACTTCCGGATAGAATCTGCAGGGCAAGAGCCTCCAGCTTCAGCTTCCCCAGAGGGGCGTGAGCCTCTGCGTGATGGGCAACGGGGAGTTTTCGCAGAATTTCGGGAGCAACCGCGAGATACCTTGTCGAGAGATGACCGTCTCCTGCGAGCAGAGAGGTGAGCAGATCGGCTTTCTCCAGCCATTCTTTCGTGATGAGCAAAGTGAAGAGCTCGACGTCATTATCGGCCGCCGCTCGGGTCTCCCAGGATTCCGGCTGATCCGTGAAGATCGCGGTCGCATACCCGGTTCGGAGATCGAGGGCTCTATTGTGGGAGAGACCCTCCGTCCTAGAACGCCCCTCCTTATGAATTTCTATGGTCAAACCCGGAACGGAATGGCCCAGCATTTTGAAGCCGGCCGGAACCGTGGCCGACATACTGAAAAAGGCCAAGCCTGGTGCGATCTCCCCCTCGACGGATTCGCGAATGGCGTCGGACACTGGTTTAGGCCGCCGGTTTTTATCGCACGTGAAGACCGGGGAATAAGGTTCGAGGACTTGGCTGGGTGCTAGGTCAGCCACGAAAGATGGTTTGTCTTGGCGCGTAGATCGGGGTTTCAGTCACACATGCCTTTGATGAATTGAAGATGGTCTTCTCAGCATCTTCGTACCGATTGTAAAACTTCGGCCCACAGCTATCACGCTCTCCGCCTCGGTCGACATTGGCGCATTCGGACATGATTTTGGCGTGCCCGGACACAGACGAAAACGCAAGATGATACTTTATATCATCCCCTTCACCTGTGAGTCTCACATGCATCGATCCTACTTGCTGGCGGGCTCTACGCTAGCCTTCGCCAGTCTAATTGTCCCCAGCGCAACGTTCGCACAAGCCGGCGATGAAATTGTCGTCACGGCCCAAAAACGCGCCCAGCCCATCAACGAAGTCCCGGCCACAATTTCAATCGTGGAGGGAGACACTGTGGAAATCTCCGCCGGCAACGATCTTCGGTCTGTCATAGAACGCGTTCCCGGGGCGGCGTTCAACGGACGAGGCTTTTCCGGCAACAATTCCGTCAGTTTGAGGGGTCTAGGTGGCCTGGCAACCTTCGGCCCGTACGACTCCGCCGTCAGCTTTACGATCGACGAGCATGTCGTACCCCTACGCAGCTTCGATGCGATGATGCTCGATGTGCAACGTGTGGAAGTCCTCAAAGGTCCGCAGGGCACACTCTACGGTCGCTCGACAATCGGCGGCGCCGTCAATGTCGTCACCCGGGATTTGGAAGACGAATGGGGTGGGGGTGCCCGGGTCGAAGTCGGGGAGAACGGCTACCTTGCACTCAATGGTGCGGGCGGCGGTGCGCTTAACGAAAGGCTCCTGGTGCGAGGTGCGATCCGATATACCGAGTATGATGGCGATGTAGAGAATACGCTGACAGATGATGATCTGAACGGCGCGGAGATCTTTGCTGGCCGCGTGAGTGCCAAGGCTCTGCTGTCCGAGATGGCGAGCTTGAAATTCAGCTATCAGACCGACCGAGAGGACAGGACGCCGACAACCGACCTTTTGCGCGACGCACCCGGCTTTCCCATCGCAGGGCAGAGCGGCTTGCCCAGAGCATCACGCGACACTGATCGTTTGTCGTTGCGTTTTGAAAACGATTTCGGAGGTTACCGCCTTGTCGCCCTGGCGGGACTTGAGAATAGCGAGATCGGGAACAGTTTCGATCTGACGGACTCCATCCTCGCACCTGTCGCCTTCGGGGTTCCGGCTCAGTTCACCACGGATCCCACAAACGATCGAAGTGTCCTGGACACGGATGAGGAGACGGTCTCTGCCGAGGTTCGGCTCCAGTCCGATGGCAATGGTCCGCTAGAATGGATCATCGGGGCAATCTACCTCGACTTGGCGTTTGATCGGACAGTATCGAGGCGAAGCAACATTCCGCCCTTCAATGTGGACGAACTGTCTTCAAACGATAACGCGACCTATGGCGTCTTCGCCGATCTGTCCTACGACCTCTCGGACAAGCTGACAGTGGGCGGCGGTATTCGTGTGGCCCGAGACGAGGTCCAGTATGAGGGCACGACGGATTTCTTTGGGCCTCTCGCCGGGACACCCCGTTTTTTGGAAGCCAGCGAATTTGACGATGACTACGTCGTCGGCAATGTCCGCGCGCTCTACGATCTGGGCGCCCACACTCTGTTTGCACGTTATGCCAGAGGACATGCATCCGGCGGCTACGGCGAGTTCGCCGCCAACGCTCTGGCGCGGCAGCCGATCAACCCGTTTGCGGCCACCACGAATGATAGTTTCGAGGCTGGCCTGCGTGGAACACGGGCGTCGTTGGCCTACAGCCTAGCATTATTTTACAACGATGTTTCCGACGGCCAAGTCTATCAGTTCGACGCCACGACATTCTCGAACATCGCAGAAAACCTCGATTACGAGACCTACGGAATCGACGCGACGGCCACAGCGACCCTCGCCGAATGGGCTGTCCTGGACCTAGGTCTCGGCCTGCAAAGAGCCAGGTTCAAGAACATTCCAGTCGCCAACCTTTCCGGTGCGAGCGACGGCAACCGAGTTCCCCTTGCGCCGAATGTCACCCTCTCGGCGGCGCTTTCAGGGGATGTGCCCTTCAATCTGGCTCAAGTGGAACGGCGCGCCTTCTACAATGTTTCGGTGCAACATATCGGCAAGCGCGCCAACGATCCCGCAAACGCTTTCGACCTGTCTTCATACACTTTGATCGACGGTCGCCTCGGCGTGAGCCTGGACAAGGTGGATATCTACGTGTTCGGCTCGAATATCGGCAATGAACGCGCTGAACTCTATGGACAGAATTTCGGGACGCCGGCCTTTCCCATCGCGACGGTCAATATCAATCGTGGGCGCGTTCTTGGCGCCGGCATCGCAGCGAGGTTCTGACATGAAGACGATTTTTCTCTGGCGGGCCGTCGGTTTCGTGACCGCCATTCTGAGTGGTTACCTGATCGGGCATGTCATCGTGCTGGCCCGTTACTTTGATTGGCTGATCGCGAACGGATATGCGTCGATGTTGGAAGATACCTATGCCGTCTTCCGAGTCGAGGGGGATCCTGTAACCCCATATATTGGGAGCTTCTTCATTCAATTCCTACTCGCCATAGCCCTTTTGATTACGGGGCTGAGGCAGCGCAAACGATTTGGGGCTCACAAGCTGGCCATGGCTGCATGCGCGGTCTTGGCCCTGCCTCTGACGATGTTCGTCTTCACCGTATCGGGTTTTCACCATGTCGAGCATCACGTCATGGCCGCAACCGATCTATCGGAATCGACTTTGGAGACATGGCTGGCGATGAACGTCCCCTTGCATGTCTTATCGGCAGCTCTTTACGTTGCCGCCGCCATGATGATCGTGTTCACGGAACCACCCCGTCGGAACACACTGCATCGGAGCCATTGATTTTCGATCTGAGCTTCGGGTGTCCATACACAAGCATGGAAAGCTTTCCTCGCGCTTACATGTCAGGGCTCGGCGCACGTCCGCTTTACCTGCCTCGGACCGCGCGGTTTCCTCTGGGTGGAACGGTTCTGGCCCAGGAAACAACATGCCCGATGCTTGGAAGTTTCAAGCGTCTTGCAGACTTGATCCACGGCCCGCCGGCGGCGCGAAGGGCGGAAGTAACTTTCCCTCGACCCATTCGGCTACACCTCAAATCTTCAAGATCATCGCATCAAGCGTCGGATTGGGTGAGCCTGCGAAGGCTCTCCTTAGCCGAAGGTTTTCCTTTTCCAGAGCCTTCAGCTGCCTGACCTGATCGACCTTGAAGCCGCCAAACTCACATCGCCACAGATAATAAGTCCGCTCTGAAATGCCGAGCGATCGACAGACGGCTTTGATCTTTTCGCCTGCTGCAAGCCGGGCTTGCGCCTTTCTAAGCTTCGCGATGATCTGTTCGGGTGTGTATCGTTTCTCCGCCATGATGTGCTGCTTCAAGCGCAAAACAGCCAAAAACTCTAACGCTCAAAACGGACCACTTCTCCGGGAGCAAGCCAATTGGAGGAGAGGTTTCTCTACAGGCTGAAAGCAATCAAGGGTCTCATCGAACTGAAGCAAGTACCCCAAAACATTGTCATGTCTCGGCTTCGAGACGCACGACTATGCGACCCCTATAGACTTCGAGCATAACTGGCAGATCGGCAACGGCTTCGCCTTCATGGACGAACTGATCGACGGGCGCTGGTGGAGGCCTACACTTACGACGCGGACGCGCAGCACGTTGCCAAGGACACGGTGGACGCGTTCGGCAACATCACCGATGTTCACTACCACTACGACCAGCGAAGTCGCCTGATTTCGGATACGGACGCGGTCATGCGGGACTATGTGTGGCTGGGCTTGATGCCCGTGCCAAAGTTCGGCCCGGACGACGGGACGGGCACGCCCCCACCCATCTTTACACCTGCACACTGATCGACGGGATCACACATTAGCGAGCCGACATCCCTGCCTTCGCCGTGCATTGAAGATGAAAGCGGCGATCCGCGCGATTAGCTAGGCCGCCCCTACGCGCCGCGCTATTCTCTCATTTTCAGATAGTACAAGCAGGATTCTCTCTTGCCATCGGCCGGACGGTCCATGTCAGCGTGCAGGCCGGAGGCCTAAGCGCGTCTGCACCGCCCAGAGTTGGGAACGCAACACGACGGCGCGAAGGTCGTTATCCAGCTGGAACAGGCAGACCCGATGAGGACCGAACAAGGTGCGCTTGGCCTCGCCCGCTGAGACATCGACCGGGAACAATATGCGCGCCTCATCCGGGACGGTCAGCAGGGCAAATTGCGAGGAAAGATCGACCACGCGCAGGTCGCGCTTATCGGCAAGCGAAGACCCACCGATCTGCAGACGCTGGTCCGGCGTCCACCAGAGAACGCTCGCGGCACCCGACGTCTGAACCTGGCAAGGCGTTACGTTGTAGCCGTCGGGAAAGGCCGCACCTTTCAATCGCGCGAGGAGATATATCTTATCCACGAAGCCGCTCCCCGTCAGGGTCCAGCGCGCAGGGGGCGCAGACGCGCGCCTCTATCCTGCCGCCGTCGTGATAGAGTGTTATGGTCTCACCAGTCAGCGCCCGTCCGCCCTCGATCATGGCCAGCGCGACGGAGCGCTCCAAGACCGGGCTGTGAGCCGCACTGCTGACCCAGCCGCGCGTGCGCTTTCCATCGACACTCAGGACATTCGCGCCCACGGCTATGGCTTGACGGGCATCGAGCGGTTCCAGGCCGACCATCTGCCGCCGGTCCGGTCGCCGCGCATTCACGCGTTCGGTCGAGCGGCGACCGACGCAGTCGCTCTTTTTGTTGGCCACCATGCGACCGTAGCCCAGATCGTCCGGCAGGGTGTCCCCATCCGTTTCCGAACCGATGTGGGCGAAGCCTTTTTCGATCCGCATCACCATGAGAGATTCGACGCCGAAAGGCAGCACGCCGAGCCCTTCGCCCGCCGTCATGGCAGCGCGCCAGAGGCCCGCGCCTTCGACCGCCGGAACGCTGACTTCGAAACAGAGTTCGCCGGTAAAGCTGACTCGGAGGATACGAGCGGGCAGCTCGCCCAACGTCGTTTCCACCGCCTGCATATGGCGGAGCGCCTTGGCGGAAATGTCTGCGCCGGGCCGCAACCGTTCGAGCAGATCGCGGGCGCGCGGACCGTTGATCGACAGGGTCGCCCATTGTTCGGTGACCGGCACGATGGAGACCCGAAGATCGGGCCATTCGCGCTGGTGCCATTCTTCGAGATGGTCCAGCACGCGGGCGGCATTGCCGCTGGTCGTGCCGACGAGAAACAGGTCGTCTTCCAACCGCGCGCAGACGCCATCATCGAAGATTGCGCCCTGTTCGCTCATCATCAGACCGTAGCGCACGCGGCCGGTTTTCAATGTACTCATCGTGCCGGCGTAGATGCGGTCTAGGAATGTCGCTGCGTCCGGCCCCCAGACTTCGATTTTGCCCAGCGGCGAGGCGTCGAACAGGCCGACGCCCTCCCGGACGGCCAGCGCTTCGCGCTGCACAGCATCCGCTTCGGTCTCTCCGGACTTCGGAAAGCAGACCGCGCGGTGCCAACCCGCATAGTCGGCCAGAATCGCGCCGTTCCCGACCGCCTCGTCGTGCCAGATCGTGCGGCGCAGCGGCTGCAATAATTCGCCTGTGTTCCGTCCTGCGAACGCACCCAGTCGGACGGGCTTGAAAGGCGGGCGGAACCGCGTCGTGCCAATACTCTGTGGCGGCTTGCCGAGATAGTCGCCCAAGGTCAGGATCGCGTTCACATTGCTGGTGCGTCCCTGGTCCGTGGCCATGCCGAGCGTCGTGTAGCGCTTGAGGTGCTCGACCGAGCGGAATCCCTCATCGGCGGCGGTGCGGATATCGGACAGCCGCACATCGTTGTGAAAATCCACCCAGACCTTGCGGGGATTAGCATCGCGATGAACGACATAGCCGAGGCCACGCGGATGGTCCTCCGGCGGACGGACTCCGTCCGTGACGACCGCCGCACCGTCGTCGATCGGGTTTCGGCCGGCGCAACCGCCAATACAGGTCAGATCCGGCACGTCGCCTGTAGGAACGAAAGTCTGGGCCGCGTCGTCGAAACGTATCTTCCCCTCGGCGTGACGCAGAAGGTGTACGTTGGGCGTCCAACCACCGCTCATCAACAGGGCGTCGCAAGCGATGGTTTCACGCCCGGCCGGCGTTTCGATTTCCACGGCACGCAGGACTGCGCGCCCCTTGGCGCGGATGATGGACGATGTATCGTAATCCACCGTTGCGACCACATTCAGACCCAAACCGGCCAGGGCTGCCGCACGCTCGGCGATATCCAAACCGGCGACCACGATACGGCGACCGGCAGAAACACCATACTGTCCCGCGAAACGCTCCGCCGCGCTCAGCAGCATCACGCCGGGCAGATCGTTGTTCTGAAACAGCAAGGGGCGTTCCAGCGCTCCCGTCGCCAATACCGTATGTCGAGCCCGAATCTTCCACAGCTTGCCGGGATGTTCCATTACCGCGA